>NZ_JBPXMQ020000014.1:0-168400 GCF_053470405.2 Azospirillum mesophilum
CGTAGGGATCGTGGGACAGGTACAGATCGACGATCGCGTCGGAGATGCGGTCGCACACCTTGTCCGGATGGCCTTCGGACACGGACTCGCTGGTGAAGACGTAATTGAGCTTGGCCACGGCGAACCTCGGCAATGGACGGGGCTATTTCACACAAAACAATGGCGACCGGTACAGCACCCGAGGAAAACCCGATCTTCGCCGTATGTGACAAGGTTTGCGGTCGGGGTCAAGAGATCTCCCAGGAGAACGGGGGTAGAAACCCGGTTCCACCCGCAATGAATTCGGGGGATGCGACCGTCCGGTCACATCCCCCGTATCACAGGCCCCGTATCACAGGCCCCGTATCACACGCGGTCCGAAAAAATCGGGCCACTGCGTTCACACGTCCAACCCGGTCGGCGGTTATTCGGCGGCGTCGGCCATGCCGGCGTTGGCAACCGCCTTGGTCAGCTCGAACAGGCGCTTGCGGACCGACGGGTCGTTGATGCGGTAGTAGGCCCGCACCAGTTCCAGCGTCTCGCGCTTGGCCATCGGGTCCGGCTCGTAGCCGCCCGAACGTTCCTCGTAACCACCGGCGCCCGCCTCGTCGTCGTCAACCGGCGCGGAGGCCGCTTCGGCCGGCATGTCGTCGAAGAAGAACGACACCGGCACGTCCAGGACGCGGCTGAGGTCGAACAGGCGGGAAGCGCCGATGCGGTTCGCGCCGCGCTCGTACTTCTGGACCTGCTGGAACGTCAGGCCGATGGCCTCGCCCAGCTTTTCCTGGCTCATCCCCAACAGGGTCCGGCGCAACCGGACGCGGGAACCGACATGGACGTCAATCGGATTCGGCTTTCCCGTCTTGGGACGGCCGGCTGACGCACGGCGGCCCCGCGTTGCTGTTGCTGGCATTCTCTAATTCCCTGAAACAGTTGTGCAACCTTGATACGACATATCCATGTATGCAGTCAAGGGTGCCCCTGCCGCTCCCGATGCGCGTGGTTGAAAAAGATTGTTGGTTGCGCTAGCGGCGTTGTCGAGCGAGCAGACCGAGGGCAAGGCAGAACAGGAGCATTACCCCGAAAAGACCATCTCCCACCCAACCGTAAAGGGTGGGAGCCGGGCGTGCTTTTGGCAAGGCTGCATCGACGATGCCCCGCTGACCGAGGCCGAGCATGGCCGTCACCCGCCCGTAGGCGTCCACGACGCCGGAGATTCCGGTGTTGGCGACGCGCACGAGGGGCAGCCCCTCTTCCACCGCGCGGGTCTGGGCGATGGCGAAATGCTGATGCGGGCCGGCGGTGTTGCCGTACCAGGCGTCGTTGGTGAGATTCAGCATCCATTGGGGCCGGTGGGCGTGGTCCACCACCGCACCAGGGAAGATCACCTCGTAGCAGATCAGCGGGCTGACCGGCGGCAGGCCCTTCAGGTCGAGCGTCACCGGCCCCGGCCCGGCCGAGAACTCCGCCCCGTTGCCGGCGATGGCCCCGACCGGAAGCCAGTTCCGCAGCGGCATGTATTCGCCGAAGGGCACGAGGTGGAACTTGTCGAAGCTGCCCGCGATAGCGCCGCTGCCGTCCACCGCCAGCAGGCTGTTGTAGTAGCGCTGCTCCCCGTCCGCCCCCATGGTCACGCGCGGCGCGCCGGTGATCACCAGCCCGCCCGGCGGTGTCACCGAGCCCAGCGCCTGGCGCACGCGGGCATCCTGTTCCATGAACAGGGGGACGGCCGTTTCCGACCAGATGATGTGGGTGGGGGGCTCGGCCGACGGTGCCGACGGAGGCTCGGCGGAGAGGTCGAGCTGCTGCTGGACGTTGCGCACCCTCTCGCCGGGCGCCCATTTCAGCCGCTGGTCGATGGCCGGCTGGACGAGCCGCAGCCGCACCCCCGGCACCGTTTCCGTCGGGGCGCCGGCAAGCTGGAGTTCACCCCACACGCCCAGCCCCACGAACAGCGCCAGCCCGGCGGCCAGCGCCCCCCAGGCCCGGCGCGGCGGCAGGGCCGGATCACCGAGCGCGGCCGGCAGCGCCCCGACCAGGGCTGTCAGCAGGCTGAGGCCATAGATGCCGAACAGCGACACGCTCTGCAGCACCGGCAGGAAGCCGGTCCAGCCGTAGCCGATCAGGTTCCACGGGAAACCGGTGAAGACATGGCCGCGCAGCCATTCGAACAGCGCCCAGGACGCGGCGAACAGGACCACCCGCGCCAGCCCGGTCGCCCGCGTCTTCCAGACGAGCAGCGTGGCGAAGCCCGTGAACATGGACAGCAGGACCGGCAGCCCGGCCGCCGACAGCGGCAGCGCCCACCAGAAGCGCCCGATGTCGGTGAACAGCGCCGCGCTGATCCAGTAGAGGCCGAGCAGATGATGGGCGAAGCCGAAGAACCAGCCGACCGCGAAGGCCTGCCGCCCCGTCCGCTCCCCGTCGAGCAACCAGAGCAGCCCCGGAAAGGCGATCAGCAGCAACGGCACGGCGCAGGCCGGCGGCAGCGCGAAGGTCGCCAACCCGCCGAAGCCCGCCGCCACGGCCAGCCGCCGCCATCCGGCAAGCTGGGCAAGGCGCGCCGGGAACCGGTGCCGCGGAACCGGGGTGGTCAGGGTGTCGGACAGGGACAAGGAATGGACTCCGGTGTGGCGGGGCTGCCCACCGTAGGTGGGGAGCAGCGCGGCAACCTTCATCGTCATCCCCGCGCAGGCTCTCAGCGGATTTTCAATCCGCCTGACGCCGTCAGCGCTGGCTTCGCCAGCGCGAGAGGCGGGGATGACGGAAAAAACGCGTTCCCCTTCCCCACGGAGGAGGAAGGGGAACGACGACTAGCCCACCTCCGCCAGGGCGGAGTTGTTGGCGGGGGTGTTGCGGACGCGCAGGCGCTTGATGCGGCGGGGGTCGGCCTCGACGATCTCGAACTCGATGCCGGAGGGGTGGGTCAGCATCTCGCCGCGGCCCGGCACGCGGCCGGCGAGCGAGACGACCAGGCCGCCGAGCGTGTCGACGTCCTCGCGCTCCTCCTCGGTCAGGAAGGAACCGACGCGCTCCTCGAAATCCTCGATGGAGACGCGGGCGTCGGCGATGATCGAGCCGTCGGGGCGTTCCACGAGGCGCGGCTGGGCTTCCTCGTCGTGCTCGTCCTCGATCTCGCCGACGATTTCTTCCACCAGATCCTCGATGGTGACGAGGCCGTCGATGCCGCCGAACTCGTCCACCACCAGCGCCATGTGCTGGCGCTTCTGGCGCATCTGCACCAGCAGGTCCACCACCGGCATGCTGGGGGCGACGATGGAGAGGTCGCGGACGATGTCCTTCAGCTCGACCGTCAGGCCCTTCGCGACGGCGGCGAGCACGTCCTTGATGTGGACCATGCCCACCACCTCGTCCAGCGTCTCGCGGTAGACCGGCAGGCGGGAATGGGCCTCCTCCGCCATGCGCTGGACGAGGGTGGGGAACGGCGTGTCCACCTCCACCGCCACGATGTCGGCGCGCGGCACCATCACGTCGTCGACGGTGCGGTCGCGGAGCTTGAGGATGTTGGCGAGGAGGGCGCGTTCGCCCGCCCCCAGGGATCCCTCTTCGCCGTCCGGCTCCTCGATCAATTCCTCGATCGTGGCGCGGAGGGTCGCGTCGTCGCGCCCCCCGATGACGGTGCGGAGCCACCCCTTGAACAGGTGGCCCAGGGAATGGTGGTCTTCGGCCCCGTCTTCACGGGGCGTTCGACTGTCGGATATTTCGCTCATCGGTCCGGCGGTTGTTCGTCCAGGTTCGCCTCTCCCGGAGGGGTTCCGGAAGAGGTTCGCGTTGTGGCGTACGGATCGGCGATCCCGAGGGTTTCGAGCACCTGGACCTCCAGCTGCTCCATCTCCTCGGCATCCTCGTCCGTCTCGTGATCATACCCCAACAAGTGCAGAACGCCATGCACCACAAGGTGGGTCATGTGGTCCGAAGGCGTCTTTCCCTGCTCCTCCGCCTCGCGGGCGACGGTTTCCCAGGCCAGGATCACGTCGCCCAGCATGACGGGAGCGTCCTCGCCCGCGTCGGGCTCCTCCGCCTCGGTCAGGGCGAAGGACAGGACGTTGGTCGGCTTGTCCTTGCCTCGGTATTCGCGGTTCAGGCGGTGCACCAGCGCGTCGTCGGCGAGCACGATGGACAGCTCCGCCGGCCCTTCGTCCTCGTCGTAGGTGACGGACAGCGCGGCCAGCGCGGCGCGCTCCGACAGCCATTCGGCGTTGTCCGCCCAGTCGCCGGCTTCACGTGAAACAACGACATCCACGGCCATCACGGTGTCCCCTCCCCGTCCGTGCCGCTGTTCCCATTGCCGGCGGCGGGCCGGCGGGCGGGCTTGGGCTGGGCGTCGAAGCGGTCGTAGGCGCGGATGATGCGGGCGACCAGCGGGTGGCGCACCACGTCCACGTCGGTGAAATGCACGAAGCGGATGCCGTCCACCCCCTGCAGGATGTCCAGCGCCTCGCGCAGGCCGGACTTGGTGCCGGCCGGCAGGTCGGTCTGCGAGATGTCGCCGGTCACCGCCATGCGCCCGCCTTCGCCCAGGCGGGTGAGGAACATCTTCATCTGCATGGGCGTGGTGTTCTGCGCCTCGTCCAGGATGACGAAGGCGTTGCCGAGCGTGCGGCCGCGCATGAAGGCAAGCGGGGCGATCTCGATCTCGCCGGACTCCAGCCGCTTCTTCACCTGCTCCGCCGGCAGCATGTCGTGCAGCGCGTCGTAGAGCGGGCGCAGGTAGGGGTCCACCTTCTCCTTCAGGTCGCCGGGCAGGAAGCCCAGCCGCTCCCCGGCCTCCACGGCGGGACGCGACAGGATGATGCGGTCCACCTGCCCCGTCGTCAGCATCGCCACGGCCTGCGCCACGGCGAGGTAGGTCTTGCCCGTGCCCGCCGGGCCGAGGCCGAAGACCATCTCGCTTTCGGCGAGCGCCTGGAGGTAGGTGGCCTGCATGGGCGAGCGGGGAGTGATGGCCCCCTTGCGCCGGGTGCGCACCGCGATCTCCGCCCGGCTGAGCGTGGCGAGGTTCTGGTCGCGCACAGCACCACCGACGCCGGTGGCCATGCGGACGGCGGCATCCACCTCCCCCGTGCCGACGGGCATGCCGCGCTTCAGCCGCTCGTACAGGGCGTCCAGCGCCGAGCGCGCGGATTCGGCGGACTCCGATGGGCCGGCGATGGTCAGCGTGTTGCCTCGGGAAATCAGGGAGACGCCCAGCTGGTTTTCGATGCGCGCGAGGTGGCGGTCATGCTCCCCGTACAGCATCGGCAGAAGCCGGTTGTCGTCGAAATTCAGGTCGATGCGCTGATCCGGCAAGCCGTTCAAACACTGGCCTCCAGCGGTTGAGTCCCGTTTAGGGACGTTTGGAATTCGCCCGTTACGATGGTGCCGGCGAGGCTGTTCGGGTGGGCGGCGTCGATCCGCACCTCCACGATTCGACCCAACAGCCGGTCGTTCGCTTCGGCATGGACCGACTGCATGAAGGGGCTCTTGCCCAGCAGCTGGCCGGCGTGCTTGCCCTTGCGATCGAACAGCACCGGCACGGTGCGGCCGACGAAGCTCTGGTTGAAGGCCTGCTGCTGCGCGTTCAGCAATTGCTGGAGCGCCGCCAGCCGGGCGTCCTTCACATCCTCCGGCACCTGGGAATGCTCCAGGGCGGCGGGCGTGCCGGGGCGCGCGCTGTACTTGAAGGAATAGGCCTGGGCGTAGCCCACGTCGGTCACGATGCGCAGCGTGTCGGCGAAGTCGGCATCGCTCTCGCCGGGGAAGCCGACGATGAAGTCGCCCGACAGCGCCAGATCCGGGTTGGCCGCGCGCAGCTTGTCGATGACGCGGCGGTAGTCGTCGGCGGTGTGCTTGCGGTTCATCGCCGCCAGCACCCGGTCGGAGCCCGCCTGCACCGGCAGATGCAGGTACGGCATGAGCTGCGGCACCTCCGCATGGGCGCGGATCAGGTCGTCGTCCATGTCGTTGGGGTGCGAGGTGGTGTAGCGGATGCGCGCCAGCCCGTCGATCTCCGCCAGCGCGCGGATCAGCCGGCCCAGGCCCCAGGTCGACCCGTCCGGCCCGTCGCCGTGCCAGGCGTTGACGTTCTGGCCCAGCAGGTTGATCTCCCGCGTGCCGTTGGCGACGAGGCGCCGGGCCTCCGCCAGGATCTGGTCGGCGTTGCGCGAGAATTCGGCCCCGCGCGTGTAGGGCACGACGCAGTAGGTGCAGAACTTGTCGCAGCCCTCCTGCACGGCCAGGAAGGCGGTCACGCCCTGGGCGGCGCTCTCGTCCGGCAGGAAGTCGAACTTGGACTCCACGGGGAAGTCGGTGTTCAGCACGCTGCCAGCCTTGCGGCTGGCCTTGGCGACCATCTCCGGCAGGGTGTGGTAGGTCTGTGGCCCGAAGACGATGTCCACGTAGGGCGCGCGGGCGACGATCTCCTCGCCTTCCGCCTGCGCGACGCAGCCGGCCACCGCGACGATCATGCGGCCGTCGCCGGCCTCGGCCTTGCTGTCCTTCAGCAGGCGCAGGCGGCCAAGCTCCGAGAAGACCTTCTCGGACGCCTTTTCGCGGATGTGGCAGGTGTTGAGGATCACCATGTCGGCGCCGTCCGGCTCGTCCACCGGCCGGTAGCCCAGGGGTGCCAGGACATCCGCCATGCGGGCGGAGTCGTAGACGTTCATCTGGCAGCCCCAGGTCTTGATGAAGAGCTTCTTACTCAACGATCCCTTCCGCACCAATACAAAAAGGCGCGCCGAGACGGCCCATCGATTTTGGACCCGTCAGGCGCGCGATCCGCCGCGTCGCGGCATCGCTTCCAGCCAATATGGTAACACGAGTGCGGCAAAACGAGTCAACCGCAGGCTCATCCCGGTTCAGGGGAACGGCCATGCGTCACCGATCATGCGTCACCGCGTCAGATATTCGCGCAGCAGCAGGCGGGCGCGGTGCAGGCGGGCCTTCACCGCCTGCCGCGTGGTGCCGAGCGCCGTGGCGATCTCGTCGATGGTCATTTCGTTGACGTCGCGCATCAGCGCGACCTCGCGGTAGTGCGGCGGCAAGGCCTCGAAGGCCGCCGCCACGTCAAGCCGCAGCTCGGCCTCCGTCCGGTCGAGCAGGACCGCTTCGGCCTCGCTCTCCGCGACCGTCGCTCCAGCCCGGCGGGCGAGGCGGAGGCATTCCCGCCGGACCACGCTGAACAGCCAGCCAGAGAAGGACAAAAGCGTGCGGATGGTGCCGACGTGCCGGAACAGCCGCCACAGGGCTTCCTGCGCGGCGTCCTCGGCGTCCGCCGAGGTGCGGCAGGTCGCGCGGGCGTAGCGGCGGATGTCGGGCTGCGCCTTTTCCAGCAGGCGGACGATGGCGCCCTGGTCTCCCAGGCGCGCCGCCTCGAACAAATCGGCCGGCAAATCAGCCGTGATCGCCGCCCTCATGCAGGGCCTTCCTTGCCGATGCCGGCGACCGCGCACATCGGGCAGTAACCGACGAGTCCGGTCAGGGCGAACGCCGCGCCGCCGGCGGCGACCAGCCACACGGCCGCGCCGGACAGCGACACGAAGGCCCCGGCCGCGACGGCAAGGCCGCCCGCCACCCGAACCGCCTGATGCACGCCGCCGATGTTCTTCCTGTAGAACGCCATGACAATCCTCCGAAACAAGCCGAGGCGGGACGCCTCAACCCGTAAGAGGCCGGAGGGCGGCAAAAGGATTCGCGGGCCGCTGCATTTTTTCCAAAATTTTTTGATCAGCGTCCCGACACCGAACGCTCCACCCCGCGCGCGACGGCGCGCTGGCAATGTTCGGCGAGCGATTTGCGGCTGGAGAAGCCGTCGATGGTCACCGGCGGGTGGAATTCCACCTCCACCGTCATGCGGCCCAACGTGAAGACCGTCCACAGGTGCGGGGCGAGGTCCATGTCGCCGTACCAGGCGTAGAAGGGCCGGAAGGCGATGCCCATGGGGATGCCGTCCAACCGCGTCGGCGTGATGCTGACCGGCTGCACGGTCAGTGGCTTGCCGTCGATGCGCCGGGCGGCGACCGCGAACAGCGCCGTCTTGAAGGGCAGCGTGCGGTTGCCGTCGCTGGAGGTGCCTTCCGGGAACAGGATCAGGCTGTCGCCGGCGTCCAGCCGCGCGCCCAGCTCGTCGCGCTGCCGCTCCACGCCGGCGCGGGCCTTGCGCTCCACGAACACGGTCTGCTGGAGCTTCGCCAGAAAGCCGAAGAAGGGCCAGCCGGCCACCTCGCTCTTGGCGACGAAGGAGCCGGGGATCAGCGAGCCGAGAACGGTGATGTCCAGGTAGGAGGAATGGTTGGAGACGAACAGCACCGGCCCGTCCGCCGCG
Organism: Azospirillum mesophilum; assembly: GCF_053470405.2. Classification (NCBI taxonomy): domain Bacteria; kingdom Pseudomonadati; phylum Pseudomonadota; class Alphaproteobacteria; order Rhodospirillales; family Azospirillaceae; genus Azospirillum; species Azospirillum mesophilum. The sequence goes on from NZ_JBPXMQ020000014.1 coordinate 8,303, forward strand.
CGTTCCCCGCGCACCACCACGTCGAAGCCCAGGATGCGGGCGCAGATCCGGTGGTAGACCAGCGGGATCCGGTACCGCGCCGTCAGCTTCAGCGTCTGGGCGAGCAGCTGGAGCGGCACCAGCAGCAGCGTCCAGGCGAGATAGACGACAAGACGCAGGGCGCCGCGGACCGGCGATCCCAGGGGGTGACAACCGGAGGCGTCCACCGCGCTCATGCGAACTTGCCCGTCATGCAATCTGGGCGTCGCGGCTGCGCCGCTCGTAGTGCTTGGAGTATTTGTCGGTGATGAGGTCCGTCTTCACGATGATGGACACGTCCGTCGTGTTGAACTGGTGGTCGATCACCGCGCCATCACCGATGAAGCCGCCCAGCCGCAGGTACCCCTTGATCAGCGGCGGCAACACGTTCAGCGCGCGCCGCGGGTCGATCTGGTCGCGCGGCATCAGGTCCATGCCGACGTGCCGTTCCGGCAGGGCGACGGGGCGCAGCTCCGGCGGGGCGAGGTGGTAATGGTGGAGGTAGGCCAGCGGCTCGGCCAGGGCCGCGGGGTCGGTGCCCGGCAGGCTGGCGCAGCCGAACATCAGCGCGATGTCGTGGTGGAACACATAGGCCGCGATGCCGCGCCACAGCAGCTGCATGCTGCCGCGCGTGCGGTAGGCGGCGTCCACGCAGGACCGGCCGAGTTCCAGGATCTCGCCGGGATGGGCGACCAGCCGGCTGATGTCGTATTCGTCGCTGGAGTAGAAGCGCCCGGCTTTCGCCGCCGCCGGTCGGCGGATCAGGCGGTAGGTGCCGACCACGGATTCCGGCCCGTCGCCGCGCGCGTGGTCGATCACCAGCAGGTGGTCGCACAGCGTGTCGAAGTCGTCGAAGTCGCGGTGGCGCGCCGCCATGTCGGGGGTCGGGACCGCCGACATCTCCTCGTAGAAGACGCGGTAGCGCAGCGCTTGCGCCCAGTCGATCTCGGCGGCCGTTTCGGCCAGCCGCACTTCCAGGGAGCCCATGCGCAGTTCGGACGAACTGCCCTGGTCCGTGCTTGTATCAGCCATTCGACGGTTCGCTGGCGTTGTTCGTGTTCATGGCGACGACCCGCACCCCATCCGGAGCCCGGTTCAATCACACAACAGGGATAACACAAAGGGCTGGTTGCCGGTCAACCGCCTCGTCGCCGATTGCGGCATCGGCAGGCGCGTTGTCGCAGGCTGGACGGAGCAAAAAAGCGTTCCGAAACCAAAAAAGGCTCCGGAGCGGACCGACCGGATCGGCGGTCCGCCGGAAACCGACGCTCAAGCCAGACTGACCTTACGCCGCACCGCGACGCGCACGGGTGCCGAGCCCGATCTGCTTGGCCAGCGAACTGCGCTGGCGCGCGTAGTTCGGGGCCACCATGGGATAGTCGGCCGGCAGACCCCAACGGTCCCGGTATTCCTCCGGCGACATATTGTAGGCCGTCTTGAGGTGGCGCTTCAGCATCTTCAGCTTCTTGCCGTCCTCCAGGCACACAATGTAATCGGGAGTCACCGACTTCTTGATGGGCACAGCGGGCTGCGGACGCTCTTCCGTCGCAACCGGCTCCGTGCCGACGTTCGCCAGAGACTTGTAGACCTGCTCAATCAGCGTCGGAAGATCGCTGAGAGCCACTGTATTGTTGGAGACGTGCGCCGCAACGATCTCCGTGGTCAGAGACAACAGCGCGTTGGAAGGGTTCCCATTGCTCATGTAAGCTTGCTCCGCGGCTTGGCGTTCCTCTCCATATAAAGAGGTTTGAGGCCGTGTGCAATATCCATCCTTTGATCGCAAAGAGGAAGCAGTGTACGAAAAAAACTCGCCCGATTTCTTTTTGGACATCACCACGGACGTATGCCCGTTAACCTTCGTCAAAACCAAGTTATCGGTGGAGCGGATGGCCCCGGGGCAGACGCTGGAAGTGCGGCTGAACGCTGGCGAACCCTTGGAGAATGTACCCCGATCCTTGGCTGAGCTGGGTCACTCCATTCTGGCCGTAATGCCCGAAAATCCGGATGATCCGGCCGGGATCCACCGCCTTTTGGTCCGTAAAGGTTAAAATCTATTCGTTTGCATAGGAATGTCGCAGGACGAGCGCGGCAACCCTTCCGTCCGGCCGCTTGTAATATCCGGGCCGCCGGCCGACCGGAAAGAAACCGCTGGCCTTATACAAGGCCTGCGCCGCGCCGTTGTCTTCAGCAACTTCAAGGAAAAGCGCGGTGGCGCCGAGCCGCTGCGCCCCGTCCAGCGCCGCCGCGACAAGGTGCCGCCCCACGCCGCCGCTCCGTGCCTCCGGCAGCACACCGATGGCAAGGATTTCCCCGTCCTCCGCCGCGACGCGTGCCATGACGAAACCGATGGGCTCCCCCGCGTGCAGCGCAAGCAGCGCGAAGTTGCCCGGCTGGCCCACCAGCGTGGCGATGGACTCCGCCCCCCAGGGATCCTCGGGAAAGCAGACGCGCTGCAGTTCGGCCAGCACCGGCGCCTCCAGGACGCCGGCCGGCCGCAACAGGATGTCGGTGCTCATGATGCAGGGCTCATGATGGTGCTCAGGAGGGCTGGCGCGGCAGCGTGACGTCGGGCGGGCGCAGGTAGAAGGGCTGGGCCGGCAGGCCGGCCGCGCGCTCCGCCCCCAGCGCCGCCACCACGGCGGCGTCCGGCATGCCCGGCCCGCTCGCGAAAGCGGTGTCCGGCCGGCCTTCCAGCAACAGACGCAGCAGCCCGGCCCCGTCGCCGGCGACCAGCAGCGGCCCCCGGGCGTAAAGCCCGTCCAGCCAGCCGGGGATCGCGGCCGGATCGGGCATCGCCGGCTCCCCCATCGGCGCGAGGTCGGGGGCGAAGAGCTGGAGGAAGGGTTCGGCCCGGCGGGAGTCCACGGCCACCAGCACCGCCCGCCCGGCGCGTTCCGTCTCCGGCAGGCCGTGGGCGATGGCTTCGAAGGTGGTGATGCCGACCACCGGCAGGCCGGCGGCCAGCGCGAAGCCGCGCGCCGCCGCCAGCGCGATGCGCAGGCCGGTGAAGGCGCCGGGGCCGACCGTCACCGCGATGCGGTCCAGACCGTCGAAGCCGACCCCGGCCTCGGCCAGCGCCGCCTCCGCCATGGGGACCAGCGCTTCCGCCTGGCCGCGCGCCATCGGCTCCGCCCGGCGCGCGGTGACGCGCCCGTCGTCCCACACCGCCGCCGAGCATCCCGACGTGGCCGTGTCCAATCCCAGAACCCTCATCGTTTCCACACCTTTTGCTCTTACCAGCGGCTTCTGTAACCGATCGGGGCCGTGCTAAACAGCGGCCATGCTCACGCCCATCGCACCGCCGGCCTTCGACGTCGATCTCGACCTGCTCTACGCCACGCCCGACAATCTGGCCGGCGTTCCGATCTACCGCCAGCCCGTCTGCCTGCTGCACCCGGACGCGGCGGAGCGGCTGCGCGCCGCCATCGGGCTTGCCCGCGGCATCGGTTGCCGGCTGCGCATCTACGATGCCTTCCGGCCGGTCGAGGCGCAATGGAGGCTTTGGGAAGCCTTCCCCGACCCCGCCTACATCGCCGACCCGCGCATCGGCTCCATGCATTCTCGCGGGGTGGCGGTGGATCTGACCCTGGCTGACGGTTCCGGGCGGCCCTTGGACATGGGCACCGGCTTCGACGACATGACCGACCGCTCGCACCACGCGCGCACCGACCTGACCCCGGACCAACAGCGCAACCGCGCCCTGCTGCTGGGGATCATGACGGCGGCCGGCTGGCGGCATTACGCCTGCGAGTGGTGGCACTACCAGCTTCCCGACGCCGACGGCTATCCCCTGCTGACCGACGCGGCGGCGGGCGGCCTGCTGATGGGCTGCTGATGGGCACCTGACCGGGTGTTTGGTTGAGCGGATGCGGGGCTGTTTGTTGCATCCCTGCATCAACCGGTGGTCGGCAGCACGCCGCGGGGTCATATACGGGCGTTGCGGACTTGTTCACCACGGCCCGGATGTGTCACACCACCCGGGGTAAGCCGGACCGCCGTCCGGTTTCACGATCCGCATGGGCCGATATGCCGCTTCGACGCGCCGCCGCACTGTTCGCCGTGGCCGCCGCCTGGGTCTTCCAGGCCTGGGCGGGCGGACCCGCCGTGGCGGCGGAGGCGCCCGGCGCCCCAATGGCCAGCACCCCAACGGCCGTCGTCTTCGCCTACGACCGCTTCGGCGAGGACCAGACCCCCTCGATCAGCATCCGCCTCGACCAGTTCGAAGCCCATCTGGACGAGCTGGAGGACGGCGAGTACGAAGTCCTCCCCCTGCCGAAGATCCTGGAGGCCCTGCGTTCCGGCGCGCCGCTGCCCGACCGGACGGTGGCCATCACCATCGACGAGGCCAGCCGATCCGCCTACCGCGAGGCCTGGCCGCGCCTGAAGGCAGCCGGCCTGCCCTTCACCCTGTTCGTCGCCACCGACGCCATCGACCGCGGCTCCCCCGCCCACATGACCTGGGCGGAGGTCCGGCAGCTGACGTCCGCCGGGGTGACCATCGGCGGCCTCGGCGCCTCCACCCAGTCGCTGGTGAACCGCCCGGCCGCCGACATCAGGGCGGAGCTGAAGCGCATGGCCGACCGCATCCAGGCGGAGACCGGCCAGCGCCCGACCCTGTTCGCCTACCCGCAGGGGGAGGTGTCCTCCGCCGTCCGCACCATCGTGACGGAGCAGGGCTTCACCGCCGCCTTCGGCCAGCAGTCCGGCGTGCTGCACGCCAACGCCGACCGTTGGAGCCTGCCGCGCTTCGTGATGAACGAGAGCTTCGGCAGCGTCGACCGCTTCCGGCTGGCCGCCAACGCGCTGCCGCTGCCGGTGACCGACCTGACGCCCGACGACCCGCTGCTGACCGTCAACCCGCCGCCGCTGGGCTTCACCGTGGCGGAGGGGGTGGGCGACCTGTCGCGGCTGGCTTGCTTCGCCTCCGGCCAGGGCCGCACGGCGCTGGAGCGCATTGCGGAGGACCGGGTGGAGGTCCGCATCAAGGACGCCTTCGCCCCCGGCCGCGCCCGCGTCAACTGCACCCTGCCGACGGCGGACGGCCGCTGGCGCTGGCTGGGCATGCAGTTCGTCGTTCCGGAATAGATTTCACGGCCCGGAATAAGTTCCCGCGCAAACAAAAAGGGCACGGGTCTCCCCGTGCCCTTTTTATCGCCGTAATCCTGATCCGGGTCAGCGGACGGCGCGCACCTCGACCACCTCGGGGATGTAGTGGCGCAGCATGTTCTCGATGCCGGCCTTCAGCGTGGCGGTGGAGCTGGGGCAGCCGGAGCAGGCGCCCTTCATCACCAGATAGACCACGCCTTCCTCGAAGCCGTGGAAGGTGATGTCGCCACCGTCCTGCGCCACGGCCGGGCGCACGCGGGTGTCGAGCAGTTCCTTGATCTGGCTGACGATCTCGTCGTCGTCACCGTGGTCGGCGTGGGTGTGGCCGTCGCCGGCGTCGCCCAGCAGCACCGGGCGGTTGGCGGTGAAGTGCTCCATGATGACGCCAAGGATCGACGGCTTCAGCAGGAACCACTCCTTGTCGTCCGACTTGGTGATGGTGACGAAGTCGCTGCCCAGGAACACGCCGCGCACCCCGTCGATCTCGAACAGGCGCTGGGCGAGCGGGGAGTTGCCGGCCTCCTCGCGGCTGGAGAAGTCGGCGGCGCCGGATCCGAGCACGTCGCGACCCGGCAGGAACTTGAGAGTCGCCGGGTTGGGCGTCTGCTCGGTCTGAATGAACATGGCAATATCCTCCATCGACGCCGAACAAGACTGGCGGCGTAGGCGAAACTTGGGCAGAATCCGCCGCCAGATCAAGCACCGCGTCTGTATGGTTATCGTCACGTGAGCATTGCGCGGCCCGCAGCACCCCTCCCCACTCCCGAACCGATCCGCGACGCGCAGGCGCTGATCGACTGGCTGCTGCGCGAAGGGCGGCAGTCCGGCAGCATCGAGGAGCTGATGGACCGCTTCTGCCATCGCCTGATGGCGGCCGGCGTTCCCCTGATGCGCGTGGTCTGCGGCCTGCCGCTGCTGCACCCGCAGATCCGCTCCATCGGCTTCTTCTGGCGCCGCGACGCCGAAAGCGTCGAGGTCAACCCCCGCCCCCACGGCACCGAAGCCAGCGCCGAGTATCTGACCAGCCCCTTCGCCACCCTGCTGGACCACGGGGCCGACGGCATGCGCTACCGGCTGGAGCAGATGGAGCCGCCCTGGCCCTACCCCGTTCTGGGCGAACTGCGCGAGCAGGGCGCCACGGACTATGTCGCCATGGTCCTGCTGTTCACCGGCGGCCGGCGCAACGTGCTGAGCTTCACCACCGACCGGCCCGGCGGCTTCTCCACCGCCGACCTCGCGCTGGTGGATGCGGTCCTGCCGGCCTTGGGCGCGGTGCTGGAGACGATGGCGCTGCGCCGGCTCGCCACCACGGTGCTGGACACCTATGTGGGCCGGCAGACCGGCACGCGCATCCTGTCCGGCGACATCCGGCGCGGCACCGGCGCCAACGTCCGCGCCGTGCTGTGGTACTGCGACCTGCGCGGCTTCACGCCGCTGGCCGACCGCCTGCCGCGCGAGGAGCTGATCGCTCTGCTGAACGGCTATTTCGAGATCATGGGCGGGGCCGTGGAGGAGCGCGGCGGCGAGATCCTGAAGTTCATCGGCGACGCCATGCTGGCCATCTTCCCGCTGGAGGACGGCGATCACAGCGGCTCCGCCGCCTGCACCAAGGCGCTGGATGCGGCCGAAGCCGCCCTGAAGGCCATGGAGGCCCGCAACGCCGAACGCGCCGCCTGGGGCCAGCCGACGCTCCGCTGCGGCATCGCGCTGCACATCGGCGACGTCATGTACGGCAACATCGGCTCGGCCAACCGGCTGGACTTCACGGTGATCGGCCCGGCGGTCAACCTGGTCAATCGGATCGAGGGGCTGTGCAGCCAGCTCGGCCGCACCGTCCTGACCTCCGCCGAGATCGCCGCCGCCTGCGGCGCCCGCCTGGAACCGCTGGGACGCCATGCCGTGAAGGGACTGGCCGAGCCCGTGGAGGTCTATGGGTTGGCGGGGTAGCGGCACCAAAACCCTCGCCCGGCCCCGCCGGGAGAGGGGGACTCACGTCAGCACCCATGCGCTTTCGCGGGGTGACGTAAAGACAAGGACGTTCGATTTTGCAAGAATCCCACCCGGAGTCCTCCCCCACCCGCCCCTACGCCCTCGCCGCCGCGGCTTTCGCCGCTGGCTGGTCGCTGATGATGATGGAAATCCTCGGTGGGCGGCTGATGGCGCCGCATTTCGGCTATTCGGTCTACCAGTGGGGTGCGGTCATCGGGGTGGTGATGACCTTCATGGCGGCGGGATATTGGGTCGGCGGGCAGGTCGGCGACGGGCCGAAGGCGGTGCCGGCGCTGCGCTTCGCCCTGCTGGCCGGGGCGGTCGCGGCGGCGCTGACGCCCTGGCTCGGCAAGCCGATGCTGGCGGACACGGCGGCGCGGATGAACGCGGCGGAGGGGTCCGTCTTCGGGGCGGCGCTGATCCTGGGCGGACCGTCCTTCGCGCTGGCCATGGTGTCGCCCATCTGCGCGGGGCTGAGCGCCCTGTCGGGAGCGGCGGCGGCCGGGCGGATCTACGCCGTGGGCACGCTGGGCAGCATCGGCGGGACCTTTTTCGCCTCCTTCTACGCCATTCCGGAGCTGGGTGTGTCGGGCGGCTACGCGCTGGCCGCCGCCCTGCCGGCACTCGCCTGCGCCGTCGTTCCCGGCGGGAGGCGGATGGCCGCCGCGGCCGCGCTGGCGGTGCCGGCGGCCTGGGCGGCGGGCTTCGGCGAGGGGAAGGGCTTCACCGTCTACCGGGAGACGCCGCACAACACGATCATGGTTCGCGACGACGGTGAGGAGATCCGCCTGCACCTGAACGTGCTGTGGGCCACGCAGTCGCGCATCCGTAAGGACGGAGGGCCGACCGGCCTCTATTACGACCTGTTCGCGGCGGCCCCGGCGCTGGCCGCCCCTCCCCCGGCAGGAGGGACGCGCGTGCTGGTGCTTGGGCTGGCCGGCGGCGCGGTCGCCAAGGAGATCCTGGAGGCGTGGCCTGGCGCCGACATACTGGGCGTCGAACTGGACCCCGCCGTGGTCGAGGTGGCGCGGGAGCGTTTCGGGTTGCGGCCGGAGGTGCGGGTCGCGGTGGACGACGCCCGCCGCCATGTGGAAATCTCGGCCGAGCAGCACGACGTGGTGATCGTCGACCTCTACTCCACCGCCATCATCCCTTTCTTCACCGCAACGCGGGAGTTCTTCGCGGCGGTCGAGCGGCGCGTGGCGCCCGGAGGCGTCCTGCTGATGAACGTGGCCTCGCCGCTCGACCGCGACGCGCTGGTCGGGCCGCTGGCGGCGACGCAGGGCGCCGTCTTTCCGTCGGTGTACGTCACCGAGGCCGGGCGCGGCAATTACCTGCTGATCGCCACGAAGGAGAGACGTACGCTGGACGAGCTGCGCGTACGGCTGGAGAACGCCCCGCCCGCCGCGGCGTATGCCGCGCGGCGCATCCTGGACGGCCTCGCCCCCGCCAACACCGCCGGGCAGCCGGTCCTGACCGACGACCGCAGCGACATCGACCTGCGCAGCCTCGCCGCACTGTACGGGCGGTGATCCTTACGTCACCGCGTCGATGGCGTCGTCGCCAAGGCCGCCGGGGACGATGGTCAGCGGGATGCGCAGGCGGGCAAGGCCGCGCCCGGTGAAGTAGGAGATCAGCGGCCCCGGCCCTTCCGGATCGATGCCGGCGCCCAGCACGAGGATGGAGATGCTGGGTTCCTCCTCGATCAGGGCCAGCACCTCGTCGCGGCGGTTGCCCTCACGCACGTACAGGGCCGGCAGGGTGCCGGTCAGCTTGTTCACGTCGCGGGCGAGCTTCTGAAGCTTTTGTTCGGCCTCCGTCCGCTGCTCCTCGCGGATCAGGTTCTCGACGGCCAGCCAGTGCTGCATCTCGCCGGGCTCAATGACCGTCAGCAGCGCCACCTTGCCGCCCGACTTGCGGGCGCGCAGGCAGGCGTAGCGCAGGGCGACCCGGTGTTCGGGGCTTTCGTCCACGACGACGAGGAAGATGCGCACGGGCGGCTTGGCGGCCGCTGTCGGTTCGGCGGTTTCCGGACTGGAGGATGCGGTCGGGTCGGTCATGCTTGCACCTGTGGGCTCACACCCTTCGGAAGGCGGCGCCGGCCAGCCAGCCGGCGGCGATCGCACCGATCACCGCCGCAAGGCCGTAGGTCACCGGCTGGTTGCGGGCAAATTCGAACACTTCGGCGCTGAACCCGACCTTCGAGACCACCAGCGGCGTGGTCTGGGCGCTGACCACGTCGCCGTCGCGGATCAGCAGGGCTTCCACATTGTACAGCCCGGTCGGCACGTTGGCCGGAAAGTAGATGTTGGTCCGGAACAGCCGCTCGCCAAGAAAGGACACCTGACCCAGCGTGATTCCGTAGAGGCCGGCGCGCTGCTTGTTGCGGATCAGGGCGGAGCGGAACAGGGCCAGCTGCTCCGGCGACAGCTGTTCGCGCGGCCCGAGCTGCAGGTTCGGCAGGCCGATCTGGTGCCGTTCCAGGACCGGCCGGCTGGCGAACTGGTCGAGCGGCCGGTTGGTCGCCACCATGTAGTAGCTCGGCACCTGCTCGAACCGGGCGCTGCGGGCGTTGATCCAGATGCCGGCGATGCGCTCCTTCCGGCGCACGGTGACGGAGCCGCGCGGGCCGGTCACCACGATGGCGACGTCGCCCGCCCCGTCGGTGGTGCCGAACAGCACGACCTCCGTGCCGGTGAAGCCGGTGGTGATGGCGATCAGGTGGCTGGACAGATCGGCGACGAGCTGCTGCGCCCAGACGGTCGCGGCCAGCGTGCCACCCACGGCCAGTCCGGCCAGCGCCCCGGCGCCGCGGAACCACCAAATCCGCCTCACAGCATCCTCGTGGAGATGGTGAAGACGTCGTTCGGCTCGACCACCAGATCCCAGGCCAGCTTCAGCGCGACGGCCACGACCAGGGAGGCCAGCAGCAGCCGCGCCTGCTCGCCGCGCAGCTTCCCACCCGCCTTGGTCCCGAACTGCGCGCCGACCACGCCGCCGATCAGCAGCAGCAGCGCCAGCATCACGTCCACCGTCTGGTTGGTGGCGGCCTGCAGCAGCGTTGCCATGGCGGTGGTGAAGATGATCTGAAACAGCGAGGTGCCGGCCACGAGGCCCGTGGGCATGTTCAGCAGGTAGATCATCGCCGGCACCAGCATGAATCCGCCGCCGATGCCCATGATCGCCACCAGCATGCCGCCGATGGCGCCGATGCCCGCCGGCAGCAGCGCCGAGATGTAGAGCTTGGAGCGCTGGAACCGCATCTTCAGCGGCAGGCCGTGCAGCCACAGGTGCCGGTGCAGCTTTCCGCGCTTGGCCGTCGGCGCGCGGCGGCGGATCAGCGCGCGGCTGGATTCCACCAGCATCATCGACCCGATGGTGCCGAGGAAGAAGACGTAGGCCAGCGTGATCGCCACGTCGATCTGGCCGATCCGCTGCAGCAGGCCGAAGATCCAGACGCCGACGACGGTGCCGACCATGCCGCCCAGCAGCATGACGATGCCCAGCTTCACGTCCACGTTGCCGCGCCGCCAGTGGGCCAGCACGCCCGACACGCTGGCCGCGACCAGCTGGTTGGCCTGGGTGCCCACGGCCACCGCCGGCGGCACGCCGATGAAGATCAGCAGCGGCGTCATCAGGAAGCCGCCGCCCACCCCGAACATGCCGGACAGGAACCCGACGAGCCCGCCCATGCCGAGCACGAGCAGCGCGTTGACCGACATCTCGGCAATCGGCAGATACACTTGCATGATGGGCAGGGCCGGCGGACGGGGGGCGTCCGCCAGCTTAACCCACGGAAGCGTGGTCCGGCAATTACGCCGGAACCAATTACGCCAGAACGGCCTTCTGCGTCACCAGATCGGCCAGCACGACCTCCGGCCGGGCGCCGACGTGGCTGATGATCTCCGCCGCGGCGACGGCGCCCAGGCGGCCGCAGACCGCCGGGGACAGGCCGCGGGTGTGGCCGTAGAGGAAGCCCGCCGCGTAGAGATCGCCGGCGCCGGTGGTGTCCACCACGCGCTCCACCGGGGCGGCCGGAACCTCGACCACCGAACCGCCGGTGACGATGACGGCGCCCTTTTCGCTGCGGGTCAGGGCCGCGACCTTGCCCAGGCGCTTCACCGCCTCCAGCGCGTCCTCGAACCGGTCGGTCTTGTAGAGGGCGCAGATCTCATGCTCGTTGGCGAACAGGATGTCGACGTGGGTCTGGACAAGGTCCAGGAACTCCCCATGGTGGCGATGGACGCAGAAGCTGTCGGACAGCGACAGCGACACCTGCCGGCCGGCGCCGTGGGCGATGGTGGCCGCCTTCAGGAAGGCCTCCTTCGCGCGGGGCGGATCCCACAGGTAGCCTTCCAGGTAGGTGACCTGCGAGTTGGCGATCAGGGCCTCGTCGATGTCCTCCGGCCCCAGTTCCACGCAGGCGCCGAGGAAGGTGTTCATGGAGCGCTGGGCGTCCGGCGTCACCAGGATCAGGCAGCGGGCCGTCGGAGCGCCGCCGTGGCCGGCCTGCGTCTCGAAATGCACGCCGGTGGCGCGGATGTCGTGGCGGAAGACCTGGCCCAGCTGGTCGTTGTGGACCTTGCCGATGTAGGCCCCCTTGCCGCCCAGCGAGGCGATGCCCGCCATGGTGTTGCCGGCGGAGCCGCCCGACACCTCGACGCCCGGCCCCATGCGGCCGTACAGTTCCTCCGCGCGGGCGGCGTCGATCAGGGTCATGGCGCCCTTTTCGATGCCGTTGGCGGCGAGAAAGGCGTCGTCGGCGTGCGCGATCACGTCGACAATGGCGTTGCCGATGCCGGTAACGTCGAATTCGGCCGGGGCCATGGTCTCTCCTATGGGGTAATCAGGGGGAAATTGGCCGGGAGTATACAGACGCGTCGCCGCGTCACAAGCCGCTCGACGTTCGGGCGCGCGGCTGGGCTCTGGAAGACGGCGCCGCGCCGTCGTAGATAAGCAGCGCCTTCCAAGGGGACTGCCATGATCCGCGCTCTGCTTCTCGCCTTCGCCCAGCTGTCGGATCCGACCTCGCGCCGGGTGGTGTGGATCGGCGTGCTGTCCGCCGCCGCGGCCTTCGGGCTGCTGGCCGTCGGGGTCTGGTGGGCGCTGTTCCACACCCAGCTGACCGGCTACGCCTGGGTGGACCAGCCTTTGGACGTGCTGGGCGGCCTGGCCGTCCTGATACTGGCCTGGTTCCTGTTCCCGGCGACCGTCGGCATGGTGTCCAGCTTCTTCCTGGACGAGGTGCTGAACGCGGTGGAGCGCCGCCACTACCCCCACCTTCCCCCGGCCCGCCAGACGGGGATTACGGAAGAACTGGTGACCGCCCTGCGCTTCTTCGCGGTCGTGCTTCTGGTGAATGTGGCGGCCTTGCCCTTGTATCTGATGCTGCCCGGGCTGAACCTGTTGGTGTTCTACACGGCGAACGGCTATCTTCTGGGGCGCGAATACTTCGAGATGGTCGCCATCCGCCGGCTGGGACGAAAAGAGGCCGGCTTCCTGCGGCGTGCCCGGCCGTTGAAACCTTTTTCGGCTGGCGTCGCAATCGCCTTTCTTTCGACGATCCCTTTCGTCAACCTCCTGGTGCCGGTGATCGCGAGCGCCTTCATGGTCCATGTCTATCATTCGATGACGGGGCATGCGGCGGCGCGATCGTCCGTAGCGGGCGCGGCGGGCTCTTCCCGTCCGTGAAAGCCCACTTGCGGCCGGCCGGATGACCGTGTTACCCCCGCTGGGGTGGGCTTTTTGACCGCCGTTTTTGACAGCCGTCGATCAGGGCCCCCGGCATCTTGACGCTGCCTTGATGACCTGACTGACCTGGGGACCAACGTTCATGCTGTTCGGACGAAAGACTCCGCCCGCCGGTGCGCCGAAAGCCCCGAGCGCCGGCCAAAGCACCGAAGGGGCCGCGCCGGCGGTGGCCACCGCTGAAGGCGCGGCGACCGTCTCGCCGCTCGCCTCGCTCGCGAACCCGTCCGTTGCGGCGGCACCGTCCGCGCATCCGTCTTCCCCCTCGGCTCCGCAAGCCCCCGCTCCGGCCGCCCGCGCGCCGTCTTCCGAGCCGACCCCCGTGCCGTTTTCCGATAAGGGACCCGAGATGAACACGAGCATCCCGAAGCCGCCGGCCGGCGCCGGCATCCCCGGTGCGAGCTTCAAGCCGACCGACATCCCGCGCCGCACCGTCGACCTTCCGGGCGTCGCTCCCCGCAAGCCGGAGGGCTTCGGCGCCCCGGCGGCCCCCGTTGCCGCGGCCCCGGCGGCCCCGGCACCGGCCAGCGCCCCGCTGGCGTCCGACCACCGCCGCCTGATCGTCGGCCGCGACATCTCGCTGGCCGGTGAGATCGGGTCCTGCGACGTGCTGGTCGTCGAAGGCACGGTCGAGGCCAAGCTGCGCAACGGCCGCTCCATCGAGATCGCCGAGACCGGCCTGTTCAAGGGCTCCGTCGAGATCGACGAGGCCGACATCGGCGGCCGCTTCGAAGGCGACATCACCGTGCGCGGCCGCCTGACTGTGCGCTCCACCGGCCGGATCAACGGCGCCGTCAAGTACGGCGAGCTGATGGTCGAGTGCGGCGGCCAGCTGAACGGCGAAGTCAGCCTGTACAGCGCCCAGGCCAAGCCGGCGGCCACCACTCCGGCCCCCGTGGTCGCGGACGGCGAGTAAACGCCCCTAAACACCTGACTTTTCAGGTTGTTTCGGCAAAAACCCGGCCGGACGAAAGTCCGCGCCGGGTTTTTTGCGGGCAGCGGATGCCGCGAAGGCATATGAGCGCGTCTTAAACCCCTCGCCCATCCCCGATGGGAGAGGGGTTTTCAGGTCAGCACAGGCACCGGCCTGCGCCCCGTTCTCCTAAGCGCAACCCAACCCGACGTCAGGCGTCCTCGTCGTCCATATCGTCGAAGGTCAGCGGGCGGACCTCCAGGCGCGGGTCGGGCTGCGGCAACGGCGGGGGGGTCGGCCGCGCCGGGGGCTGACGGGGGTCGGGGGCCGTTCGACGGGGCGGGCGGATCGGCTTGTTGACGGCACCCCTCGGGCCGATGCTCGGCTCGTCGCCGAAGTCGGGCAAGGGCGGGCAGCGGTCCATCACCACGCGCATCAGCCCGGCGATGCGGTCCGTCTGGGCGCGCAGCGTCTGCCCGCGCTCCCCGTCGTAGAGCGGATCGTCCAGGAACTTGCGGATCTCCAGCAGCGCCCGCAGCTCCACCCCGACGATCTCGTGCGTGCCGATGGGCAGGGCCTTCACCCGCGCGAAGGTGCCGAAGAAACCGGCGCTCTCCTCCACGAACAGGATCACCATGCGGGCGTGCAGGCGCTCCAGCGCGGTGGTCATGGGACCGATCAGCTCCTCCATCTCGGAGGGGGCGGCGTCCAGACGTTCCTGGGTGACGGCGGCCAGCGCGAAGAAGTCGCGCACCTTCTTGGTGAACTTGCGGTAGCGCCCCATGCCGCCGACCGACACGCGCTCGCGCGCCGCGGCGGCGAGATCGCCCGACGACTTCAGCATGGCGTCCAGCCGCATCAGCAGCTTGGCGACCTCGCGCTGGCGTTGCGCCGCGCTGATCATCGGCGCGGGTGGCGCCTGCCGTTTCGGGGGGGAGGGGCGCCCGATCATTCCGTCCTGTCCATCCCGGCTATTTCGCCGTCCGGATGGTCAGGTTGCGCTCGCCGCCGCCGCGCAGCACGGTCACCTGCATCGGGGTGCCGACGCGCACCAGCCCGACGCGGTTGCGGAAGTCGGTGGCGCTGCGCACCGCGCGGCCTTCCACGGCCACCACCACATCGCCGCTGCGCAGCCCCGCCTTGTCGGCGGCGGAGCCCGGCTCCACCTGGGCGATGACGGCGCCGGCATCGCCGGCCAGGCTCATGCTCTCGGCCAGGTCGGGGGTCAGGTCCTGGATCGCCACGCCCAGCCGGCCGCGCCGCACCTCGCCATACTCGACCAGCTGCTCCATCACCGAGCGCACGATGCTGACCGGCACGGCGAAGCCGATGCCGACCGAGCCGCCGGCCGGCCCGATGATGGCGGTGTTGATGCCGATCAGCTCCCCATTGAAGCTGACCAGCGCGCCGCCGGAGTTGCCGGGGTTGATGGAGGCGTCGGTCTGGATGAAGTCCTCATACCCCTCGATCTTCAGCCCGCTGCGCCCCAGCGCGGAAATGATGCCGGACGTCACGGTCTGGCCGAGCCCGAAGGGGTTGCCGATGGCGACCACGAAGTCGCCGACCTTCAGCCGGTCCGAGTCGCCCCAGGGCAGCGCGGTCAGGTTCTCCGCCTCGATCTTCAGCAGCGCGATGTCGGTCGCGGTGTCGCGCCCGACCAGCTTGGCGCGCAGCCGGCGTCGGTCCTTCAGGGTGACGGCGATCTCCTGCGCGTTCTCCACCACATGGGCGTTGGTGACGACGTAGCCGCGCCGTGCGTCCACGATCACGCCCGACCCGGCGCTGACCTGCGGACGCGCCTGCTGTTCGGGAACGTTGAAGAAGCGCCGGAAGAAGGGGTCGCGCAGCAGCGGGTTTTCCGCCTGCGGGGCGCGCGACAGCACGGCGATGTTCACCACGGCGGGGGTCACCTGCTCCAGCATCGGGGCGATGGTCGTGGCACCGCCGATGCCGGCCGGCAACGCCGCCGAGGCGGGCCCCGCCGCAATGCCGCCCGCCAGCAGTCCGGCCCCCAGCATCGCGGAGACGCAGGCCACCGCCGCAAGCCGAACCGTCCGTTTCATCGAATCATCCTCCCCAGCACCCGGCACCCATCATCAACATTCAGCGGGCGCGGCAGATTTGGGAGAAAACGGCATTCCGTTCAACCCCATGCATCGGATGCTCCCATTGGCCGGTCCGGGGACGGCCGCCGTCACCGCGGCGGGACCGGAGCCGTTTGCGCCGCGCCGCTGTTGGCGACTATACGTGAAGGCGGCCCGGGACCGAAGCACGGATGCCCCAAAAGAAAAAGCCGCCTCCCGACAACCCCGGCCAGGAAACGCCCCCATGCCCTCCCCCAACGCCCGCACCCGCACCAGTTCGGCCCCAGCCAACCCCGCCACGGCTGATCCGCTGGCCCTTCACATCGGCACGCTGCGCGCCATGACCGCCGCCAACACGGCCTGGGCCGGGCTGTGGCCCGCGGCCTATCTCGTTTCCGGTTCGCCCTTCTTCTGGGCGCCGCCTCTATGGATCCTGGCGATGATGGCGCCCGCTGACGCGAAGGGCGGCGTCGCGGGCAGCATGGCGCCGCGCAAGTAGACGGCCCCCCAAAAATCCAACGGCGGAACCAACGGTGCGACATCATGCGCACCCACGCGCCGCGTTAATACTTTATTCAGGACGGAAATGCGACCGAGACGTGCGGCGGCTTTGCGCTTTGCGCGAAGGCCCGCCGGGCGTATCGTGATATCCGACATTTTATCTATGCGCGCTCCACCGGCGCCATTTCGACCAGGGTCCCGCCGACGGTGACGGACATGAACGACGTTCCCCTGCTGGAACTGACCGAGCTGGACTACCTCCAGATGGAGGAGGCCCTGTCGCAGACGGCGCGCGGCCGCGCCTTCCTGCGCATGCGCGACCGGCGGTCCCGCGTGATCGCGATGGACGAACTCCACCGCGTGACCGCCGCGCTGGAGCAGCAGGTCAACCGCCTGCGCGGCGCGGAGCCCGGGACCATGGCCCGCGCCTCGGGCGACGGGCTGGCGCTCCAGCAGGAGCTGACGGCGATCACCCAGGTGGTGCGCGAGACGCGCAGCGACATCGCCGCCCTGCGCCCGGCCGACACCGGCTCCAACCGGATCGAGGCGGCGACCGGCGAGCTGGACGAGATCGTCGGGGCGACGGAGCGCGCGACCACCGACATCCTGAACGCCACGGAGAAGATCCAGGAGATCACCCAGTGCATCCCGCGTGAGGATCCGGAAATCGCGGAGATGGTCGACGCCATCGAGGCGTGGTGCATCGAGATCATGACCGCCTGCTCCTTCCAGGACATCACCGGCCAGCGCACCACCAAGGTCGTCAACACGCTGCGCTACATCGAGCAGCGCGTGAACACGATGATCGAGATCTGGGGCGTGGAACGCATCGCCGCGGCGCCGACCCCGGAGGAGGTGGCCTCCCACCGCAAGATCGGCGACACCCGTCCCGACGCACACCTGCTGAACGGTCCGCAGCTCGGTGGGCCGGAGGTCAGCCAGGACGACATCGACGCGCTGTTCGACGGTCTGGCGACGCAGATCCCCCACGTGATGGAACGCGCCGAACCGGCGACCAAGCCGGCCGCGCCGCCGCCGCCAGCTCCACCGCCCGTCAAGCCGGCGCCCCGCCCCGCAGCCCCGCGCCCCGCCGCGCCACCCCCGGAACCGTCGGGCGGGGGCGAGATCTCGCAGTCCGACATCGACGCGCTGTTTGCCTGAGGGTGCCATGGCGAACGACGGCACCCTCAAATCCCGCATCCGGTTGACGCAAGACCAGTTGGACCGGGTCTGCGAACGGCACATCCGCTTCACGGAGGGACGGCCGAACGGTGCCCGCGCCAACCTGCCCTTCTTCGACCTGTCGGGGCTGGACCTGTCCGGCCGCAACCTGACCGGCGCGCACCTGTCGGGCGCCATCCTGCGCGACGCGACGCTGAAGGGCACCATCCTCGACCACGCCGACCTCTACGGCGCCGACCTGCGCGGAGCCGACCTCTCGGAGGCGCGGCTGTTCCGCACCGACATGCGCGGGGCCAACGTGCGCGGCGCCATCCTGGACGGCGCGGTGATGGTCGAGGTGGACCTGCGCGACGGCAGCATGGCGAACCGGGGCGCCAACGGCGAGATCAAGGTCGTCGGCTTCGAGCCGGGGCCGGCCGACATGTCCTCCGCCCGCCTGACCAACGCCGACATGGCGCGGGCCAAGCTGTCGGGCAGCTTCGCGCGGGCGGCGGACTTCACCAACTCGCGCATGCAGGGTGCGCGCATGCAGCGCACCGACCTGCGCGACTGCAACTTCTCCGGCGCCGACCTCCAGGGGGCGGACTTCAACGGCGCCGACCTGCGCGGCGCCAGGTTCGACGGCGCCAAGGTGTCGGAGAGCGACCTCGCCAACTCCATCCGCACCGACGCGGAAGCGGTCGCCGCCGCCGCCACCCCGCAAAAGCCGATCGTCGAGGACGAGCCGGCGGAAGAGGCGGACACCCGCCCCTGCCCGCCGCCCGACGAGATCGAGCGGCTGCTGCACCAGCACCTGCTCTGGCTCGGCACCAGCGGCGCCAAGGGGCAGCAGCTCGACCTGTCGGGGATGAACCTGGACGGGGCCGACCTGTCGGGCAAGGTGCTGACGCTGGCCAAGGGCACGGGGGCGCGGCTGCGCAACGCCCGGCTGAAGGGCACACAGCTTCAGGCGGCCCAGTTCGACGGCGCCGACCTGCGCTCCGCCGACCTCAGGGGCGCCGACATGCGCGGGGCGAAGCTGGACCGCGCCATCCTGATCGACGGCTGCCTGGACGGCGCCAACCTGGGCACGCTGCTGATCAGCGCGGGCGCGAAGATCATGCGCTCCTCGCTGGTGCGCGCGCGGCTGGCCGGCGCGTCGCTGACCTCCACCAACCTGAAGGGCTGCGACCTGACCATGGCCGACCTGACGGGATGCAGCCGCACCGGCGCCATCTTCGACGAGGCCATCCTGGAAGGCACCCGCCTGGGCAACAACGCCTAGCGTTTAACCTACACGTCCATTGGCGGAAAACGCACGGTCGCGGTCGTTCCCTGGCCGGGCGCGCTGGTCAGCGTGATGGTGCCGCCGTGCAGTTCGACCAGCGCGCGGGTGACGGTCAGGCCGAGGCCCGCGCCGTCGTGGCGGCGGTTCAGGTTCATGTCGGCCTGCTGGAAGGGCTCGAACACGCGGGGCAGCGCGTCGGGCGGAATGCCGATTCCGCTGTCCTCCACCGTCAGCAGAACCGCGCCGTTCTCGTCCGGCCCGGCCCAGACCCGCGCCCGGCCGCCGGACGGGGTGAACTTCACGGCGTTGGACAGCAGGTTCAGCAGGATTTTCATGACGGCGCGGCGGTCGGCGTGCAGGCCCACCGGGAACGGCCCGGTGTCGTCCACCAGCGCCACCCCGCCCTTCGCCGCGCGGTCGCGCATCATCTGCAGGCAGGAGCGCACGACCGCGCCGAGGTCGATGGTCTCCGGCTGGAGGTGGTGCTCGCCCGCCTCGATGCGCGCCATGTCCAGCACGTCGTTGATAATGCCCAGCAGATGCGCACCGCTTTCGTGGATGTCGGCGGCGAATTCCGCGTATTTCGCATCGCCCAGGGGGCCGAGCACCTGATCCTTCAGGATCTCCGAAAAGCCGATGATGGCGTTCAGCGGGGTGCGCAGCTCATGGCTCATGTTGCCGAGGAAGGCGCTCTTCGCCTCGGCGGCGGCTTCGGCCCTGGCCTTGGCCTCCAGCAGGGCGCGCTCCGCGGTCTTGCGCCGGGTGATGTCGCGCAGGTATGCGGTGAAGAACAGCTCGTCCCCGACGCGGCTCGACGCGATGGAGAGTTCGGCCGGAAACTCGCTGCCGTCGCGGCGCATGGCCGTGACCTCGACGCGGCGGCCGATCATGGCGCCGCCCTGGCCGGCGAGAAAGCGGGCGAAGCCGGCCCGGTGGGCGGCGCGCTGGGCCGGTGGGATGATCAGCTCGTCCATCCGCTGCCCCAGCGCCTCCGCCCGGCTCCAGCCGAAGGTCTGCGCCGCCGCCGGGTTGAACTCCACCAGCAGGCCGGAGGCGTCCACCGTCAGCACGCAGTCGAGCGCCGATTCGACGATGGCCTGCTTGCGCGCCTGGCTCTTGCGCAGCTCGTCGTCGAGCCGGGCGCGTTCGATGGCCGCGGACAGCAGCGTGGCGGCGGTCTTCAGCACCTCCACCTCGCGCGGGCTGCGCGGCCGGCCGGCCCCGCTGTCGAAGGCCAGATGGCCCCACCATTGGCCGTCCAGCGTGATCGGCACGGCCAGCCAGCCGTCGCCCCGCTGGGCCGGGAAGCCGTCCTGCAACGCCTCCACCGCGTCCGCGTCGTCCAGCCGGACGACCAGCCGCGACGGGTCGCTGGCGGCGCTGGGCGCGCCCTCCGTCGCCCATTCGGCAAGGCTGGCCTGCATCACCGCGCCGCCGACCCGGTGCGCCTGATAGAGCGCCGCGTGCCGGGCGCCCAGGGCGCGGCCGAGCCGGGCCAGCAGCTCCTCCGCCCCGGTCTGCCAGTCGCCCTGCCCGACGATGCGCGTGGCGGCCTGCGTCACCGCGTCCAGCATGGCGGTGCGCCGCGCCAGTTCCTCCTCGCGCCGCAGCAGCGCGGTGACGTCGGTATTGCTCATCTCTGCCGTGTCCGGCCCCATCGGGTTCGCCCTGCCGATCAACCACGCTGCGTTGTAGAGGGGGGCTTCTTTCCAAACCCTTTACCATCGAAGGAAATGAGGCGAAGGAAATGAGGCAAAGGAAATGGGCTGCCTCCGCCGCGTCGAGGTCCACTGGCACACGGGTCAGCCGGTCGGCCCGGAGCGTGCGACAGGCGGCGTTCGACCCGACCACCGTCAGATCAGCGACGCGATCGCCAAGCTGAAAGCCGCGCACGCCGTCGCCGAGCTGATCGATTTCCCCCACAACGTCATAGCCCAACACGAACGGCGCCCAACACGAACGGCGCCCAACATGAACGGCGGCCGGCGGCGCACCCACGGGTAGAGGTGACGCCGGACCACCACGTCGGTGTACTCGATGCTCGAGGCGAGCACCCGAACCCGGACCTCGCCCCGGCCGGCCGTGGGCAGGGGAGCGTCGACGGTCTCCAATTCGTCGGGACCGCCGAAGCTCCTGAGTTGAACAACCCGGTTGCGGGCCGGTTGCGGGGCTCTCCCATGGGCGGACTCCTCGCAACGCCCGATCCCGCGCTCGGCCGGCGCTGGTCGCGTTTCCTGAGCCGCGCCGGCGCACGCAAAGGCAGGCGTATCCGTTCGCTCGAGCCTTTTAACCCTTCAAATAGCCGACGTAATAGACACCGATGATGTTGTTTTGTGCGTCACGGATTGGTTCATACCCTGTGATGTAGGGCTTGCCCAATATGTCGACGTCTCCGTAGAAGCTCCCGCCTTTGGCGACTGCGGCGATCGCCTTACCCTTGGGGTCCAGCAGGGTGCCGATAGCGCGAGAGCCATCATCTTTTTTCACGTTCGTTGCTACGCGGACGAAATCATCTCCACTTTTTACGAAGATAGTGGCCGTGCCTCCTTTTTCTTTCTGAACCTCGTCAACTAACGAGAAATTGTTGTTCATCTTGGTGTTGCCGAAGTACAGCGCTGGCACAGTCTTTCCCGCAACGGCTTCCTCTCCTTTGATGCTCGGCACGCCCAACGCTGCGGCCTTGGACTTGAGGAGCTGCATTGCCGACTGCACATCTTCGGCGGGTCCGGCAAGCACGCGTGGATGGGGCAGAACCGTGAGATCGGCGGTGAAAACCAGCAGGAACAGAGCGAGTGTGGTTGTTCTCATTGCCGCCTCCTAGCCTTGCTGCATCTCGATGCCATAGATGCCGCGAAAAAGGGCCTATGGTCATACGGTTCATCATACGGTTCAAGGGAGACGAAAATTGGGCGCTTCTTGCGATGCAAGTGTCAAGTCATCACCACGACATAGCTTTGAATATCTTGGTTTCTCCACAAAGATGGTGCGATCATTGCCCGCTGCGCCTCCAATTCTGAAAATATGAATGCTTGATCACCTGCACATACGCTTGAGCAGATATGAGGCGGTCGCTTCTCACTTTGACCGAGTAACCGGGCGAAGGTTTCATGATACCCCCAACCAGGGCGGCGATGAGGGCGCCGAGTAGAGCCTGTCGCCGTCGGCGGGTGTTATGGACGGCTTGGAAGAAGCCGAGATGGGCCGGGAGCTTTTCCTGCGAGATGCCGCGGTGCGGAAGCAACCAGGAACGCAGCAACGACCAAAGCCCTTCGAGAGCGTTAACGTGCACCTCACACAAGTCGTCGCCATCCTCATCGCGGGCGTATTCGCCGCGCGCGTGACAGACCGTCTTGTGCTCGTAGCCTCAGGCTTCCAGGCGCGCGTAGATGTCGTACTCGTCGGTGTAAATCAGACTGCCGGGCCGGATCCTCGCCTGCTGCACGTTGGCCAGCATGTGCGGCACCACCTCACCGCCGCGCTGGATTAGGCCGAGGATCGGCGGCTTCTCGACAAGAGCCATAGGCAAAGGAAATGGCCAAAGCAAAAAGCCCCTCCCCGGCGGACCGGGAAGGGGCTCTCGCAGCGTCCCAAGAGGCGTTCGGCCCAAAAAGGCTGCCGGTGAGTCGCTATGTCGCGGATTGCGGGGCGATCTGGCCGACGGGCAGCTCCGCCGGATGGGCGGGCTTATGCGCGATGGCCGGGGCGCCTTCCGGCGCCATCAGCGACACGGTCATGGTCGGGGCCTTCCATTCCAGGCTGTCGAAGGCGCCACAATGGCCGCACAGGCCGCCCCAGGCCGGGGTGACCGCGTTGCAGGCGGTGCAGGTCCAGGCCGCGTCGGCGGGGGCGGCGGCCGCCTGGGCGAGCCAGGCGCGGGCCGCGTCCTCGTCGTTGTGCTCCGCCCGCTCCAGCTCCGCCAGAAGGCGGTAGAGCCGGCGCGAGGGCTGAAGCTCCAGCGCTTTGTTCAGGTGCGCGCGCGCCTCGCCCCAGATCTGCGCGTCCAGGGAGGCGCGGGCCACGGCGATGTGCGACTCGACGTCGTTCGGCGCGATGGTGCGCAGCTTCTCGAACAGCTTCACGCGGGTCATCGCGTCGTAGCCGCCGACCACCTCGCGGTAGGCGTCGGTCAGGTCCGGATGCGGGTGGACCCGCCAGCTCCGCTCGATCGTCTTGGAGGCCTGCTTGTGCTTGCCGGCCGCCAGCAGCAGACGGGCCGCGCGGGCCGCCGCCGGGACGAAGCCGGGCACGAGGTCGTGCGCCGCCTGGGCGTGCGCCAGGGCGGCATCGCTGCGGCCACGGCGCTCCGCCTCGAAGCTGCGCTCCAGCAGCAGGGCGGCGCGGTGGCGGCGGCCCTGGTCGCTGGCGATGGCGCCGGCCTGCACCGCCTGTTGCAGCGTGCCCTCGGCCGCCGCCCATTCGCCCGCGCGGGCTTCCAGGTCGTAGAGCGTGCCGAGCAGCCAGGGCGTGTTGGGCTGGAGCGACTGCGCCCGACGGGCGAGCTGCAGAGCCTCCACCCGGTCGCCGGCCTTCAGCGACTGGGTCAGCAGGCCGCGCAGGCCGAGAAAGGCGGTCTCCGGCCGATCGAGCATGGCGGTGAAGTATTCCTTCGCCGCGCGGTCGTCGCCCTGAAGCTGGGCGGCCTGGGCCGACAGCAGCATGGTCAGCGGCGGCTCGTTCAGCAGGCCGTCGGCCTTGCGCGCCATCTTGCGGGCGGTGACCGCGTCACCGGCGGCGACCGCCACCATGCCGCGGGTCAACGCCTTGTAGCCGCGCTCGCGCCGGCGGGTGCGGCTGTAGCGGCCGATGTTGCGCGGCGCGCGGAGGATGCCGCGGGCCAACTGGAACAGGAAGACGCCGAAGGCCAGCGCGGCCAGCGCGATCAGCACTGCGATGCCGAAGCTGGTCTCGACGACGTAGCCCTGCCAGCTGATGTTGACGGTGCCCGGCCGTTCGACCAGCCAGATGGCCGCGGCGACGAGGACCGCGACCTTCAGGAGGAACCAGAGCGCGCGGATCATTGGCCGGCCCCCTTCTCGCCGGTGGCCCCGCCCGCCGACTGCGACAGCAGGCCGATGGCGCGGGTGGTCAGCTGCTGGCCCGCCTGATTGGCGGCCAGCCGCGCCTTGGCGTCGGCAACCCACGGGGCGGCGGTGTTGGCCGCCGGACCCTTCAGGGCGCCCAGCTCCTCGACGGCCTTGGCGAGGTTGCCTTCCTGCACCGCCGCCTCGGCGCGGGCGACCACGGCACCGGCGCTGTCACCGACCACGCCACCGCCCTGGCGGCGCACGGTAACCAGCGTGGCGAGCTTGCCGGTGACCTGATTGACCCAGTCGCCGCCCTCGCCCTGGTTGTCCGCCCGCACGATGTCGGAGGACAGGGACTGGAAGCGGTCGGCGAGCTGCGGCTGCGTCGGCACGCCCTTGGCGGCGTAGCCCGCCACGGCGTCGAGCGGCTGCGTCACCTGCGGGTCGTTCACGCCCAGCGCGCGGACGGCCTGGAGTTCCTGCTGGAACGGCTGCCCGGTGGCGAGCGCCGAGCGAAGCTGCCCGGCGGCCAGCACCAGGGCCTGCGCCGCGGTCGCGGCGTCGCGGCGGGTCTCCACGACCTGATTGACGGAGGCGAGCTGCTGCTTCAGCCCGTCCACCTCCTTGCGGAGTTCCTCGGCGGCCTGGGTGTTGGCGCCCACGGCGGACACGCGCTGCTCGATCCCGCCCAGCCGTTCGGCGAGCTGGTTCACGCGCGGGTCGGGCTGCGGAGCGGCAGCGCCACCGGCGGACGCGGCCTGCTGGACGCGCTGGTCCAGCTGGTCGATGCGGCCGGAGAGCTGGCGCAGGGCGTTTTCCAAAACCTGCGGATCGACGCCGCCGGCATTACCGCCGTTCCCGGCGGCCGGGGCCGGGCGCTGCTCCAGACGGCCGACGCGGTCGGCGATCTGCTGAAGCTGGGTGCGGAGCGCCGGGTCGGGCTGCGCCGCCGGGGCGGGCGCGGCGGCCTGCTGGGCCGGGGCGGCACCGCTGGCGGGCCAGCCGGGCACGCGCGGACCCCACCAGGGCTCCGACAGGGCGGCGGCGCCGACGAGGAGGGCGAGCAGCGACACGGCGGTCGCGAAGCCGGCGCCGGAGCGGCGCTCCTCATGAACGTGATGGTGCGGCGGCTCGTAAGCCGCGGCGGCGGACTGGACCGGCTCGATCGGTTCGACGACCGGCGTCTCGACGCGGGTCGTCTCGGCATGGACCGGTTCGACAGGCGCGGGCTCGACGTGCACCGGCTCGGCGGTGGCCGGCTCAACCGACGGCTCCGCCGGCTTGATGTCTTCCGGCTTGGGCTCCGTCGAAACGGGCTCGGCGGCCGGCACCTCGGTGGCGTGGGCCGGGCCGGCGATGATGACCGGCTCGACCAGTTCCGCGCCCTCGGCCAGTTTCTCGGGCGTCTTCTCGGCCTCCACACCTTCCGGCGCGGACAGGGCGGCGGCTTCCGGGGGCAGCGGCGTCACCGAATCGGCGGCGTCCACCGGGGCTCCGGCGGGGGTGGGCCGGTCCTCGATGGGGGTGGCGGCCTCAAGGTCGGCCTCGTCCAGCTTGATGTTGCGCTTGGCAGCGGCGGCGCGCAGGTCGGCGTGGCGGTTTAGCGGAATGGCCCCGCGCTTCTTCCAGCCCTGCACGGTGGTCACGGGGATGTCCAGCTTGTGCGCCATCGGGCGGATGCCGCCGAAGCGTTCGATGATGCGCTCGACGGCGGGACCGCCGGCGGCCGGCGTGTTGTCGGACGGCGTCGGGCCGTTCGGATCGGCCTCGTGATCAGAGCCTGGGCGAGGGGTCATGGGGTGCCTTCTTGGTCGCTGTTGTTCTCGACGTACGCCACGGCCCCCAAGCGGATGCGCTCAAGCCCGGCCCATGCGGCCGGAGGGTTCCGGCAGCAGGCCGAGCAGCGAGTCCTGCTCCGGCCGCGGCGCCACCCGTACGTTCTGCCACGGCGTCACTCCCAGGTCGCCGTACGTGCAGGCAGCCTCCGCGACCGCGGGGCTGAGGCAGAGCGCGTCCACTGTACGACAGCAGTCGAGCAGCCCCGCCTCGTTGACCAGCCTAACAAACGAACGGGCAGTACGGGGAGAGAAAAACAACACGGCGTCGAGTGTTCCCGTACGCAGCGCCGCCGCCGTATCGTCGGACAGCCGTGTGCTCGGAACGGCATCGTACAGCGCCTCGCGGCGGACCGAAAAACCGGATGCCGTCAGCAATCCCGACAGGTCGCCGGCCAGCTTCGTCCCTGCGACATGAAGCAGCATCCCCCGGTCCGGCGCGCAGCGCGCCCGCACCAGATCGGCCAGCGCGTACACGTCGCCCGACGCGCTCTCCACCGCGGCGAACCCGGCGGCGCGGGCGGCGGCGGCGGTCGCGTCGCCCACCGCATAGGCCGGACGGTCGCGCCGGACTGTACGTCTGGCGTATGCCCGTACGCCGTTCGCGCTGGTGAAAAGGAGGGCCTGTACGCCGTCCAGTTCCGGCTCCGGCCCGTCGAGCCAGACCATATCCAGCATCGGCTCGACGGAGGCGTCGAAGCCCAGGGTGCGCAGGCGCGCGGCCAGCGGTTCGGCGTCTTCCGCCGGGCGGGTGACGAGGAGGTGCGGCCGCGCCCTAGCCGGTTGCATCGCGGCCGTTCCGTTACGGCAGGAAGAAGCCGGGCGGCAGGACCGCCTTGATCTCCGCGCCCGCATCGGCGCCCAGCGCGGCGGCCTCGGTCGTGGGGCCGTTGCGTTCGGCCCGGAAGACCTGCCGTCCGTTCGGCGACAGCACCTTGGCCTTCAGCGTCAGCCGGTCGCCGTCCAGCGTGGCCATGGCCGCGATGGGCGTCCGGCAGGAGCCGTCGAGCATGGCGAGCAGCGCGCGTTCCGCCCCCACGCGGGCGGCGGTGTCGCCGCAATGGAGCGGGGCGAGCAGCGCGCGGGTCGCGTCGTCGTTGCTGCGGATTTCGATGCCGATGGCGCCCTGGGCGACGGCGGGCAGCATGACCTCCGGCTCCAGCACGGCGGTGATGCGGTCGGTCAGGCCCAGGCGGCGCAGCCCGGCCAGCGCCAGCAGCGTTGCGTCCACCTCCCCGGCGTCAAGCTTGGCGAGGCGCGTCTGCACGTTGCCGCGGAAGGGAACGACCGTCAGGTCGGGGCGCCGCTCCAGAATCTGCGCCTGCCGGCGCAGGCCGGCGGTGCCGACGACGGATCCCGCGGGCAGGCTGTCGACGTCGTGCCCGCCGCGCGAGAAGAAGGCGTCGCGCGTGTCCTCGCGCGGCAGCAGGGTGGCGATCTCCAGCCCGTCCGGCAGCCAGGTCGGCACGTCCTTCATCGAATGGACGGCGAGGTCCGCGCGCCCGTCGAGCAGCGCGTCCTCCAGTTCCTTCGTGAACAGGCCCTTGCCGCCGGCCTCGGCCAGCGTGCGGTCCAGGATGCGGTCGCCCGTGGTCTTGAAGACGACGATCTCGATGGCGCCAGGGGCGCCCAGATGGGGGTGCGCCGCGATCAGACGGTCGCGGGTCTCGTGGGCCTGCGCCAGCGCCAGCGGGCTGCCGCGCGTGCCGATGCGGAGCGGTTGGGTCATGAACGAGTGTTCTAGGCGATCCACCGCCGTTTGCAAGCGTTGGCGACGGGCCTGCTACTCTTTGATGACCCGGCCGGAAAGGGCCGGCGATCCCGGCCGGGTCCCGCACCGCAACACACGGTGGCATGATCCGGCCGGTTCGCTCTAGATTCAAATGGCCTCATTTGCCGGCTCTCAGCGGATGCCTGTGGCATCCGCCTGCCGCCAGCGGTAACGAAGTTGCCGCGATAGGCCGGGCTTCGGACGCATGGGCGTCCGGGACCGCAGTCGCGGTCCAAAGCGGATTGAAATCCGCTTTAAGAGCCCGTTTAGCGGCGGTGGTGGCCGCTGTCCGACGTCAGGGCGCCGACCGCCGCACCCGCCGCGCCGCCGATGACGCCGCCCATGACGGCGCTGCCGCCGGTCAGGGCGCCGACCGCCGCACCGCCCGCCGCGCCGATGGCGCCACCGGACAACGTGCGCTGTTCGCGATGGCTGAGGTTCGAGCAACCCGCCAGCACCGTCGCGCCGACCAGGATCACCGCAATCGTCTTCATTCTGTTCCTACCCGTCTTGTCTGGCCCGTCTTGGCTGGCCCGTCCTTCGGGGGGCCTGTCGTCCCGGCGCGCCGGATCGCTCCGACGGCCGGGCTTATGCTTACGGGTTGAACACGCCGCTGCGTGTGATCATTCCAGGGCATGAAAGGACACGGGCGCCGCGCGGCCGGCGCCCGTGCATGTGGGTTTCAACCGCGCCCTGGCGTCTCCGTTCAGGGCTTGAGTTGCGGGTCCTCGCCCTTGGCGTGACGCTTGCCTTCCTCTTCGGCGCGGCGCAGTTCCTCGCCCTCCGGGCCGTCCACGGCGTCGCGGGCGCGCTGGGCGTCGCCCTGCACGTCGTGGTGCTGGACGTGGTCCTGCACGCCTTTGCGGTATTGTGCGTCGGCGGTGCGGTTGCCCTCGCCTTCATTCTTTGGCTGGGCATTCTTTGGTTGGGCATTTTTCGGTTCGGCGGCCATGTCGTCGTCCTCCGGTCTTTGCGTCATCCTTGCGAAGCCTTTCGGCCCCAGAGTTCAACCCTCAAGGCCGCGCCGGAGTTTCGTGCGCCCCGCGCAACGGATGCGCGGCGCGGTGCAGAGAAGTCTGCAAGACGTGTAAAATTTTATCAAATGATCGCATGTATTCATTTGCATGCGACCGTTCGATAGTATGATTAACGAAATTAAACGATCATTTTTGCTTTACTTCCCGAACCAATCCATGGAAGTTTAGTGTCGTAACTACCTGCCGACGGAAAAAGCGCGGGTGGACCGGAAACGTTCCAGGATGCATGCCATGACCCTCACCGCTCGGCCGCAAGCCCGTCCAGCCACCTCGCCCTGCCGCCCGAGCGACCGTCGCGAACGGCGCCCGATGCATCCGGTGAGCGGCCATCCCGACATCCCCGTCTTCCTGCGCGCCGACGCCGCACCGCACCCCGTCACGCAGGCCCGCCCGGCGGTCCCTGCCAGCCAACCCCTGGCCCAGGTCATCCACATGGCGGCGACCGGCGTGTGGGTGGTGAAGCGGAACGGCCGCATGACAGAGATCAACGGCCGCAGCTATTGGAGCAGCCGCCGCGACCTGACGGAGGACGCGGCGCGCGCCGGCGTCGGCCTGTCGGACCTCGTGGTGAACACCGGCGCCGAGGCCTGATCCGGGCGGCGCGCCCCCTGCCGACGGATGAGGGTCAGGCCGCCCCGGCGCTCGCCATCAGCTTGCGCAGGTCGTTCGGGAACACCGGCTTGTGCAGGATGCGGAAGCCGTTGCGGCGCGCCTCGTCCAGCCGTTCCGGGGCGGTGTCGCCGGTCAGGATGATGCCGGGCACGTCCTTGCCGACCAGCCCCTGCACGGCGGCCAGCGCTTCCGGACCGGTCCGCCCCTGCTGGAGCTGGTAGTCGGCCAGCACGATCTGCGGGCGGCGGCCGTCGGCGCGCAGCCGTTCCAGAGCCTGGTCGCCCGACCGCGCGGTCAGCACGCTGTAGCCCCAGCCCTCCAGCATCGCCTTGAGGCCGAGCAGGATGATCGCCTCGTCGTCGATGACCAGCACCATGCCCTTGACCTCGCAGTCGTTGGCCGGCTGGCGCACGTCGACGCTGGCGGACGGGTGGGCGGCGGACGGACGGGCGGCCGCCGGACGGGCGCGATCCCGGTCGGTGACGACGCGCGGCAGCTCCACCGCGAAGACGGAGCCCAGCCCTTCGCGCGACCGCACGGTCACCCGGTGCTCCAGCAGGGCGGACAAGCGCTTGACGATGGCCAGCCCCAGCCCAAGCCCGCGGTCGCCGCTCTGGTTCAGCTGGGTGAACTCCTCGAAGATCTCGTCCAGCCGGTCGGCGGGGATGCCCACGCCGGTGTCCCAGACCTCCACCCGCAGCCGGTCCTTGGCCGCACGGCGGCAGCCGATCAGGATGCGGCCCTGGCGGGTGTAGCGCAGCGCGTTCTCGATCAGGTTGCGCAGGATGCGCTCCAGATGGGCCGGGTCGGTGCGCACCCAGGCGCGGGTCGGCACGGCGTGCAGTTCCAGCCCCTTCTGGGCGGCGCGCGGCGCGTATTCGGCGACCAGCCGGCCGAGCACCTGCCCCATCCGCACCTCGGTCGGGGCGACGGCGATCTTGCCGGATTCCAGCCGCGAGATGTCGAGAAGCCCGTCCAGCAGCGCCTTCAACGTGTCCAGCGACTGGCGCATGTTGTCCAGCAGCGGCAGGCTGGGGTTGCCCTGGAGCCGGTCGGTCAGGGCCGCGGCGAACAGGTAGAGCGACTGCACCGGCTGGCGCAGGTCGTGGCTGGCGGCGGCCAGGAACTTGGACTTGCTGACGGCCGCCTGCTCCGCCTCCTCCCGCGCGCGGCGCAGGTCGGCCTCGGCCTGCTTGCGGCCGGTGACGTCCACGGCGGCGCAGGTGATGCCGACGACGGCGCCGTCATGGCCGCGCAACGGATCGACGGTCAGGTCGAAGTAATGGTCCTCGCCCTTCTGCCGGATGCGGATTTCCTCGCGCACGCCTTCGCCGGTGTCCAGGACGCGGCGCTTGATGGCGGTCAGGGCGTCGGCATCGCCGCGGTCCTCGAAGATCTCGCGGTCGGTCTTGCCCACCACGGTCTCGTTCGTGAAGCCCAGCGCCGGGTTGTGCATCCAGGTGTAGCGCAGGTCGCGGTCCTGGTTGAACACCACCACGCCGGAGTTGCGGAGCGCCGTGCGGAACCGCTCGTTGGTGACGCGCAGCGCCTCCTCGGTCCGCTTGCGCTCGGTGATGTCGATGCCGGAGACGATCAGGTGCGTGACCCGCCCCTCGGCGTTCAGCATCGGGGTCAGCCCGACGTCGACGATCATCGACCGGTCGTCGGACAGCCTGATGGACGCGTCGAAGCGGGAGGCTTCGCCATGCGCCGCGCGGGCCACCGCCGCGCGCAGGCGGTCGCGGGCCGAGCCGTCGAAGGACCACCAGCAGGTCTCGTGGAAGGGACGCCCGACGATCCGGTCGGCCGGCAGGCCGGCGACCTCGACGGCGGCGCGATTGACCTGAAGGACCTCGCCCGTCGGGGTCAGCACGCCGATGAAGGCCGGCAGCGCGTCGAGCACCGCCCGCATATGCTCCTCCGAGCCGCGCAGCGCGCGCTCCCGCGCCTCCAGCGTTTCGGCCATGGCGTCGAAGGCGTGGCCCAGACGGCCGATTTCGGAGTTGCGGTCCACCAGCCCGGCGCGGGCGGCGGAGTTGCCCTCGCGCCAGCCCTGCGCGGCGCGCATCAGCGCCTCGACCGGCCGGCGGATGAACAGGGTGCCGCCGACCCAGGCGGCGGCGATCGCCACCAGCAGCCCGGCCAGCGTCATCAGCAGGCCGTGCCGGGTGGTGCGGTCGATGGCCCCGATGGCCGCGGCGTGGTCCAGCCCGACGCTGACGAACAGGTCGCGCGCGCCGCGCTGCGCCGGGGAATAGGCTAGCACGCGCGTCACGCCGTCCAATCCCGGCATGGTGAGGACGCCACCGCGCTCGTCGTCGATCAGGTCCAGGTAGGATTGCGGCACGCGCTCCCCGCGCTGCGCGATGCCGTTGGGCAGCTTCACGAGGATGGCGCCCTTGCGGTCGGTCACCATCAGGCTGGCGTTGTCGGGCAGCGGGCGCGCGGCGAAGTTGGCCGACAGCCAGGGCAGGTCGAGGCCGAGCGTCACGACCCCCGCCACGTCGCCCGCATCGTTGCGGAACGGCACGGCAAAGGGCAGCACACCCCGGCCCGGAGCCTCGCTCGTCGCGCCATCACCCCTCGTACCGTCGCCCCTTGCACCATCCCCCCTCGCACCATCCGGAGTCCATTCGCCGACGACGAAGCGCCCTTCCTGGATCGCGCGGCGGATGTGGGGCTGGTCCATCGCGACGGCGCCCGCCGTTTCCGGCACGCCGCTGCACAGGACGGCGCCGTCCAGGCCGATCACCGCCAGCCCGCGGTATTCGGACGCCCGGTGCGCCAGACGGCCCAGATGCTCCCGGCACCGAACGTGGTCGCCCGCGCGCACGGTGGCCGATTCCGCGATGGCCGTGACCATCAGCCGCGCGCCATCCACGATGCGCGCCTGTTCACCCTCCACGAGGTGCAGCAGACGCTCGGCCTGGGCAGCCACCTCCTGCTCGCGCTCCGCGCGGAACTGGAGGACGCTGTAGGCCTGGATGCCGATGGCCGGCAGCACGGCGAGCAGCACCAGCGCAAAAAGGCGGGCCAGCAGGGTCATGGTGTCTCGGGCTCCCCATCGGGCGGAAAAGCGGCCGGGCGTCGAAGGTCAGGACCGTTCCGCCGGTCTCTGGGATAGCCGGTTATGGTTAAATCACAGTTAATCGCTCAAACAAATCCACGGCATTGTCTGGATCATGCTCGATCAAAGGCTACAATTACGGAGTACAGCTCCGAACGACGATAAGTCTTTATTATGAAGTTTACCTAAAATGCAGATGTTTCCGCTGATCGGAAGGGGTAGCCCTCGATGAAGACACTCACACACCACGGAACCCACATGCCCGCGCTGGGACTCGGCACCTGGCAGTTGACCGGATCGGTGTGCGCCCGGGTGGTGCGGGGCGCGCTCGACCTCGGCTACCGGCACATCGACACCGCGCAAGCCTACGGCAACGAGGCCGAGGTCGGCGCCGCCATCGCCGAAGCCGGCATCACCCGCAGCCAGCTTTTCCTGACCACGAAGCTGTGGATGGACCGGCTGACCCGCGGCGAGGTCGAACGCTCCACCGAGGAAAGCCTGCGCCGGCTGCGCACCGATTATGTGGACCTGCTGCTGATCCACTGGCCGAACCCACGTGTGCCACTGGAGGAGACGCTGGGCGCCATGACGGAGCTGTGCACCACCGGCAAGGTGCGCCGCATCGGCGTCAGCAACTTCCCCGTCGCCCTTCTGCGTCAGGCGGTGGAGGAGATCGGGGCCGACATCTTCTGCGATCAGGTGGAATACCACCCGCTGCTGTCGCAGGCGCCGGTTCTGGACTATCTGCGCCCGCGCGGGATGCTGCTGGTGGCCTACAGCCCGCTGGCCCACGGGGAGGTGCTGACCAATCCGGAGATCCGGCGCATCGCGGACAAGATGGGGGCCACCCCGGCGCAGGTGTCGCTCGCATGGCTGCTCGGCCAGGACAACGTGGCGGTCATCCCGAAGGCGACGAGCGTCGAGCATCTGCGCGCGAATCTCGCCGCACTCGACCTCCAGCTCGATCCCGCCGACCGCGCGGCGCTGGACAAGCTGGCCGGCCACACCCGCACCATCGCGCCCAGCTGGGCGCCGAACTGGGACACCTGAGCCCCCGTCCGCAGCCATTCCCGGCCCGGACGGGGCTTGCCCAGTCGTTCCGTTCGGCGTCGTTCCGTTCGGCCGACAGGTCGGCTCATCACGTCACACCGTGACGTTGACCCCCTGCGAACCGCGCGGCGCCAGGGACGCGAAGGCCTTCTGCGCGCCGGAAAGATCGCCGGACTGCAAGGAGGTGCCGAGGCTGTCCAGCATCGTCTTGAAGCGGTCCTTGGCCGAGCCCGTGCTGCTCGTGCTGCTGGTGGACGATGTGGAGGAGGAATTGTCGTTGCTGGTGCCCAGGAGCTTCGCCAGCGACGAGAAGGAATCCTGCGCCGAGGTCAGGTCGCCGGATTGCAGCGACTGGGCGAGGCTGCCCATGGCGCTCTTCACCTCGTCCGGCGGGCCGCCCTGGCCGCCGTCCGGCGGGAGTCCCATGCGGTCGCCGCCGCCACGCCCGCCGCGCCCGCCGCCATGAGCCTTGGGGCCGTTCGCCTCGAACGCCTTCTGAACCTGGGAGACGTCGCCGGTCTTCAGCGCGTCGCCGACGGCGGACAGCATCTTCGACAGCGGGTTGTTGGAATCGGACGCGCCGCTGGTGCCGCCGGTGCTGGAGGACTGGGAGTCGCTTTGCAGCTTGGACAGCGAATCATAGGCCTTCTGGACGGAGTCCAGATCGCCGGAATCGATGGCTTTCTTGAGCTGGCCGATCCCTTCCCGGATTTCCTTGCCCGGCCCCGGCGGCCGCTGCTGGGCCACTCCGGCGACCGAGGATGAGGTCACGCTTGAGATGGACATGTCATTCTCCTTCGTCCGCCCCGCCTCCGGCCGCAAGGGCGGGAAGTCCTGCGGGATCCGGGCGGGTTGCTCACAAAGGGTTAGACACGCGCCTGCGCCGACTCCTGCGCGCTGTCGCTAAAATTTTACGGGCCGCCTCACGGCCGGCGTCCCTCCGGGCGGAAGGTCGCTAGGCGGTGGCGGCCTTCGGGCGACATCTCGGTCGCGGCGGCGATCAGGTCCTTTTGCAGGCGGTCGCGGAAGTCCTGCTCCGCGCGGTCATGGGCGGCGAACAGGGACTGCATGGCCTTGGGGTCGAACGGTTCCGCCGACAGCAGAGCCTGGACTTGCCGGATGAAGTCGTCGCGCCGCGCGTGGTCGCGGCCGAAGTCCTCGCGATGCTCCGCCATGGCGCGGCGCAGGATGGCCGCATCGGCGTCGGGCAGCGTCTCGGCGACCCGCTCGATGAAGCGCTCGGGCGGGGGCGGGCCGCCATGGTGATGGGGGCGCCCCAGGAGGAAGCCACCCAGGAACAGGTTCAGGCCGACGGACCCGAGCAGGGCGATGGGCATCAAACGGCGGCCTATGGGGCGGCGCATGGGGGTGGTCATTCGTTCCACGCGAGAAGATAGGACTGCGGCGCAACGAGGCTGGCGAGGCCGTCCGCTTGCGTCGAGGCCGGTTGCAGAAGGTTTTCGGTTCCCGCCAGCACGCCCATCACCGCCATCCCGGCGAGGAAAGCCGCGGCCGGCC
Organism: Azospirillum mesophilum; assembly: GCF_053470405.2. Taxonomy (NCBI): domain Bacteria; kingdom Pseudomonadati; phylum Pseudomonadota; class Alphaproteobacteria; order Rhodospirillales; family Azospirillaceae; genus Azospirillum; species Azospirillum mesophilum. Next base: position 43,025 of record NZ_JBPXMQ020000014.1, read on the forward strand.
AGAAGGTACGCGACGGGGTGCGGCGGAACGGAATCACGGCGCCGCCCAGCAACGGTGCGGCTTCGTTGTCGATGCGCTCGCCGATGGCGTCGAAGATCCGCTCGGCCTGTGCGTCGTCCACCGCCGGAGCGGCGAGCGCCAGCCAGGAGTCGAGCGCCCGCGCCTGCTCCAGCGCCCGTCGGGCCTCGTCCGAGGTGGACAGCAGGGCCGCGGCGACGGCGCGTTCCGCCGCCGGCCAGCGCGCGATGTCCGCGCCGTAGGCCTCGGCCAGATGCCGGAAGCGTGCGATCGTCATGCTGTGTTTCATCGGGCCATGCTTCATCGGGCTGTGCTTCATCGGTTGCCCTCGTCGAACGGGCCGACCAGGGGGCGCAGCGTCTCGCGAAGCACGCGCCGCGCCCGGACCAGCAAGCTCTCCATGGCGGAGACGGAAACTTGTAAGACCTTCGCCGCTTCGGCGCAGCTGAGTTCCTCATACACGCACAGGCTGAGCGCGGCCCGCTGGCGCTCGGGCAGTGCCGCAATGGCGCTGTCCACGCTCCGGGCGAGCTGCCGCTCCTCCACCGCCTCCTCCGCGCCCGGCAGCGGCGAGGGGATCTCGGCCGCCTCCTCCATCGGGGCGAAGCCGCGCCGCCGCCGGCTGGTCAGGGCGCGGTTGACCACGATGCGGTACAGCCACGTCGTGAAGAGCGCGCGGTCGCCCCGCCAGCCATCGGCGTTCCGCCAGACCTGGAGGAAGGCGTCCTGGACGACCTCTTCGGCGTCGTGGGCGTTCCCGGCGATGCGCAGGGCCAAGCTCAAGCTCCTCGTCAAATGACGGCGGGTCAGGACGTCGAAGGCGCGGCGGTTGCCCGCCGCCACCTCGGCCATCAATGACTCGTCGCTCAGGTCACCGAAATCGGCGGCCCCGCATCCGTCGATGCGTTCCTGTCTGCGCGTCAGTCCCAAGCGACCGCGAACCCCTTGTTGGCGAAAGCCCAGTTGGCGGAAGACCCGTTGGCGGAAGATTCTTCCGGACGACGCGTCCGGCACGCCCCGTCGGGCCTTCCCGGCCGCTTCCACAGGGTTATACGCGGCATCCCCCTTCCCTCCTGCGCGGTACCCGGCATTTTTTTCCTCCTGGAACCGGGCCTTGGGGCGCCGTGTTGAACGGGCACCATGGATACAGCTTTCCTGACGCCCCCGCACCCCACCGCGCCCGACGGTTCCCCTCGCCAGGTCGGCGTGGAGGTGGAATTCGCCGATCTCGACGCTCCCTCCTCCGCCGCCGTGGTCCGCGACCTTTACGGCGGCACGACGGAGAGGGAGAACCCCCACCGCTGGCGCGTGACCGGCACGCGGCTGGGCGACTTCACGGTGGAACTGGACATGCGCTCCGCCCATCCCGAGAAGAAGGAGGCGGACGCGGAGCCCGGCACTCCCGCCAAGCTCGTGGAAACGGTGGTTGAAACGCTGCGGCCCTGGTGGGGCAACATCGGCAGCCTCGTCATGCCCTTCGAGATCGCCGCTCCGCCCATCCCCATCGACCGCCTGCCCGAGCTGGACGCGCTGTTCACCACCCTGCGGGAGCGCGGCGCGTCGGGGACGGAGGCAAGCCCGCTGTTCGCCTTCGGCCTGCACTTCAATCCGCAGGTGGCGCGCACCGACGCGGACTATGTGCTGGACCACCTGAAGGCGTTCCTGATCCTGTCGCCCTGGCTGCGCAGCGAGATCCGCGTGGACCCGACGCGCCGGCTGACCGGCTACATCGCCGCCTTCCCGGTGGACTACGCGGTCAAGGTCGTCGATCCCGCCTACCGTCCGGACATGGACGGGCTGGTCGCCGACTATCTGGAGGCGAACCCGACCCGCAACCGCGAGCTGGACCTGTTCCCGCTGTTCGCCCACCTGACCCCGGACACGCTGTTCGCCAAGGTGCAGGACCCGCACGTCCGGCCGCGCCCGACCTTCCACTACCGCCTGCCGAACGCCCGGCTGGGCGACCCGAACTGGCGGCTGGCCCAGGACTGGAACCGCTGGGTGGCGGTGGAGGAGCTGGCCGCCGACCGCCCGCGGCTGGACCGGCTGGGCTCCGACTACCGCGACTTCGCCGCCCGCAAGGCGCTGGACGACTGGGCCGCCGAAGCCGGTCGGCGGCGCACCGGCTGACGCGCACGCCATGGCCGCGTTCCTCCCCACCGGACGCCCGCTGATCGGGGTCACCGCCTCGGTGCACGGCAGCCGCATCGCCTGGTGGGCGAACAGGCTGGCCCTGCACCGCGCCGGGGCGCGGGCGGTGCGCATCACCGCGCTGGATCCCTTCCCCATCGACCGGCTGGACGGGCTGGTGGTGGGCGGCGGGGACGACATCGACGCTTCGCTCTACGGCGAGGCCGCCCGCCCGCACATCCGCATCGACCCCGAGCGCGACAAGCTGGAGCTGAACGCGCTGGACTGCGCGGCCAAGCTGACCCTGCCGGTGCTGGGCATCTGCCGCGGCTCGCAGATGATCAACGTGCACCGCGGCGGCTCCCTGCACATGGACATCCACGAGATCTACCTGGAGGCGCCGCGCCTGCGCACCGTGCTGCCGCGCAAGCGCATCCGCATCGAGCCGCACAGCCACCTCTACCGCATCCTGGGCATCGCCGAATGCCGGGTGAACGCGCTGCACCATCAGGCCGTGGACCGGCTGGGCGACGGCCTGCGCGTGGTGGCGCGGGAGAACGCGGGCGTCGTCCAGGGTATCGAGGCGGCGGCCCACCCCTTCCTGATCGGCGTCCAGTGGCACCCGGAATATCTGGTCGCCGACAACCGCCAGCAGGCCCTGTTCCGCACCCTGGTCGCCACCGCCGCCGGCGCCGAGACGCTGGAAGCCGCCACCGCCTGACACAAAAATCGGACACAAGAAAAACGGACGCGCCGGAGAACCGGCGCGCCCGCTGTCTTGCAGCCAAGCTGCGGTGGCGTCAGTGGCCGCCGGAAGCACCGCCGCCGGCACCACCGCCAGCGCCGCCACCCGCACCCCCGGCGCCGCCAGCACCGCCACTCGCGCCGGTGCCACCGGCACCGCCCGTGCCGCTGGAGCCCGAGCCGGCGCCGGCGCCGCCCGCGCCACCGGTAGCGCCCTGGTCAGGGCCGCAGTTCGCGGTGCCCGGCGGGCAATGCGTGCCGGTCGCGGTCTGGTTGTCGCGCGACGGGGTGCTGCTGGTGGTGCTGCCGAGACCCGACGGGGCGGTGGTCTGGCCCGACCAGCCCGAGGTGCCGGACATGCCCGACGAACCCGAGGTGCCCGGGCCGGTGGTGCTCATGCCGGTGGACGGGGCGGTCGTGGTGGCGGGAGCACTCGGGCGGACCGTCGTGGTGCCCGTGGTGCTGCCGGTCTGGGCCACGGCCGTGCCGGCCATCAGGGCGAGCGCCGAGACGGCGCCGATCATCAGGTTACGCATCCTCATCTCTCCATCTGGTGGTGGCGCCGTTCACGGAGGCGCCTTTTCCAACGGGGGATTTTCGCGAAGGCTCCGGTCCGCCGGCCTCATAACGCCGTGCGTCCCGTTGCGGGAGCCGCGCCCCCTTTCGCCAACCTCAACAGGCAATCCCCGACATCGTTGCGGCGCTCGCCCTTCCGGCGCCCCAGCCCGGATGCGGAACAGGGGGACGCCGAAGGGGTTACTCGATGCAGGGCAGACACGGATCGGAGCCGGGATGGACCATCACCGCGACACCGCAGAGCTTGCGACGCCGCGAACGATCCTGCGCGCGGGCACCACCTGCTGGCGGATCGAGCGCGCGGAGCGCGTCGCCGTTCTGGTGGACGGGGCGGCCTTCTTCGCGGCGGTGCGCGCCGCCATGCTGCGGGCGCGGCACTCGATCCTGGTGCTGGGCTGGGACATCGACCCGCGCATGCGCCTCGACCCCGACGCGCCGGAGACGCTGGGCCATTTCCTCGCCGGCCTGATCGCGCGGCGCCCGTCCCTGCGGGTCCACGCCCTGAAGTGGGACATGCCCTTCCCCATCTCGCTGGAGCATCCCCATGCCCCGCTGGTCGAGCTGAACCGCCGCACCGGGCGGCGGCTGACGCTGCGGCTGGACGGGGCGCTGCCGGTCGGGGCCGCCCAGCACCAGAAGGTGGTGGTGATCGACGATGCGCTGGCCTTCTGCGGCGGCATCGACCTGGCCGGCGACCGCTGGGACACGCCGGAGCACCGCGACGACGAGCCCCGCCGCCGCTGGCCGACGGGCGAACTCCACGCGCCGCGCCACGACCTGATGATGGCGGTGGACGGCGACGCCGCCCGCGCGCTGGGCGATCTGGCGCGCGAGCGCTGGCGCCACGCCACCGGGGAGGCCCCGCCCCCCGCCGCCCCTCCGGCGACCGGTGCTTCCGGGGGCGATCCCTGGCCGAAGGACATGGCACCCTTGCTGACCGGCGCCCAGGTCGGCATCGCCCGCACCATCCCCGACAGCCTCGCCGGCTCGGCGGTGCGCGAGAACGAGGCGCTGACCTTCGCCGCCATCGCCGGGGCGCGCCGCAGCATCTATCTGGAAAACCAGTATTTCGCCTCCTTCCGGGTCGCCCACGCGCTGGCCCGCCGGCTGGCCGAGCCCGACGGGCCGGAGGTCGTGGTGGTCGTGCCGATGGAAAGCCCGAGCTGGTTCGACCGCATGGCCATGGACACGCCGCGCGGCGTGGTGCTTCAGGAGCTTCGCGCCGCGGACCGGCACGGCCGGCTGCGCGCCATGACCCCGGTGACGGAGGGCGGGGCCGGCATCGTCGTGCATTCCAAGGTGATGGTGGTGGACGACCGTCTGCTGCGCGTCGGCTCGTCCAACCTGAACAACCGCTCCATGGGCTACGACACGGAATGCGACCTGGCGTTGGAGGCGCCCCCCGGCGACGAGTCCGCCGCCGCCGCGATCCGTGCCCTGCGCAACCGCCTGCTGGCCGAGCATATGGGGGTCGAGCCGTCGGACCTGTCCGCCGCGATCCGCGAGACCGGCAGCCTCGTCGCCGCCATGGACCGTCTGGGGAAACCGTCGGGCCGCCGTCTGGTGCCGCTGCCCGACACCGACCCCGGCCTGACCGAGCAGGCCTTCGCCGCCCTGCGCATCGCCGACCCGGACCGGCCGGAGGAGGCCTGGGCCGTGTGGAAGCGCCTGCCCCCGGCACCGCGTCCCCCGCGCTCCCTCACCCGCGCGGTGGGGGCGGCCCTGCTGACCGCCGGCGCGGTGGCGGGAGCCTACGCCGTGGCGCGAACGATGAACCGTCGATGAGCCCCCTGGAGTCCTCTGGCGTCCCCCGGCGTCACGCCCCGGCGGGCTTCGTCTTGTCCTTGAAGCCGCAGAGATCGCCGACGGGGCAGGCCAGGCAGTCGGGCTTGCGGGCCTTGCAGACATAGCGGCCGTGCAGGATCAGCCAGTGGTGCGCGTGCCGGCGGTAGGCCTTGGGCACCACCTTCAGAAGCTTCTGCTCCACCGCGTCGGGGGTCTTGCCGGGGGCGAGACCCGTGCGGTTGCCGACGCGGAAGATGTGGGTGTCGACCGCGATGGTCTCCTCCCCGAAAGCCACATTCAGCACCACGTTGGCCGTCTTGCGCCCGACGCCCGGCAGCGTCTCCAGCGCTTCGCGGTCGCGCGGCACCTCGCCGCCGTGGTCCTTCACCAGGATCTCCGACAGCTTGATGACGTTCTTGGCCTTGGTGTTGAACAGGCCGATGGTCTTGATGTAACCGCGCAGCCGTTCCTCCCCCAGCTCGATCATCTGCTGGGGCGTGGTGACGATCTGGAACAGCGGCCCCGTCGCCTTGTTGACACCGATGTCGGTGGCCTGCGCCGACAGCACGACGGCGACCAGCAGCGTGTAGGGGTTGACGTACTCCAGCTCGCTCTTCGGTTCCGGGTTGGCGGCGCTGAGGCGGCGGAAGAATTCTTGGACGGCGGCGGGCTTCATGGCGCGCAGAATAGCGGGACCTCGACCGGTCATGCAAACGCGCCGACGCCGCGGACCGCTGGACTCCGGACGGGAGGCTTATTAGCTTCGTCATATGACCACAGCCCGGCCCCCGTGCATCCTCTTCGACGCGATCCTGCACCCCCACCGCAGCCTGGGGCGGCACGGGTTCCGGGTGCTGATGGGCTCGGTGATCCTGGTCAACCTGCTGATCGCCGGCATCTTCGTCGCCAACGGCGCCTGGCCGGTGGTGCCCTTCTGCGGGCTGGACGTGCTGGTGCTGTGGCTGGCCTTCCGCGTCAACTATCGGGCCGCGCGGCTCTACGAGCGGGTGCGGCTGACCGACAGCGACCTGACCGTGCAGCGCGTCGCCTGGAAGCGGCCGGAGCGGCGCTGGACCTTCCAGCCCTATTGGCTGCGCGTCACCATGGACGACCCGCCCCGGCATGAGAGTCAGGTCACCCTGTCCTCGCACGGGCAGTCGGTGGTCGTCGGCTCCTTCCTGTCGCCGGACGAGCGGGCGGAGTTCGCCAAGGCCCTGAAGGACGCCCTGGCCGCGTGGCGCCACACCCCCTGCCCTCCGGAACCGGTCCACTAGGAAGACCGCAAGAAACGGGTTGGTCGGTCTCCGGCCTCGGCGCATCCTGGGCCGTCCATGGAGCCAGGGAGACCGTCGCCATGCCGTGCTTGAACCCCGTCGCCGATCCCCCCGTCGCCGATTCCATCGACGCGCAGCATTACCGCGTCCTCGGCACCGTCATCCGGCATCTGATCGAGAACTGGCAGGATCAGCCCACGCTGGAGGAGCTGGCCGAAGTAGCGGGGATGAGTCCCTTCCACTTCCAGCGCCTGTTCACCCGCTGGGCCGGCATCAGCCCGAAGCGCTTCGTGCAGTTCCTGACGCTGGACAACGCCAAGCGGCTGCTGGCCGAAAACCGCAGCGTGCTGGACGTGGCGCTGGACGTCGGGCTGTCGGGGCCGTCGCGGCTGCACGACCTGTTCGTCGCCTGCGAGGCCATGACCCCCGGCGAGTACAAGGCGCTGGGCGGCGGCCTGACCATCCGTTGGGGCCTGCACGAGACGCCCTTCGGCCCGTCGCTGGTCGCCACGACCGAGCGCGGCGTCTGCTGGCTGAGCTTCGCCGACCGGCCGGACGGGCGCGACGCGCTGGAGGAGCTGGCCGGCGCCTGGCCCGCCGCCCGGCTGGTCGAGGACGCCGACGCCACCCGCCCGGCGGCCGCCCGCGCCTTCCGCTGGCAGGGGGCCGCCCAGGAACCCATGCGCCTGCTGATGAAGGGCACCAACTTCCAGATCAAGGTGTGGGAGGCGCTGATGCGCATTCCCTCCGGCGTGGTCGTCTCCTACGAGGACGTGGCCCGCGCCATCGGCCAGCCGACCGCCATGCGCGCCGTGGGTGCGGCCATCGGACGCAACCCGATCTGCCTGCTGATCCCCTGCCACCGGGTGATCCAGAAGTCGGGGGTCATCCACAACTACCGCTACGGCGTCCCGCGCAAGCGCGCCCTGCTCGCCTGGGAACAGGCCCAGGGTGTGGAGGAGGATGAAGCGGTGGCTTGAGCGCGGTTCAGTACGGCCTTTGGAGGATAGCGCGCAGCGAGTCCGGGATGTCCGTCCAGCGCATGTCCTGGATGCGCCAGCCGGCGTCGGTCTTCACGAGGTCGTAGCGCACGGTCGCGGGACCGAGGCCGTTCACCCCCTCCGCGATCACCGTGGCGCTTGTGCGGCCGGTCGGCTCCGCCCGGACCTGGGGCGGCTTGGCAAGCTCCCAGTCCTGGCCGGCGACGAAGATGTCGAAGTCCAGCCGGCCCGTCTCGCCGAGCCGGGCGACCTCGCGACGGTCGGCGGTCAGCAGGGCGGCGGTGTCGGGCGTGAAGAGGCGCCGGCACAGTGCCGGATCGTGCAGGTCCAGCCCGCGCGCGCCCTTGCCGACATAGTGCCGGTAGAGGCCGGAGACGAACGCCTCCGGCGTCGGTTCGGCCGCCATCCCGGCCGGCAGTCCGCCCGGCAATCCGACGAAAATCGCCAGCGCCGCCGCCATCAGGAGGGACCGGCGGCGCATCACACGCCCAGCACGTCGCGCATGCTGTAGAGGCCCGGCTTCTTGTCGTTGGCCCAGAGGGCGGCGCGGACCGCGCCCTTGGCGTAGATCTGCCGGCCCGACGCCTTGTGGGTCAGCTCCACCCGCTCCCCGTCGCCGGCGAAGACGACCGTGTGGTCGCCGATCACGTCGCCGCCGCGCAGCGTGGCGAAGCCGATCTCGCCGCGCGGGCGCACGCCGGTGTGGCCGTCGCGGACCTTCTGCCAGACGTCCTCCAGCTTCACCCCGCGCCCCGCCGCCGCCGCACGGCCGAGGCCCAGCGCGGTGCCCGAGGGCGCGTCCACCTTGTTGCGGTGGTGCATTTCCAGAATGTCGATGTCGAAGTCGTCGCCCAGCGCGCGGCCGACCTGCTCGACCAGCGCCAGCAGCAGGTTGACGCCCAGCGACATGTTCGGCGACTGCACGATGGGCGTGTGGGTGGCCGCTTGGTTGATGGCCTCCTGCTGGGCCGGGCTGATGCCGGTGGCGCCGACGATCAGCACGGTTTCCGACTGGGCGGCCAGTGCGGCGTGGCGGACGGTGGCGTCGGGGGTAGTGAAGTCGATCACCGCGTCGGCCTCCGCGAACAGGGCCGCCGCGTCGTCGATGGCGGCCACGCCCAGCGCGTCGATTCCGGCCAGCGTGCCGAGATCCTTGCCGAGCGCCGGGTTGCCCACCCGCACCGTGCCGCCGGCCAGCGTGCAGCCCGGCGTGGCGGCGATCTCGCGCACCAGCATCTGCCCCATGCGCCCCGCGCACCCGACGACCCCGATCTTCATGCCTGCCTCCGTGGGAAACTTCCCGCACGGTCTAGCACGTCTCGCCGGTTGGGTTAAGTTGTCACCAACGTTGCGCGACGAGGCCCGGTCAACAGGGCAAAATCTTTCCATCGTCATCCCCGCGAAAGCGGGGATCCAGCCGATTCAAGCACTTATGTGCCGAGCTTTCTGGATCCCCGCCTTCGCGGGGATGACGGCCAGGAGAAAGCGCTTGCCCACTGGCCGAGATCTTCCGCCGGTTGAACCTAAGGATTCTTACGACAGGCAGCCCTTCAGCGACGCGGCGATGTTGCGCATCAGCGTGGGGTAGAGGTCCGGCCCGTCGGGCAGGTCGGCGCCTTCGGGGTCGAGCACGCCCTTCTTCGCCTTGGTGCCGTCAACGATGGTGTCGACCAGCGCCGGCTCGAACTGCGGTTCGGCGAAGACGCAGGCCGCCCCCAGGGAGGCGATCTTGGCGCGGATGTCGGACAGGCGCTTGGCGGAGGGGCGGCGTTCCGGGCTGACGGTGATGGCGCCGACGCCGTTCAGGCCGTAATGCGCCTCGAAATACTGGTAGGCGTCGTGGAAGACGACGAAGGGCTTGCCGGCGACCGGGGCGAGCGCGGCCTTCAGCTCCGCGTCCAGCGCGTCGATGCGCTGGGCGGTGCGCTCCGCGTTCGCCTTGTAGGTGGCCGCGTTAGCCGGGTCCTTGCCGGCCAGCGCGTCGGCCACGGCGGCGACCATGGCGCGGGCGTTGGCGGGGTCGAGCCAGATGTGGGTGTTCGCCTCCTCATGCCCACGCTCGTGCCGGGCGGAGGTGTGGTCGTGGCCGTGACCGTGGTCGTGGGCGTCCCAGGCGCCGCCCTCGCGGGCGTTCAGGAGAGTCACGCCGGGGGCGGTCAGCAGCTCCACCGTGCTGGCCTTGGCGGCGGTGGCCTCCAGCGGCTTGGCGAGGAAACCCTCCAGCTCCGGCCCGATCCAGAAGACGAGGTCGGCGTCGGCCAGCGCCTTGGCGTCCGACGGCTTCAGCGCGTAGCTGTGCGGCGAGGCGGCGCCCCGCACGATCAGCGCCGGTTCCCCCACCCCCTGCATCACCGACGCGACCAGCGAATGCACCGGCTTGATGGAGGCGACGACCTTCGGGGGGTCGGCCAGCGCGGGGCCGGAGGCGATCAGGGCAGCAAGCACGGCGGAGAGCGCGATGCGCATGGGTGGGTTCCTTTTGTCGGTCTGGACAGTCGGGCGTTTCGGGCGCATACGGGTGTTCGTCCGGATCAATGTCACGTTATAACATAACATGTCAATTCAGCTTGCCGGCTCACCACCACCCAAGGACGGCGCTCCCCTAGCGAAAGCCCCCCTGGTTGACGCAAAAGGGCTGACCGTGCGCCTGGGCGGGCGCGTCGTGCTCGACCGCGTGGACCTGGAGGTGCGGCCGGGCGAGATCGTCACGCTGATCGGCCGCAACGGCGCCGGCAAGACGACGCTGGTGCGCGCGGTGCTGGGTCTCGTCCGCACCTCCGCCGGGACGGTCGGCCGGCGGCCCGGGCTGCGCATCGGCTACATGCCCCAGCGGTTGACAGTTGACGCAACCCTGCCCTTGACGGTCCGCCGCTTCCTCGCCCTGTGGCGCCCCGTGACCCGGGAGCGGCTGGCGGCGGCGCTGGAGGACGCCGGAGTCGCCCATCTGGCCGACAGCCCGGTGCAGTCCGTCTCCGGCGGGGAGATGCAGCGCGTGCTGCTGGCCCGCGCCCTGCTGGGCGACCCGGACCTGCTGGTGCTGGACGAGCCCGACCAGGCCGTGGACGTGCACGGACAGGCCGAACTCTTCGCCCGCATCGAGACGTTGCGCCGGACGCGCGGCTGCGGCGTGCTGCTGGTCAGCCACGACCTGCACACGGTGATGGCGCGCACCGACCGGGTGCTGTGCCTGAACCGGCACGTCTGCTGCCAGGGCACGCCGGAGGATGTGCGGCGCCACCCCGAATACCATGCCCTGTTCGGCCGCCACGCCGACGCGCTGGCCGTCTATGTCCACCACCACGACCACGCGCACGCCGAAGACGGCAGCGTGATGCCCGGCCACGACGGGGACTGCTGCCATGGATGATTTCGTGCTTCGCGCCCTGGCCGCCGGCTGCGGCATCGCGCTGCTGGCCGGGCCGCTGGGGTCCTTCGTGGTGTGGCGGCGCATGGCCTATTTCGGCGACACGCTGTCCCATTCCGCCCTGCTGGGCGTCGCGCTGGGCTTCCTGCTGGGCGTCAACCCGCTGGTCGGCGTGGTCGGGGTCTGCGTGGCGCTGGCGCTGGCGCTGGTCGGGTTGCAGAGGCACCGGGCGCTGGCGTCGGACACGGTGCTGGGCATCCTGTCGCATTCGTCGCTGTCGCTGGGCCTCGTCGCCATTGCCTTTCTGGAGACGCTGCGGGTCGACCTGATCAGCTACCTGTTCGGCGACATCCTGTCCGTCACCACGGCGGATCTGGCCTGGATATACGCCGGCGGGGCGGTCGCGCTGGGCGGTCTGATCGCGCTGTGGCGCCCCCTGCTGGCCGTGACGGTGGACGAGGACCTGGCGCGGGTGGAGGGCATGCCGGTGGAGGCGCTGCGGCTGGCCTTCATGCTGCTGATCGCGCTGGTGATCGCGGCGGCGATGAAGATCGTCGGCATCCTGCTGATCACCTCCCTGCTGATCATCCCCGCCGCCGCGGCCCGCCGCTTCGCCCGCACGCCGGAGGTGATGGCGGTGCTTGCGTCAAGTTTCGGCATGGTCGCGGTTCTGGGCGGCCTGCTCGCCTCCCTGCGCTGGGACCTCCCCGGCGGCCCGAGCGTCGTGGTGGCCGCAGCCGCCCTGTTCCTGGCGAGTGCGGTCGTGCCGGCGAGGGGTTAGGGAGTGTCCGGGGCGGGTATCCAGCGTGTTTCCTCGCCATCCACCTCGGACGGGATGTCGATGATCGCCGGGTTCGGGTTGCGCCGCGCCCCGCGGACCTTCTGCCAGACGGCGTCCGCTTCACCCGGCGTGAGGATACCGGACCGCTCAAGCCCGACGAGAAAGGCGCGGGTGGACACCGCGTGAACCGGGCGCGGACCATAGAATTGCGGATCGGCCAAGCGCGCTTCTTCGAACACGATCATGTAGGGACCCTCGCCCACACGACCGAGCTTGATGGCGTTGAGCACCGACTCCTCCCCAAGGTCGCTTGGCGCGTTCATGCCGGCACGCCGCAGGCTTGCCGCCATATGGCCGACTTCGGTTTCCACGACTTCGAGATAGTCCGGCTTGCCGTCGAGCCAGCGGCGGACAAGGCGGGCGGCTTCGCTCTGCGTGTTCCAGGTGGCCTCGTAAACGACCTCGTCGGTGAGCACGACGGGGACGGACAGGCGGCCGAGCAGATCGAGGGCATCCCCCAAGGCGAGCGTGAACAGCGGGCCGGTGTCGGCGAGAAGGACCTTCACACGGGCCACGGTTCGGCCCCCATCAGCGCGGCGACGATGTGCGCTTCGACCTCGACAGCCTTCTTGTCCTCCTCCGTTTCCGACTTTTCGAGGACGAAGGCGACGATGGCGTCCGGATCGCGCGGGTCCCAGCCGTTCGCGCGGATCCAGTCACGGCGGGTCATGTGGCCCATGGCAGCGCTCCCACAAGCGTTCTTGTGAGCGCTTACTATAACCGACAACTGCGAATTTTCGTAGTTGGGCGCACATCCCTCCCCGTTGCCATCGCTGGTACGACCACCTAAAGTCGCTCTCTCAAGGAAGAACGAATCCCAGCAAGAACGGGACATCATGGCCGAAAAGCGCCCCTCGCCCCCGGAAACATCGCCCCCGGAAGCTTCACGCCGGGTCGGGCTGTTCGTCACCTGCCTCGTCGACATCTACCGCCCGACGGTCGGCTTTGCCGCCGTGAAGCTGCTGGAGGATGCCGGCTGCACGGTGGAGGTGCCATCGGCACAGACCTGCTGCGGGCAGCCCGCCTTCAATTCCGGCGACCGGAAGACGGCGCAGGACCTCGCCCGCAACACCATCGCGGCGTTCGAGGGGTTCGACTACGTCGTCGTGCCGTCCGGCTCCTGCGGCGGGCAGATCAAGAAGCACTATCCGGAGCTGCTGGCCGACGACCCGGCCTGGGCGGCGCGGGCGCATTACCTGTCGGCGCGGACCTTCGAGCTGGTCTCCTTCCTGACCGACGTGCTGGGGTTGACCGGCGTGGAGGCGCGCTACGACGGGGTGGTCACCTACCACGACAGCTGTTCGGGCCTGCGCGAGCTGGGCATCAAGGAGCAGCCCCGCCACCTGCTGAACAGCGTGGACGGCCTGACGATCAACGAACTGCCGGGGGCGGAAGTCTGCTGCGGCTTCGGCGGGACCTTTTGCGTCAAGTACCCGGACATCTCCAACCGCATGGTCGAGGCGAAGACCGCCGACATCGCGGCGACCGGGGCGGACACGCTGCTGGCCGGCGACATGGGCTGCCTGCTGAACATGGCCGGCAAGCTGAAGCGCGAGGGCTCCGCCATCCGCGTGCGTCATGTGGCGGAGGTGCTGGCCGGCGTCACCGACGCTCCCCCCATCGGCGAACCCATCGGCGAAAGGGCGTGAGACCATGCACCCGACCACCCACGCCTTCCCCGAGAACGCCCGCAAGGCGCTGAGCGACGAGCGGCTTCAGAAGGTCCTCGCCATCGCGCCGGCCGGTTTCGTCAACCGCCGCCGCCAAGCCGCCGACCGCCTGCCAGAGTTCGAGGCGTTGCGCGACCAGGGCCGCGACCTGAAGAACCACGTCCTCGCCAACCTCGACACCTATCTGGAGGCCTTCGAGGCCAAGGTGACCGAGCAGGGCGGCCATGTGCACTGGTGCCGCACCGACCAGGAGGCGCGCGACGCCATCCTGGGCATATGCCGCAAGGTTGACGCAAAGACCGTCACCAAGGGCAAGTCGATGATCTCCGAGGAGATCGGCATCAACGACTATCTGGAGGCCAACGGCCTGACGCCGATCGAGACGGATCTGGGCGAATACATCATCCAGCTTCGCCGCGAACCGCCCAGCCACATCATCGCCCCGGCCTTCCACCTGTCCAAGCAGGATGTGGAGGGCACCTTCCGCGAGGCCCACACGGATCTGCCGCCGGAACGCGTGCTGGACGATCCCAAGGTGCTGATCGCCGAGGCCCGGCAGGTGCTGCGCCGCAAGTTCCAGCAGGCGGACGTCGGCATCACCGGCGCCAACCTGATGATCGCGGAGACGGGCTCCACCGTCATCGTGACCAACGAGGGGAACGGCGACTTGACGCAAATCCTGCCGCGCGTCCACGTCGTGATCGCCACCATCGACAAGGTGGTGCCGACGCTGGAGGACGCGGCGCTGGTGCTGCGCCTGCTGGCGCGCTCCGCGACGGGGCAGGAGGCGTCGGCCTACACCACCGTCTCCACCGGCCCGCGCCGCCCCGGCGACCTGGACGGGCCGGAGGAGTTCCACGTCGTCCTGCTCGACAACGGGCGGTCGGCGCTGCTGGGAACGGAGTTCCAGGACGTGCTGCGCTGCATCCGCTGCGGCGCCTGCATGAACCATTGCCCGGTCTTCGGCGCGGTCGGCGGGCACGCCTACGGCTGGGTCTATCCGGGGCCGATCGGGTCGGTGATGCAGCCGGCCCTGCTGGGCATCGAGGAGGCCGGGCACCTGCCCAACGCCTCCACCTTCTGCGGGCGGTGCGAGGCGGTCTGCCCCATGCGCATCCCCCTGCCCAAGATGATGCGCCATTGGCGGGAGAAGGAGTTCGAACGCGGTCTCCAGCCGGCCAGTATGCGCAAGGGGCTGGCCTTCTGGGGCTGGTTCGCGCGGCGTCCGGCGCTGTACCACGCGGCGACGCGCATGGCCGTGCGGGCGCTGGGCGCGCTCGGCCGCGGCAAGGGGCGCTTCGCCACGCTGCCGCTGGCGCAGGGCTGGACCCAATACCGCGACATGCCGGCGCCGGAGGGCAAGACCTTCCAGCAGCTCTGGGCCGAGACGAAAGGGAAGCGCTGACCATGGCCGACACTTCCTCCGCCCGCGCCCAGATCCTGGGCGGCATCCGCAAGGCGCTGAACTCGGCGGACGGCGCCGACGAGGCGCGCCGGCGCTTGGCCGTCCACCCGCGCAACCTCGTCCCGGCCCGCGCCCAGATCCCGCCGGACCAACAAGTGGACCTGTTCGTCGCCATGGCGACGGAGGTCGCGGCGACGGTGGAACGGCTGCCGTCGCTGGGCGACGTGCCGCGCGCCGTGGCCGAGTATCTGGCCGGGCTGAACCTGCCTGCCGAGGTGCGCGTCGCCCCCGACGCAGCTCTCGACGCCGTGCCCTGGGACGAGCGCCCGACCCTGACCGTCACCAAGGGGCGCGCCCGCGACAGCGACGGCGCGTCGGTCACCGGCGCCTTCGCAGCCGTGGCAGAGACCGGCACGCTGATGCTCCTTTCGGGAGCGGAACGACCGACGACGCTGAACTTCCTGCCCGACACGCACATCGTCGTGCTGAAGCGCGGACAGGTGGTCGGCACGATGGAGGACGCCTGGGACCGGCTGCGCGCCGCCGGCGCCATGCCCCGCACGGTGAATTTCATTACGGGTCCGTCACGAACCGGCGACATCGAGATGAAGATCGAGCTGGGCGCCCACGGCCCCCGCCGGCTGCACATTCTGCTGGTGGAGGATTGACACGGCGGAATGTTCAAGGGCTTATCCCTGATCATCCGTGCCGGAAGCCCTTGAACAGCCGTGTTTGATCCGCCCCGCTCCCCCTTCCTCGCGCCCCCGGCGGCGAGGAGCGCGCCATGAGCCGCCGCCGCTCGGTCACCACCGAGGAGCGGCGCCTGTGGCGGATCGCCATGCGCGATGCCGAGCCGATGCCCGGACGCGTCGTCGAGGATCCGGAACCGCCACCGGCCCCCGCCACGGAGCCCGAACCTGTCCCCACCAGCGCCGCGCCGCCGCCGGTGGCCCCACCGCGCGGTGGCCTGTCCAAGGGATCGCGCCCGTCGCAGCCGCCGCTGACGCTGGGCAACACGGACAACATCGACCGCCGCACCGCCGACCGCTTCAGCCGCGGCGAGATGGAGATCGACGGGCGCATCGACCTGCACGGCATGAGCCAGGCGCAGGCGCACGGCGCCCTGTCGGGCTTCGTCCACCGGTCCTGGCACGAGGGGCGGCGCTGCGTGCTGGTCATCACCGGCAAGGGCACCTACAGCGGCGGGGCCGGCGTGTTGCGTCAATCGGTGCCGCGTTGGCTGGCCGATTCCCCCCTGCGGCCCATGGTTCTGGCCGTGCGGCCCGCGCAGCCCCGGCACGGCGGCGAGGGCGCGCTCTACGTCCTCATCAAGCGGCGCCGGGACCGGTAGGGACGAGGGCGGCGATGACTCCCTTCGGCCAACGGGTGCGCACGCTGCGCGAGGGCAAGGGCGTGACCCTCAAGCAGATGGCGACGGACCTCCACATCTCCTCGGCCTATCTGTCGGCGCTGGAGCACGGCAAGCGGGGCCAGCCTTCCCCGCAGCTGGTCCGCCAGATCTGTGCCTATTTCGGCATCATCTGGGACGAGGCGGAGGAGCTGGAGCGGCTGGCCGACCTTTCCCACCCCCGCGTCACCGTGGACACCGCCGGCCTCAGCCCCAAGGCGACGGAGCTGGCGAACCGGCTGGCCGAGCGCATCCAGGATCTGGACGACGGCACGCTGGAACGGATGCTCGGCGTGCTGGACGAAACGCTGGCCCGCTGCGGCCCGGCGCCCCGGCGCCGGGTGGCTGGCCGACGGCGCTGACCGGCGGCGCTGATCGGCGGCGCTGATCGGCGGCGCTGATCGGCCTTCATCCCCTGGCCATCATTCGCATGTGGGATGATCGGTCGCACCCCGGGGCAATTCCCTGGAACGTTTCAGGTCGATTTCCCCGGCGCGAACGCCTATGACATTTGTTCCATGCTGCACCGCGACCACGTTCGT
Organism: Azospirillum mesophilum; assembly: GCF_053470405.2. Lineage (NCBI taxonomy): Bacteria > Pseudomonadati > Pseudomonadota > Alphaproteobacteria > Rhodospirillales > Azospirillaceae > Azospirillum > Azospirillum mesophilum. Next base: position 59,783 of record NZ_JBPXMQ020000014.1, read on the forward strand.
TCAGACAGGATCGTTCGATGACCGCCAAGGCCGCCCCCTGGGTGCCGCAAGACGGCCACGCGGACGACCTGTTCCGTCACGTCTTCGAGAGCGCATCCGTCGGCATGGTCGTCGCCGGGCTGGACGGCCGTATCGTCGCGGCGAACGACGCCTTCGCCGACAGCCTGGGCTGCCGCTCTGCGGAGCTGGTCGGCCGCTCCCTGGAGGCCATCACCCACCCCGAGGACTGGGCCTGGGAGAGCGAGCGCTTCGCCCGCGTCGTGCGGGGGGACGCCACGCCCGCCCCTTTCGAAAAGCGCTTTCTCCGTGCCGACGGCACGGTCATGCGCGCCGCCATGCGCCCGTCGGCCTTGCGCGGCCCGGACGGGCGGATCCAGGCTCTGACGGCGGTGATCGAGGACGTCACGGCCGACCGCGCCGCCGCGGAGGAGCTTAAACGCAGCGAGGCGCAGAACCGCGCCATCGTCGAACAGGCGGTCGAGGCGATCCTGACCGTGGACGCGCGCGGCGTCATCCTCAGCTCCAACCAGGCGGCGGAGCGTCTTCTCGGCTATCGCCCCGACGAGCTGGCGGGACAGCACATCCACGTGCTCATGCCGCCGGACGAGGCGGCGCGGCACGGCGAGTACATGCGCCGCTACAAAACCACCGGCGAGCGGCACGTCATCGGCATCGGGCGCGAGGTCACCGCAAGGCGGCGCGACGGCAGCGAATTCCCGGCCTGGCTGTCGCTGTCGGAGATCGACCTGCCCGGCTTCCACGTCTTCGTCGCCATGCTGCGCGACACGAGCGACACCAAGGCGGCGGAGCTGGCCCTGGTCGAGGCGAAGGAGGCGGCGGAGCTGGCCAACCGCGCCAAGACCGCCTTCCTGTCGAACATGAGCCACGAGCTGCGCACGCCGCTGAACGGCATTCTGGGCTTCGCCGACGTCATCCATCAGCAAATGCTGGGGACGTTGGAGAACCCGATGTATGTGAACTACGCGGCGGAGATCAAACGGTCGGGCGAACTGCTGCTCGCCAACATCAACGACCTTCTGGAAATGGCGACCATCGAGGCGGGCCGTGTCGACCTGGAGGAATCGCTCTGCGATTTCCGCGACGTGGTCGTGTCCTGCCTGCGCCTGGTCGCCAAGCGGGCGGAACGCGGCAAGCTGCGCGTGGAGGCCGACATCGGGGTGGAGTTGCCGCCCCTTCTGGCCGATCCCCGCGCGCTGAAGCAGGTGCTGCTGCACCTGCTGTCCAACGCCATCAAGTTCACCCCGGAAGGCGGCCGCATCGGCGTGTCCGCCCGCGTCGACAGCGAAGGCGCCCTGGTGGCGGAGGTGTTCGACAGCGGCATCGGCATTCCGGAAGACCGTCTGGAAACGGTGTTCCAGCCCTTCGTCCAGGGCGACGCCAGCCTCGCCCGCCGCTACGAAGGCATCGGGCTTGGCCTGTCCATCGCCAAATCCCTGATCGAACAGCACGGCGGCCGCCTGGAAATCCGCTCCATGGAAGGCACCGGCACGTCGGTGATCATCCGCCTGCCCGGGGAACGCTTCGTCACCGATTGGTAGCCTAGGTTGGGTTGAGCGCAAGCGAAACCCAACACACGTCGCACTGTGGACGGTGTTGGGTTGCGCCTCCGGCTTAACCCAACCTACGCAATTGCTGCACAGCCTACAGAATGAACTTCGACAGATCCGTGTTCTTCGCCAAACCGCCGACCTGCTCGCGGACGTAGGCGGCGTCGATGGTCACGGTCTGGCCGGCCTTGTCGCTGGCGGTGAAGCTGATCTCCTCCAGCAACCGTTCCAGGACCGTGTGCAGGCGGCGGGCGCCGATGTTCTCCACCGTGGCGTTGATGTCGGCGGCGAGCCGCGCCAGCTCGTCGATGGCGTCGTCGGCGAAGATCAGCTCCACGTCCTCGGTATTCAGCAGGGCCTTGTACTGCTTGATGAGGCTGGCTTCCGGTTCGGTCAGGATGCGCTTGAAGTCGTCCTGGGTCAGGGCCTTCAGCTCCACCCGGATCGGCAGGCGGCCCTGCAGTTCCGGCAGCAGGTCCGACGGCTTGGCGAGGTGGAAGGCGCCCGACGCGATGAACAGGATGTGGTCGGTCTTCACGGCACCATGCTTGGTGCTGACGGTCGTGCCCTCGATCAGCGGCAGCAGGTCGCGCTGCACGCCCTCGCGGCTGACGTCGGCCCCGCCCTTGTAGTCGGAGCGGGCGGAGATCTTGTCGATCTCGTCCAGGAAGACGATGCCGTTCTGCTCCACCGCCTGGATGGCCTCGGCCACGACCTTTTCCTGGTCCAGCAGCTTGTCCGATTCTTCGGCCATCAGCACGTCGTAGGATTCCTGCACGGTCATGCGGCGGGTCTTGGTGCGGCCGCCGAAGGCCTTGCCGAAGATGTCGTTCAGGTTGAGCATGCCCATCTGGGCGCCCGGCATGCCGGGGATGTCGAAGGTCGGCATGTTGCCGGCGCCGGTGTCGGCCACCTGCACCTCGATCTCGCGGTCGTTCAACGAGCCTTCGCGCAGCATCTTGCGGAACTTCTGCCGCGTCTCGGGGCTGGCGTTCTCGCCGCAGAGCGCGTCGACCACGCGTTCCTCGGCACGCAGCTCGGCCTTGGCGGCGACCTCCTTGCGCAGGCGCTCGCGGGTCATGCCGATGGCGGCCTCCACGAGGTCGCGGACGATCTGCTCCACGTCGCGGCCGACGTAGCCGACCTCGGTGAACTTGGTCGCTTCCACCTTCAGGAAGGGGGCCTGGGCCAGCTTTGCCAGACGGCGGGCGATCTCGGTCTTGCCGACGCCGGTCGGGCCGATCATCAGGATGTTCTTGGGCAGAACCTCCTCCCGCAGGCCCTCGGGGAGTTGCTGGCGGCGCCAGCGGTTGCGCAGCGCAATGGCGACCGCGCGCTTGGCCTCGTGCTGGCCGACGATGTAGCGGTCGAGTTCCGAGACGATCTCGCGCGGGCTGAAGGCGGCGGTGTTGGAGGAGATGGCGGCGGTCATGGCGGCGGACCCGATATGAGGGTTAAATCTTTTCAAGAGTGACGTTCTGGTTCGTATAGACGCAGATGTCGGCGGCGATCTTCATCGCCTTGCGCGCGATGGCCTCCGCGTCCAGCCCGTCGATGTCGACCAGCGCGCGCGCCGCCGCCAGGGCGTAGGATCCGCCGGAGCCGATGCCGATCAGCCCGTCCTCCGGCTCCAGCACGTCGCCGTTGCCGGTCAGGACTAGGCTGACGCTGCGGTCGGCCACGGCCATCATCGCCTCCAGCCGGCGCAGGTAACGGTCGGTGCGCCAGTCCTTGGCCATCTCCACGCAGGCGCGGGTGAGCTGGCCGGGGTGCTGCTCCAGCTTGGCTTCCAGACGCTCGAACAGGGTCAGCGCGTCGGCGGTGGCGCCGGCAAAGCCCGCCATCACCGTGCCGCCGGCCAGCCAGCGCACCTTGCGGGCGTTCGATTTCATGACCGTCTGGCCGACGGACACCTGGCCGTCGCCGGCGATCACCACCTGGCCGTTCTTGCGGACCGACAGGATGGTGGTGCCGTGCCACTGGATTGGATCGTGGGAGGAAGTCATTGGGACCGCGTTCGAAGGGAAAGACGCCCGTGCCCATGCGGGATCAACCGAACAAAGGCACATTGGGTCACGGGTCTATGTGGGGGGACGGCGGTTCCCGTCAAGACTGGCGTCAAGCCCGGGCTTGGTCCGGCCCAGGGAGGTCCGGGCGGGAGTGGCCCCAACCGGCCCTTGCGTCAACCGCACCCCCATGCGCGTCAACATCGGCCCCACCGGCGTGAAGTCGGCCAGCCCGTGCGCCCCCGGCCCGCCCAGCGGGGCCGGCGCGCGGGCCAGCGCCAGCAGGTTGCCGGATTCGTCCACCAGCGGATCACCCAGGGCCGGTTGCGGCCCGGTCAGGTCCGCCTGGATCACGTCGATGCCCGCGCGCGGGTCGGGCCGTAGCGCCGCCACGATGCCGGACGCGGCGTCGGCCCCGCCCTTCACCACGGCGGTGACCGTCTCGCTGACCGCGGGCTCGCCCCCGCGCACGGGAACGGCGGTTAAACGCGCCGGAACGCGGACCAACGCAAAGCCGCCGAGCGCGTCACGCGCCACGACGGTGCCGTCCAGCGCCACGCCTTGCGCCGGGCGGACGGTGATGCGTGCGTCAAGTCCGGCGCTGGGCGTCAAGACGACGGACTGGCCGTCGATCTCGCCCAGCGCGACTCCGTGCCCCTCCTCCCCCACCCGCAAGCGGGCGGAGGTGGCGCGGGCGGTGGGATCGTCGGCGTAGCCCTGGAAAGCGGCCGGCCCCCGGATGAGCAGCGCCGCTGGCGGAGCGGGTGTGTCAACCGGCACCGGACTTGACACTATGGGATCGGAGGCCGGGGGTTCGGAAGCCGGGGGTTCGGAAGCCGGTCCACTTGACGGTTGGGCACTTGACACAACGGGGATGGTTGACGCAAGCGGCGGACTTGACTCTCGGCCCCCACCACTTGACACACTCCCTTTCGCCACGACGGCGCGGAAGCCGGGGTCGGCGGCCAGCGCCTCGGCGGCGGTGGCGAAGGCCTCCTCGATGAGCATGATGTCTCCCTGCGGCACGCCGGCCTCCTTGCGCGCCACGCCGTTGGTCGTCACGCGGTGGACGAGCTGCCCGCTGTGCGCGTCGTAGACCGACCAGTCCACCCGCACCGCCCCCGTGCCGGAATCGCCCTTCCCCGCCCCGGTGATCCAGTGCTTGCGCCGGCACAGCTCCAGCCGGATGTCGCGCAGGTCGCCCTGGACGGTGAAGCGGGCGCGGTGGCGGTCCACCTCCGGGTCATGCACCCCGTTCAGGCGGCCGGTCACGTCGAAGCCGGCGTCGGTCAGCACCTCGGCGAAGCGCTCCTCCATCGTGGAGCCCTGGCGCAGGTTGCGACCGGTGGTCCAGTAGACGTCCTCGTAGGGCGGCGCGCAGTCGATGTCCCAGACATAGCGCCCGATCGCCATACCACGCCGCATGGAGCCCAGCGCCAGCTCCGCGAAGCGGATCGGCTCCGTCGAGCCGCGCGCGACCGGCGGGGCCTGCTTTCCTGGGGTCTGCTTTCCTTGGGGTGGGGGGTCCATCGTGGCGCAGGCGGCGAGGGTCAAAACGGCGGCAAGGACCAACCGGCGGAGGCGGAAAAGCGGCATATTGGGCTATGCTCGTGTTGCGTGCATTCGATGATAGCCCGCACACGTGCGTAGGACAATCGCATGAACCCGTCATAGCCGTTTTTGGGGTCTGCACCGCTGGCGTGTGGCACCGCTTCCTGCTAAATACCGAGTCCATGGACCAGAGCCCTGCCAATGGCGGCCGCCGCGCCTCGATCGAGCGGAACACCACCGAAACCCGCATCCGGGTTGCCGTGAACCTGGACGGCACCGGCGTCTACGACGTGAAGACGGGGGTCGGCTTCCTCGACCACATGCTGGAACAGCTGTCCCGTCACAGCCTGATGGACCTGACGGTGCTGGCCGAGGGCGACCTGCACATCGACGCCCACCACACGACCGAGGACTCCGGCATCGCCATCGGCCAGGCCGTGGCGAAGGCGCTGGGCGACCGCAAGGGCATCCAGCGCTACGGCCATTCCTACGTACCGATGGACGAGACGCTGACCCGCGTGGCGCTGGACTTCTCCAACCGGCCCTACCTGATCTGGAAGGTCGCCTTCAGCCGCGACAAGATCGGCGACATGGACACGGAGCTGTTCCGCGAGTGGTTCCAGGCCTTCGCCATGGCCGCCGGCGTGACGCTGCACGTCGAGTGCCTGTACGGCGAGAACAACCACCACATCGTGGAGAGCTGCTACAAGGCGCTCGCCCGCGCGGTGCGTGAAGCCATCGAGATCGACCCGCGCAAGCGCGACGCCGTGCCGTCCACCAAGGGCACGCTGGGCGGTTCCCTCTAAAGCCGGTCCTCTTCTGAAAGCTTTTGTTCCATGGAAACCGTTGCGCTGATCGATTACGGCTCCGGCAACCTGCGTTCCGCCGCCAAGGCGCTGGAGCGCGCGGCGGCGGAGTCCCATGCCTCCTTCCAGGTGCTGGTCACCTCCGACGCCGAGGCGGTGCGCAAGGCCGACCGCGTCGTGCTGCCGGGCGTGGGCGCCTTCGCCGACTGCAAGCGCGGCCTGTCCGAAGTCCCCGGCATGCTGGAGGCGCTGGAGGAGGTGGTGCACGTCAAGGCCCGCCCCTTCCTGGGCATCTGCGTCGGCATGCAGCTGATGGCCGAGCGCGGGCGCGAATACGGCGTGACCGAAGGGCTCGGCTGGATCAAGGGCGAAGTCGTGAAGATGGAGCCCGCCGACCCGACCCTGAAAATCCCGCACATGGGCTGGAACGAGCTGAACATCCGCCGCCCGCACCCGATCCTGGCGAACCTGCCGGAGGGCGCGCACGCCTACTTCGTCCATTCCTACCGCTTCGCGGTGGAGAACCCGGACGACGTGATCGCCACAGTCGATTACGGCGGGTCGTTCCCCGTGGTCATCGGGCGCGACAACATGGTCGGCACCCAGTTCCACCCGGAAAAGAGTCAGGCGACCGGCCTTGCGCTGGTCGGCAATTTCCTGACGTGGCGGGTCTGACCATGGCGGAAATCGCCATCGAGCGCGTCGAGGCTCTGAAGACCGGCGACCTGCACGACCTGTGCGACGCCGCCGACGACGCCATCAAGGTGGGCGGCGGCTTCGGCTGGGTCGCCCCGCCGCCGCGCGACGTGATGGAGCGCTACTGGAAGGGCGTCCTGGTCGTGCCGGAGCGCATCCTGTTCGTTGCGCGGCTGGACGGCGTGATCGCCGGATCCGCCCAGCTGGTTAAGCCCGCCCGCAACAACGAGGCGCAGGCCCACGCCGCCGCGCTGACCACCAGCTTCGTCGCCCCCTGGGCGCGCGGCCACGGCCTCGCCAAGCGCCTGACGCAGGCGGTGGAGGAGGAGGCGCGGGCCTCCGGCTTCCGCGTCCTGAACCTGGACGTGCGCGAGACGCAGCAGGCGGCCATCGCGCTTTACGAAGACCTGGGTTTCAAGCGCTGGGGGACGCATCCCTTCTATGCGCTGGTGGACGGCAAAAGACTGGCCGGACACTTCTATGTGAAAGACCTCGACACCGACACGCCTTCCTCCACGCTCCCCGACACGCCATAGGACGAGACACCGCGATGATCATTTATCCCGCCATCGACCTCAAGGACGGTGCCTGCGTTCGGCTCCTGCGTGGTGAGATGAGCCAGGCGACCGTCTTCAACACCGAGCCCGCTTCCCAGGCCAGCCTGTTCCAGAGCCAGGGCTTCGAGTGGCTGCACCTCGTCGACCTGAACGGCGCCTTCGAGGGCAAGCCGGTCAACGGCCAGGCCGTGGAGGGCATCCTCGGCGCCGTGAACATCCCCGTGCAGCTCGGCGGCGGCATCCGCGACCTGAAGACCATCGCCATGTGGCTGGAAAAGGGCGTCAGCCGCGTCATCCTGGGCACCGTCGCCCTGCGCGAGCCGGAGCTGGTGAAGGAAGCCTGCAAGGAGTTCCCCGGCAAGGTCGCCGTGGGCATCGACGCGCGCGAAGGCTTCGTCGCCGTCGCCGGCTGGGCCGAGACCTCGACCATCAAGGCGCTGGATCTGGCGCTGAAGTTCGAAGACAGCGGTGTGGCCGCCATCATCTACACCGACATCAACCGCGACGGCGCCATGGGCGGCGTGAATGTGGAGGCGACGGCCGACCTCGCCTTCCACCTGACCACGCCGGTGATCGCGTCGGGTGGGGTGTCGTCCATCGACGACCTCACCGCGCTGAAGAAGGAAGAGCACACGGGCATCCAGGGCGTCATCTGCGGCCGCGCGCTGTACGACGGCCGGATCGACCCGAAGACGGCGCTCGACCTGCTCTCTTCCGCCCCTGTCTCCGGGGATGCCGACTGATGCTGAAGATGCGCGTCATCCCCTGCCTGGACGTCAAGGACGGCCGGGTGGTGAAGGGGGTCAACTTCGTCGATCTGGTGGACGCCGGCGACCCCGTGGAGCAGGCCCGCGTCTATGACCGGGAAGGCGCCGACGAGCTGACCTTCCTGGACATCACCGCCAGCCACGAGAACCGCGACACCATCTTTGATGTGGTGCGCCGCACCGCCGAGCAGGTGTTCATGCCGCTGACCGTCGGCGGCGGCGTCCGTCAGGTGGAGGACATCCGCAAGCTGCTGCTGGCCGGTGCGGACAAGGTGTCGATCAACACCGCCGCCATTCACCGGCCGGAGTTCGTGCAGGAAGCGGCGGAAAAGTTCGGCGCCCAGTGCATCGTCGTCGCCATCGACGCCAAGCAGGTGTCGCCCGGCCGCTGGGAGATCTTCACCCACGGCGGCCGCAAGGCCACGGGAATCGATGCGGTGGAGTGGGCCAAGCGCATGGAGTCCTACGGGGCCGGCGAGATCCTGCTGACCTCCATGGACCGCGACGGCACCAAGAGCGGCTTCGACTTGGCGCTGACCCGCAAGGTGGCCGACAGCCTGCGCATCCCGGTCATCGCGTCGGGCGGCGTCGGCACGCTGGACCATTTGGTGGAAGGCATCCGCGAGGGCCACGCCACGGCGGTGCTGGCGGCCTCCATCTTCCATTTCGGCACCTACACCATCGGTCAGGCCAAGGCGGCGCTCGCCCAGGCCGGCATCCCGGTGCGCCCCGCCCCCAACGCCGAAAGAAAAGCCTCGGAGCCGGCCCATGGGTGACGACAAGAAGGGCAAGGGCGCAGCGACCGCCGAGGTGCTGGACCGGCTGCACGCCACCGTGCTGTCCCGCAAGGGCGCCGACCCGGAGACCTCCTACACCGCCAAGCTGTTCAGCCGCGGCACCTCCAAGATCGCCCAGAAGGTCGGCGAGGAGGCGGTGGAAGCCATTCTGGAGGCCGTGCGCGGCGACAAGGCGGCGTTGGCCTCGGAATCGGCGGACCTGCTCTATCACCTGATGGTTCTGTGGGCCGATGCCGGCCTGGATCCGGCCGAGGTCTGGGAAAAGCTGGCCCAGCGCGAGGGCACCAGCGGCATCGCCGAGAAGAAGGCGCGCAAGGCGTAACGCTCGAAGAACACGGCGGAAGGGAATCGACGAGATGGCCAAGACCTACGACCCGAACAACATCTTCGCCCGCATCCTGCGCGGCGAGATCCCGTGCAAGAAGGTCCTGGAGACCGAGCACGCCCTGGCCTTCCACGACATCAACCCGCAGGCCCCGACCCACATCCTGGTCATCCCGAAGGGCGCCTACGTCGATATGGACGACTTCACCGCCAAGGCGTCGGAAGCAGAGATCGCCGGCCTGTTCCGCGCCGTCGGCGAGGTCGCCCGCCAAGCCGGCGCCGCCGAGCCCGGCTACCGCATCCTGTCCAACTGCGGCACCGACGCCCATCAGGAGGTTCCGCACCTGCACATCCACGTCTTCGCCGGACGGGACCTCGGCCGGATGCTCGACAAAGCGTGAGCGGACTCTGATCCACGTGAAACATCGGGGCGCGGGAGATACGTCTTCCCGCAGCACCCTTTTCTCGATGGTACGCCGACTAGGTGCCGTGGCAACCATCGTGGTTGCGTTATACTTCCTTTTGCCCATGCTGGCGTTGCGCATTGCATTGGATGCGCTGTTGTTCCCGGCGAGTTCGGCGCTGGCCCAAAGTGCCGACGCCGCCCTGGAAGTTCCCGTTGGGGGTGGACGGAGCGTCATGGTGCGCCGTTACGGTCCGGAAAATTCGGCCGACTGCGCTTTGTTCTTCCCTGGCCAACACGGTGCCCTTGGGCGTTACGAGGTTGAGTTGTTTCCTCGGATACAAGACCTCGGCATCACCATCCACGCCCTTTCCTACCCAGGCCAGGACGGTGCTGCCGGACCCGCGAGGTTGGAAGCATTCAAGGCGGACATGGATACCGCATTGGCGACCATCGCCGCACGTACGCGGTGTTCCCCGGAACGGACCCTGTTCATCGGCCGCTCCTTCGGCGCCACCGTCGCGATACTGGAGGCTGCCGACCATCGACCTTGTGCCTTGATCCTGGACGGTGTGTCCCCTTCTCTACTTTTCGCCATCCGAGCCGCTTTTCGCAGACACTGGTACAGCTATGCTTGGTCCGCACTGCCCATTGAGGCGTTTCTGACGGAAAGTTACTCCGTCGTCCCAGCGCTGCACCGGCTGGACGGAACCCCGACGACCATTTTCCAGGGCGTCGACGATGACATCACACCCCTGGAGGATTTACGACCGGCGATTAAAAATTTCCCCTCTGTCGCCCTGATCCCCGTTCCGGGCGGACGCCACGAAGATGCGTATTTGAAGGTATTCGACCTTTATTTAGAGCGGCTCGCCACCGAGTGTCACGACGCCGGCGTGACCGTCTTCGGCAGCAGGATGTAGTATTCCCCCGCACTCTTCATCACGCCGGCCTTCGTCTCGGCCTCATCGCCGTGGCCCCAGAAGACGTCGCCGCGCACCGGGCCGCGGATGGCGCCGCCGGTGTCCTGGGCGACCAGCAGGCGGCGCAACCGCGCCTTTCCGCCTATAGGGTCCTCGGCGTCGAGCCAGACCGGGACGCCGTAGGGCAGAAACTTGGAGTCGACGGCGAGGCTGCGGCCCGGCGTCAGCGCCACGTTCTGGGCGCCGTTCGGCCCCTCCCCTTTCAGTTCCTGGAAGAAGACGAAGGACGGGTTCTTGTTCATCAGCGCGGCGGCCTGGTCCGGATGGGCCTGGAGCCAGGCGCGGATGGTCTGGAGCGAGACCTCCTCCCGCTTCAGCTCGCCCCGGTCGATCAGCTCCTTGCCGATGGCGACGTATTTGTGGCCGTTCTGGGCGGCGTAGCCGACGCGCGTGTCCGTCCCGTCCGGCAGGCGCACGCGGCCGGAGCCCTGGATGTGCAGGAAGAAGGTGGCGACCGGGTCCTGAAGCCATAGCAGCTCCAGCCCCTTGCCGCGCAGCGCGCCGGCCTCGATGGCGGCGCGGTCCTCATAGGGTTTCAGCCGGCCGTCGATGACGCGCCCGGCCGTGCGCTCCCCCTTCCAGCGGTCGGAGAAGTCGCCCAGATCGACCAGGATCAGGTCGGCCGGACGCTTGTACAGCGGCACGGGATAGGCCGGATCCGGGCTGCGGCTGCCCTTCAGCTCCACCTCGTAGTAGCCGGTGAAGAGGCCGCGCCGGTTGTCGTTGTTCGCGGCGGCATAGGGGGTGAAGTTCCCCTCGAAGAAAGCGCGCACCGCCGCGTCGTCCCCCGCCGGAAGACCGGCCAGCGCGGCGCAGGGCGCCTGCCAGTCCACCGCCCTGCCCCCGACCCCGTCAGGTCCGACGGGACGATCGGGCGGCAAAGCCTTCAGCTTGTCGCAGGAGCGCCGGAAGGCCGGCAGCGCCTCCGCCACCCGGTCCGCGGTCCAGCCCGGCAGGTCGGCGAAGGCGACGGGCTTCAGCACCAGCTTGTCGGGCGGCGGCGGGGCCTTCGCCTCCTCCTCTTTCCGGCCACAGGAAACGAGAAACGCCGCGGCAAGGACTGCCGCGGCGCTGAAACGGATCATCGATGATGTGGGCATCAGTGGGTCGTGCGGGTCTCGACGAGCGACCAGTTCGGGTTGCTGGCGCGGGTGTTGCGGGCGAAGGTCCAGACGTCCACCGCCTCCACCACCGCCTTCGGGTCGCCGTCCACCACGGCGCCGTCGCGGTTGCGCACGACGTTCATCTGCTCCGACACGAACTTGACGGTGACGAGCGCGGTGCGGCCGTCCATGCGCGCCTCCACCACGTCGGCGTCGGCGATGCGCTCGATACGGGTTTCCAGCGTCTCCCCGGCGGCCTGACGCTCGCGGATGGCGCGGGCGAAGTTGTCGTAGACGTCGTCGGCCAGCAGCGGGCGCAGCGTGGCGGTGTCCCCCTTGGCGAAGGCCTCCACGATCATCTGGAACGCGCCGCGCGCGCCCTGGAGGAAGTGCTTTTCCTCGAAGCTCGGGTCGGCGGCGGCGATCTGCACCAGCGCGGCGTGCAGCGACACCGGCTCGTCCGGCGACGGAGCGGCGGCGGGCGCCGGGCGGTCGCGGCCGGGCATCGGGACGACGTTGTCGGGCAGGCCCGTGCGCGGGGAGAAGGGGTTCGGCCGCTGCCGTTCCTCACCGGTGCGGCGGCCGAGCACGCTGCGCAGCCGGTACACGAGAAACGCGGCGATCATCGCGAAAATCACGATTTCGACGAACACGAAACCATCTCCCATCGTCAATCCTTCCGGGCGACTGAGGGCCGGCGAACAAAGGGCCGACCGAACCACTGGACCCTCCGGCGGGTCGTCATTAAGTGTACCCTGAACGCTCACCGGCGGACATTTCGAAGGAAATATGCCCGGTGCCCTGTACCGGAGAAGCCAAACCGATCCGAAAACCGGGAGGCTTACCCAAGCCTAGATAGGCCCATAAGGTTGAAAGAGCAAGGACAGCCATGAATCCGTTGCTTCTGTTGTTCCTTCTGCTGCCGGTTGCGGAGATCGCCACCTTCGTGGAGGTCGGCGACTGGATCGGCGCCGGCCCGACCGTCGGGCTGGTGATCCTGTCCGCGGTGCTCGGGTCGCTGCTGATCCGCTGGCAGGGGCTGTCCGTCCTGCGCCGCGCCCAGGAGGCCGCCCAGCGCGGCGAGTTTCCCGTCGGCGCCGTCTTCGAGGGGTTCTGCGTCGTTGCCGCCGGCGTGCTGCTGATCATTCCCGGCTTCCTGACCGACATCGTCGGCCTGCTGCTGTTCGTGCCCCCGCTGCGCAACGCCCTGGGCCGCTGGCTGTTCGACCGTCTGCGGGGCAACGCGTCCTTCCAGATGTACGGGCAGATGGGGGGCCGGAGCTGGAGCAGCGGAGAAAGCCCGGACCCGCGCCACCGCCCGCCGCCCGGCGTGATCGACGGCGACTACCGCGAGGTGGACCCGGCGGAGCCCCAGCCCGGCGATGCCCCGCAGCTGGGCGAATCCCGCTGGGCACCGCCGGATTCCAGGTTCAGGAACGATCACCGGTAAAGGGAGAGCCGGTGGAGGATTTCTCCCGGCTCTTTTCCCACGGCTCTTTTCGTTGTCGGTCCGCCGGATCCGTGCTAGCCAGCGGATCCTGCATTTTTCCACTGTCACGCCGCCCCCGCGGCCAGGAGTTGTTCATGTCCGATCAGCAGACGAACGGTCAAGACCAGGAAGCCGCCAGCTCCCTGCCGATGCATGTGCTGGCGCAGTATGTGAAGGACCTGTCCTTCGAGAACCCGAACGCGCCGCAGAGCCTCATGCCGGGGCAGGCCCAGCCGCAGGTGGACATCGGCGTCGACGTCCAGGCCCAGCCGGTTGGTGAGGACGTCTACGAGGTCGTCCTGAAGCTGCGCTGCGAGGCCAAGCAGGGCGAGTCCGTCGCCTTCCTGACCGAGGTCGCCTACGGCGGTTTGTTCCAGCTGCCGGGCCTGCCGAAGGAGCACCACCGCGCCGTGCTGCTGATCGAGGGGCCGCGCATGCTGTTCCCGTTCGCCCGCGCGATCGTCGCCGGCTGCACCCAGGACGGCGGCTTCCCGCCGCTGATGATCAACCCGATCGACTTCGTGGACCTGTACCGCCGCCAGACCGCCGCCCAGGCGGAGGCGCAGCAGGCCGCCAACCAGTCCCCGTTCTGATCCGGACATTCCGGTCCCGTTTCGACGGGGCCGTGCATCGGGACAAAAAGAAAGGCGAGAGGCTTGATGCCGCTCGCCTTTTTTCGTTTCGCAGTAAGAACGTCGGACGCCTTACTGGTTCATGGATTCGAAGAATTCGGCGTTCGACTTGGTGTGCTTCAGCTTGTCGACCAGGAAATCGACCGCGTCGGTCACGCCCATCGGCATCAGGATGCGCCGCAGGATCCACATCTTGGAGATGGTGCCCTTGTCGACCAGCAGCTCTTCCTTGCGGGTGCCCGACTTGGAGATGTCGATGGCCGGGAAGGTGCGCTTGTCCGACAGCTTGCGGTCCAGCACGATCTCGGAGTTGCCGGTGCCCTTGAACTCTTCGAAGATCACCTCGTCCATGCGGCTGCCGGTGTCGATCAGCGCGGTCGCGATGATGGTCAGCGAACCGCCCTCCTCGATGTTGCGGGCCGCACCGAAGAAGCGCTTCGGCCGCTGGAGCGCGTTGGCGTCCACGCCGCCGGTCAGCACCTTGCCCGAGGACGGCACGACCGTGTTGTAGGCGCGCGCCAGACGGGTGATGGAGTCCAGCAGAATGACCACGTCGCGCTTGTGCTCGACCAGGCGCTTGGCCTTTTCGATCACCATTTCCGCGACCTGGACGTGGCGGGTCGCCGGCTCGTCGAAGGTGGAGCTGATCACCTCGCCCCGCACCGAGCGGGCCATGTCGGTCACCTCTTCCGGGCGCTCGTCGATGAGCAGCACGATCAGGTAGGCTTCCGGATGGTTGGTGGCGATGGAATGGGCGATGTTCTGCAGCATCACCGTCTTGCCGGTGCGCGGCGGGGCGACGATCAGGCCGCGCTGGCCTTTGCCCAGCGGCGCCACGAGGTCGATGATGCGGCCGGTGTAGTTCTTCTTGGTCGGGTCGTCGACTTCCATGCGCAGCCGCTCTTCCGGGTAGAGCGGGGTCAGGTTGTCGAAGTTGATGCGGTGGCGGACCTTGTCCGGCGCATCGAAGTTGATGGTGTTGACCTTGAGGAGGGCGAAGTAGCGTTCCCCGTCCTTGGGCGCGCGGATCTGGCCTTCCACCGTATCGCCGGTGCGCAGGCCGAAGCGGCGCACCTGGCTGGGGCTGACGTAGATGTCGTCGGGACCGGGGAGGTAATTCGCTTCGGGGGAACGGAGGAACCCGAAACCGTCCTGCAAGACCTCAAGCACACCATCGCCGTAGATCGGAACGTCGTTTTCGGCCAGCTGCTTCAGAATGGCGAACATCATGTCCTGCTTGCGCAGGGTGCTGGCATTCTCGATCTGCAGCTCCTCCGCGAACGCCAGAAGTTCGGCGGGGCTCTTGCACTTCAGCTCTTGGAGATGCATGGGGGTGCCTTAGGGAATCGTCATGCGGGGGGAGTGCCAGAAGTCCCGGGCCGACGACGGGTGCGTCGGTTGGGCGTCAGACGACGCTGAGGGGAGCATGAGGCTCTTCGGTCGCCGCGCCCGAATCGTTGGGGAGGGACGGAACGGCAGATGTGGGTGTGGGGTCCCGCGAGGCTTGCCGCCCCGTGGTGAATGAAATGGTTAGCGGATCGTTCGCTGCAAGTCAAACGAAAGCGAAACCGTGGACTATTCGGTACAGGACCCGGCGCCGCAACCCCTGGTGTTTTTGCCCATCCGGTACGACATGCACAGGTGGGTGATCGACTCAGCCCCTTACGGACTTCCATGGACCTGCAAGACCGAACATCCGAAGCGCCTGCCCCGCCCTGGCACGCACGCCCGGCGGCGGAGACGCTGGCCTCGCTGGACAGCCCGGAGGGCGGCCTGTCGCCGGAGGAGGCGCGGTCCCGGCTCGACCGCTGGGGACCGAACCGGCTGACCCCGCCGCCCCGCCGCTCCAGCCTTCGGCGCTTCCTGGCGCAGTTCGACAACGTGCTGATCTATGTGCTGATCGGCGCCGGGGTCCTGACGCTGCTGCTGGGGCACCTGACCGACGCGGCGGTGATCGCCGGGGTGGTGCTGATCAACGCGCTGATCGGCTTCGTGCAGGAGGGCAAGGCGGAGCAGGCGCTGGACGCGATCCGCAACATGCTGTCCCCCCAGGCCGTGGTGCTGCGCGACGGCCGTCAGGCGACCGTCCCGGCGGAGGAGCTGGTGCCCGGCGACCGGGTGCTGCTGGCCTCCGGCGATCGGGTGCCGGCCGACCTGCGGCTGGTCCACGCCAAGGGCCTGCGCGTGCAGGAGGCGGCCCTGACCGGCGAATCCGTCCCCGTCGCCAAGACCACCGATCCGGTGGAGCCGGACGCCCCGCTGGGCGACCGCAGCGGCATGGCCTATTCGGCCACGCTGGTGGCCCAGGGACAGGCCGTCGGCGTCGTGGTGGCCACGGGGGACGCGACGGAGCTGGGGCGCATCGGCAGCCTTCTGGCGGGCGTGGAGGAGCTGACCACGCCACTGCTGGCCCAGATGGCCGTGTTCGGCCGTTGGCTGACCATCGGCATCCTGGCGCTGACCGCCCTCACCTTCCTGTTCGGCACATTCGTGCAGGGGGAGCCCTGGCCCGACATGGTGATGGCCGCCGTCGGGCTGGCGGTCGCGGCGATCCCGGAAGGGCTGCCGGCGGTGATGACGATCACGCTGGCCATCGGTGTCACCCGCATGGCCCGCCGCAACGCCATCATCCGCCGCCTGCCGGCGGTGGAGACGCTGGGCTCGGTCGGGGTCATCTGCTCCGACAAAACTGGCACGCTGACCCGCAACGAGCTGGTCGTGGAGACGGTTGTGACGGCGGAGGGCCGCTACACCGTCACTGGCGCCGGCTACCGGCCGGAGGGCGCCTTCCAGCGCGACGGCGCCGCCGTGGAACCATCCTCCGAACCGGTGCTGCCGGAACTAGCCCGCGCCGCCCTGCTGTGCAACGACGCGGCGCTGCAGCGGGACGAGGCCGGCGACTGGACGGTGTCCGGCGACCCAACCGACGGCGCCCTGCTGGTCCTGGCGCGCAAAGCCGGCCTGGACGCCCGCGCGGAGGCCAAGCGGCACCCCCGCGCCGACGTGATCCCCTTCGAGTCCGAGCACAAATTCATGGCGACCCTGCACCGGAACGGTTCCGGGCATGGCGTGCTGTACGTGAAGGGCGCGCCGGAGCGGGTGCTGGCGATGTGCGCGACCGTGCTCGGTGCTGACGGGCCGCAGCCGCTGGACACGGCGGCGTGGCACGCGCGGGTGGAGGCCCTGGCCGCCCGGGGACAGCGGGTGCTGGCGCTCGCCCGGCGCGCCGCCGACCCCTCTGGACTCGCCATGGCGGATGTGCGGGAGCGGCTGACGCTGCTGGGACTCTGCGGGCTGATTGACCCAGCGCGGGAGGAGGCCATCGCCGCCGTCCGGCGCTGCCAGGAAGCCGGCATTCGCGTAACGATGATCACCGGCGACCACGCCGGCACCGCGCAGGCCATTGGGCAGCGCTTCAACCTCAAGGGGGAGGCCGTGACCGGGGCGCAGCTCGACCGCATGGACGACGCGGCGCTGGCGGCCGTGGCCCGCGACGCCGACGTCTTCGCCCGCACGACGCCGGAGCACAAGCTGCGGCTTGTTCGCGCGCTCCAGGCGGAGGGGCACACGGTCGCGATGACCGGTGACGGCGTGAACGACGCGCCCGCCCTGAAGCGCGCCGACGTGGGCGTCGCCATGGGCTGCAAGGGCACGGAGGCCGCGAAGGAGGCCGCCAGCATGGTGCTGGCCGACGACAACTTCGCCTCCATCGCCCACGCCGTGGAGGAAGGCCGCACCGTCTACGACAATCTGCGCAAGACGATCCTGTTCCTGCTGCCGACCAACGGCGCCCAGGCGCTGGTGATCCTGGTGGCGGTGCTGGCCGGCTACACCCTGCCGATCACGCCGGTGCAGATCCTGTGGGTCAACATGGTGACGGCGGTGACGCTGGGCCTCGCGCTGGCTTTCGAGCCGCCGGAGGCCGACGTGATGAAGCGCCCTCCCCGCCCGCCGGATGAGCCGATCCTGACCGGCGTGCTGATCGGGCGGATGGTGCTGGTGATGGCGCTGCTGGTCGCCGCCAGCTTCGGGTTCTTCCTGCTGCACGAGGGGCACGGTGACCCGGCACCGGTTGCCCGCACCATGGCCGTCAACGCGCTGGTGATCGGCGAGATCGCCTTTCTGTTCAACGCGCGTGCGGTCAGCGCGTCCGTGCTGAACCGGCAGGGGCTGTTCGGCAGCCGGCCGGTGTGGATCTCCATCGTCCTGATGCTGGCGCTGCAGGTCGCCTTCACCTACGCCCCCTCGATGCAGCGCCTGTTCGGCACGGCGGCGGTTGGGTGGGCGGACTGGGCCTGGATGACCAGCGCCGGGGTGGCGGTGTTCCTGATCGTGGAGGCGGAAAAGGCCGTGAACCGGCGTTTGCAGGACGCATCGTAGGTTGGGTTGAGCGTCAGCGAAACCCAACAACACGCGGCGGAACGCTTGTTGTGTTGAGCCTGGGGGCTCAACACAACCTACGACGTCAGAAGGGCTACGACGTCAGAACGGCTTCACGATCACGAAGATGACGATGCCGATCATCAGCAGGGTCGGCACCTCGTTCATGATGCGGAAGAAGCGCTGCGGGTGCGTGTTGCGGTCGGCGGCGAAGTCCTTCATCCAGCGCGACATCATGCCGTGCACGGCGCTGAGCGCCAGCACGAACAGGATTTTGGCGTGCAGCCAGCCCTGGTGGAGCCAATCCGGATTCAGCACGATCATCGTGATGCCGAACACGTAGGCCGCGATCATCGCCGGGTTCATGATGGCGCGCATCAGGCGGCGTTCCATCACCTTGAACCGTTCCGACGATTCGGAGCCCGGCTTGGCCTCGCAGTGATAGACGAACAGCCGCGGCAGGTAGAGCATCCCGGCCATCCAGGCGATAATGCTGATGACGTGCAGCGCCTTGACCCAGAGGTAGAGCACCGGAGTCCCCTTTCTTGCGGTTTCTTATTTCGACTGCTGGGGGCAGCCGGAGAATCCGGCGGGGCAGAGCTGGCCGCCGTTCTGGGCGCAGATCGGCGCTTTGGTGGCGACCGACTGGTGGACCAGCCGCGCCAGCCCGTCGATGAAGGCCGGCTCCACCCCCACGGTCGGCACGCGGCCGAACCAAGGCACGCCGACCTCCTTGGCGAGGTGGCGGTATTCGATCTCGATCTCCACCAGCGTCTCGGAATGCTCCGACACGAAGGCGATGGGCACCACCAGGATCGGCACGCCGTCCCGGCCGGCGCGGCGGATCTCCTCGTCGGTGGAAGGGCCGATCCATTCCAGCGGGCCGACGCGGCTCTGGTAGCAGTTGAGCCAGTCCAGATCCTCGATCCCCAGCGCCGCGGCAATGGACTCGGCCGTGCGCTCGCACTGCCACTGGTAGGGGTCGCCGCCGGCCACGACCTTCTTCGGCAGCCCATGCGCCGAGAACAGGACGCGCGGCTTGCCGTGGTTCAGCGCCTTCTCGTAGAGCGGCCGGATCACCGCGGCCGAGGCGTCGATGAAGCCGGCCTGCGTCGGGTAGCAGCAGACCAGCTTCGTCGGCGCGGTCAGCCCCACGGTCTTCGCCGCCTCGCGCCACACACGGTCGCTGGATCCGGTCGTGGTGGTCGAGAATTGCGGGTAGAGCGGCAGCAGAATCACGAGATCCGGCGCGTAATCCTTCACCCGGGCGGCCGTCTCGGCGCTCATCGGGTGCCAGTAGCGCATGGCGATGAAGACCTTCGCCTCCAGCCCCTGCCCCGTCAGCACGGACTCCAGCGCGTCGGCCTGCGCCTGGGTGTTCTCCAGCAGCGGCGACCGGCCGCCGATCTGGGCGTAGATGTCCTTCGCCGCCTTGGCGCGCCGGCCGGAGATGAAGCTGGCCAGCAGGAACCGCATCGGGTTCGGGATGCGGATGATCGAAGGATCGGCGAACAGGTTGAACAGGAACGGCCTCACCGCCTCGGGGCTGTCCGGGCCGCCGAGGTTGAAGAGGACCACTGCGATTCGCTGCGCGCGATGGGGAGAGGAGGGTGGGACTGGCATGGAGCGGTAAACTGGAGCGTGACCGCTCTCCTGTCCAGCCCCTCCCTCATACTTTTTAGCCGCCTTTTCAGCCCCGCTTTCGTCAGCCCCGGTTGGGCCAGCTCTTGATCAGCTGCGCCAGCTCGGCGACATGCTCCGGCGGGGTGGTCTGGATGACGCCGTGGCCCAGGTTGAAGACGAAGGGCCGGCCGGCCAGCGTGTCCAGGATCTCCCATGCCGCCTTGCGCAGCGCCTCGCCGCCGACCGCAAGCATGATCGGGTCCAGGTTGCCCTGCACCGGCAGGCGGGATTGCAGATTGCGGGCCGCCCAGAGGGGCGGGACGGTGGTGTCGAGCCCGACGGCATCCACCCCACTGTCGGCCACGTAGTCCTCATAGCAGAGGCCCGCAGCGCGCGGGAAACCGATGACGGGAACTGTGGGGTGCCGTTCCTTGATCAGCGCGACGATGCGGCGCGTCGGTTCCGTCACCCAGCGGCGGAACTCGCCGGCCGGCAGGACGCCCGCCCAGCTGTCGAACAGCTGCACGACCTCGGCGCCGGACTCGATCTGCGTGCAGAGATAATCGGCGGTCACCTCGACCAGCAGGTCGATCAGCTGAGCGAAGCCCGCCGGGTCGCCGTAGGCCCAGCGCTTCACATGCGCGTATTCCTTCGACCCCGCCCCTTCCACCATGTAGCAGGCGATGGTCCAGGGCGCGCCGGCGAAGCCGATCAGCGTGGTGTGAGCGGGGATCGCCTTGGAAAGCCGCCGCACCGTCTCGTAGACCGGCTCCAGCCGCTCGTGGAAGCGGTCGCGCGACAGCCGCTTCAGGTCTTCCACGTTTCTCACAGGGTCGAGCTTCGGCCCCTCCCCCTCCTGGAAGGCCAGCGGCTGGCCCAGCGCGTGCGGCACCACCAAAATGTCGGAGAACAGAATCGCCGCGTCCATGTCGTAGCGGCGCAGCGGCTGCAAGGTCACCTCGACCGCGTGGTCGGGGTTGTAGCACATGTCCAGGAAGCTGCCGGCCTTGGCCCGCAGCGCGCGGTATTCCGGCAGATAGCGGCCGGCCTGGCGCATGAGCCAGAAGGGCGGGCGCGGGCGCACCTCCCCGGCAAGGGCGGCGAGCATCGGCTTGACGGTCTCGGACACGGCGTTTCGTTCCCTATTAAGAAGTCTGTCGCCCCGGAAACACGTCCCTCGGGCTTCACCTCCTACTCAGTATTCTTTTTAAGAAGAGAAAGGAAGATGGGGTGGTGGAAGCCTGTGGAAAACGGGAATCCCCGCTTTGCCCGGAGTCATCCACAGGCTGCCCCGCGTTCTGTGGACGGATCCGGCGTGATGTGGACGACTCCGGACGCTTCCGCCGGAAATGGCGGGAATGCTATATCTCGAAGCATGGGAATCCCGTGGATAACATGGTCCGCGCGGACGGTTGTTCCCATCTTCCGAAGAGGACGCCGGACTTGTCCCGAAGGGGGCTCCAGCGGGGGCGGTGAGTCCCGCTCCTTGGGATGGAATCAGGAGTATCCCCGTTGTCCACAGGTTTGGACCGGGTTCTCCACAACACATTGGGGACGGATGAGACAGTTCCATCTGCATCTTGTGTCGGACGCCACGGGCGAGACCATCAACAGCGTGGCGCGCGCCTGCGTCATCCAGTTCGACGACGTGCGCCCGGTCGAGCATTTCTGGAACCTCGTGCGCACTGACCGGCAGCTCGACATGGTGCTGGAAGGCATCCAGGAGAATCCGGGCCTCGTCATGTTCACGCTGGTGGACGAGACGCTGCGCCGCCGGCTCCAGGACTTCTGCCGCGAGGTGCAGGTGCCTTGCATCCCGGTGCTGGATCCGCTGATCAACGCGCTGGCCGCCTTCCTGGGCGTGGAGTCGCAGCGCCAGCCGGGCCGCCAGCACGCGCTGGACGCGGAGTATTTCGGGCGCATGGACGCCATGGACTTCGCGCTGGCCCACGACGACGGGCAGTCGAGCTGGGACCTGCACGAGGCCGACGTGATCCTGATGGGCGTGTCGCGCACGTCGAAGACGCCGACCTGCATCTATCTGGCGAACCGCGGCATCAAGGCGGCCAACATCCCGATCGTGCCCGGCTGCCCCCTGCCGCCGGAGATCGAGAAGCTGACCCGCCCCCTGATCGTCGGCCTGACCAAGGACCCGGACCGGCTCGTCCAGATCCGCCGCAACCGGCTGAAGCTGCTGAACCAGAACGAGTCCTCCACCTACGTCGATCCGGAGGTGGTGCGGGCCGAGGTGACCGACGCGCGGCGGATGTTCAGCCGGCGCGGCTGGCCGGTGATCGACGTGTCCCGACGCTCCATCGAGGAGACGGCGGCGGAGATCATGATGCTGCTCGCCCGGCGCCAGAGCGGCGGCTTGCCTGGAGGGCCGATGGCATGACCCCTGAGAATAAGGTGGGCGTGGTGTTGGCCTCGGGCTCCAGGACGCGCGCGGAGATGCTGGAGCGCGCCGGCGTGCGCGTCACCCTCGCCCCCGCCGCGGTGGACGAGGAGGAGGTGAAACTCGCCGCCCGTGCCCAGGGCATCGGCGTGGACGAGGTGGCGGAGGCGCTGGCCGAGCTGAAGGCACAGCGCGTGACGCGCAAGCATCCCGGCGCGCTGGTGATCGGCGCCGACCAGATGCTGGAATGCGACGGGCAATGGTTCGACAAGCCGAGCGGCCGCGACGCTGCGCGCGAACAGCTGAAGGCGTTGCGCGGCAAGACGCACCGGCTGGTCAGCTGCGCCGTCGTGGTGCGCGACGGGGAGCGGCTGTGGCACCAGATTGACCGCGCGCGCCTGACCATGCGCCCTTTCAGCGACGCCTTTCTGGAGTCCTATCTGGACGCGGCCGGCGAAGGCGTGCTGCACTCTGTCGGCGCCTATCAGCTGGAGGGCCTGGGCGCGCAGCTCTTCCACCGCGTGGACGGCGACTTCTTCACGATCCTGGGGCTGCCGCTGCTGCCGCTGCTCGGGTTCCTGCGGGCGCATGGGGTGATCACGGAATGATACTCTCGGGAAAAGCAAAGCTGGCCGGCGTCATGGGCTGGCCCGTCGGCCATTCGCGGTCTCCCCGGCTGCACGGCTACTGGCTCGATCGCTACGGCATCGACGGCGCCTATGTGCCGCTGGCCGTCCCGCCGGAGCGCATCGAGGACGCCATCCGCGCCCTGCCCGCCCTGGGCTTCCGCGGCTGCAACGTCACCGTCCCGCACAAGGAGGCGGCCTACCGCACCGTGGACCGCTTGGACGCCACGGCCAGGCGCATGGGCGCCGTGAACACCATTGTCGTGGGCGAGGACGGCTCGCTGGAGGGCCGCAACACCGACGGCTTCGGCTTCATCGAGAACCTGAAAAGCGGCGCGCCGGGTTGGAAAGCGTCCAACGGGCCGGCCCTGGTGATCGGCGCCGGCGGAGCGGCGCGCGCGGTGGTCGCCTCCCTGCTCGACGAGGGCGCGCCTCTGGTCTGGCTGGTCAACCGCACGCGGGCGCGCGCCGAGGAACTGGCCGCCGACATCGGCGGGGCCATCGAGGTCGCCGATTGGGTTTCACGTGAAACACTTTTGGAGGGGGCATCCCTCGTCGTGAACACCACGACGCAGGGCATGGCCGGACAGCCGGCGCTGGATCTCGATCTGCGCGCCCTGTCCGCCGCCGCCGTGGTGACCGACATCGTCTACACGCCGCTGATGACCCCGCTGCTGGAAGCGGCGCAGGCGCGCGGCAACCGCGTGGTGGACGGAATCGGCATGCTGCTGCACCAGGCACGCCCCGGCTTCGCCGCTTGGTTCGGCACGGAGCCGGAGGTGACGGAGGATCTGAAGCGCTTCGTGCTCCAGGGCTGACGCGGACCGGCCATGATCGTCCTGGGTCTCACCGGCTCCATCGGCATGGGCAAGAGCACGGCGGCGCGCATGCTGGCAAGCATGGGCGCGCCGGTGTGCGACAGCGACGCCGTGGTGCACGGGCTGCTCGGCCGGCACGGGGCCGCCGTGCCGGCCATCGACGCCGCCTTCCCCGGCGTGGTGCGCGACGGCGCCGTGGACCGGCGCGCGCTGGGCGCCGCCGTCTTTGGGAACCCGGAGGCGCTGAAGCGGCTGGAGGCCATCCTGCACCCCAAGGTGCGCGAGGCGCAGCAGAGTTTCCTCCGCCACGCCGCCCGGCGTGGCGTGAAGGTTGCGGTGCTGGACATCCCGCTTCTGTTCGAGACCGGCGGGGAGCGCCGGGTGGACCGCACCGTCGTCGTCTCCGCCCCCTTCACCGTGCAGAAGGCGCGCGTGCTGGCACGGCCGGGCATGACGCCGGAGAAGTTCGCCGCTATTCTGGCGCGGCAGACGCCCGACGCTGAAAAGCGGCGGCGCGCGGACTACGTCGTCAACACCGGCGACGGGCGCCTAAGCACCAGAAGGGCTCTGCGGGAAATAATTGCTGATGTGAAACGACTTCGCGGCCGGCAGTGGCCGCCGCGGGGCTACCAGCCGGGACAGGTGGTGCATGCGTGAGATCGTGCTGGATACGGAAACGACCGGCTTCAAGCCCGAGGAAGGGCACCGGCTGATCGAAATCGGCTGCCTGGAGCTGCACAACCACATCGCCACCGGCAAGAGCTTCCACTGCTACATCAACCCGGAACGCGACGTGCCGCCGGACGCCGTGGCGGTGCACGGCCTGACGACCGAGTTCCTGGCCGACAAACCGCTGTTCAACGACGTGGTGGCGGACTTCGTGGCGTTCATCGGCGACGCGCCGCTGGTGATCCACAACGCGGCCTTCGACATGCACTTCCTGAATTGGGAGCTGCGGATCGCCGGCTATCCGGTGATGCCGAAGGACCGCGCCATCGACACGCTGCTGATGGCCCGCCAGAAGTTTCCCGGCGCGCCGGCCACCCTGGACGCGCTCTGCAAGCGCTTCGGCGTGGACAACTCCAGCCGCACCTACCACGGCGCCTTGCTCGACGCCCAGCTCCTGGCCGAGGTGTATCTGGAGCTTATGGGCGGGCGGCAGGCGGGCCTGCAGCTGGCCTCCGGCCCCTCGGCGAGCGGCGGCCCGTCCATCCGCATCGATCGCCCCTTCCGCGCCCCACGCCCCCACGCCCCGAGCGAAGAGGAACTGTCGGCACACGCGGAGCTTCTGAAGAAGCTGAAGAACCCGCTCTGGGTCGCGGAATAGCGGTCCGGCGTTGGGTTTCGCGCCGCTCAACCCAACCTACGGCGAAGCGCTTTCGTAGGTTGGGTTGAGGTGCAGCCGAAACCCAACACCACCGCTTACGGCAACAGCACGGTCGAACCGGTCGTGGCGCGGGATTCCAGCGCGCGGTGGGCCTCTGCCGCGTTGCGCAGCGGGAAGGTCTGCTGAACGGCGATCTTCACCCCGCCGGCGTGCACCACCTCGAACAGGTCGGCGGCGCTCTGCATCAGGTCCTCGCGCTTGGCGACGTAGGTGCCCAGCGTTGGCCGCGTGACGTAGAGCGAACCCTTGGCGGCCAGAACCTGCAGGTCCAGCGGCGGCACAGCGCCGGAGGCAGCGCCGAACAGCACCATGAAGCCGCGCGGGCGCAGGCAGTCCAGGCTGTCCATGAAGGTGGTCTTGCCGACGCCGTCATAGACGACCGGCACGCCCTGCCCGTCCGTGAGGTCCTTCACGCGGTTCACGAAGTTCTCGCGCGTGTAGACGATGGGATGGTCGCAGCCGTGGGCGCGGGCCAGCTCCGCCTTCTCGTCGCTGCTGACCGTGCCGATCACCGTGGCGCCCAGATGCTTGGCCCACTGGCACAGGATCAGGCCGACGCCGCCCGCCGCGGCCTGCACCAGGATCGTGTCGCCCGGCTGCACATTGTAGGTGGAGCGCAGCAGGAACTGCGCGGTCATGCCTTGCAGCAGCATGGCGGCGGCCTGCCGGTCCTCGATCCAGCTCGGCAGCGGGATCAGCCGGTCGGCGGGGATCAGGCGGGATTCCGCATAGGCGCCGATCACCATGGCGTAACCGACGCGGTCGCCGACCTTCAGCGTCGTAACGTCCGGCCCGACCGCCTCGACCACGCCGGCCGCCTCCATGCCGATCACGGCCGGAAGCTGCGGCAGCTTGTAGGCGCCGGTGCGGTGGTAGGTGTCGATGTAGTTCAGCCCCACAGCGGTCTGGCGGACGCGCACCTGGCCGGGGCCGGGCTCCCCGACTTCGACCTCGTCCCAGCGCAGCACCTCGGGTCCGCCGTATTCGTGGATGCGGATCGCGTGAACCATGGTTGGTCCCTTCCCTGTTTTTATGTGAGCTGAAGCGTCAGCGTAGCCCCGGCCGCATCGCCTGTCACGCGGTGGCGGCGCTCAAGCCGCAGCAGCCAGTCCTTGGTCTCCAACCCACCGAAGCCGGAATAGCCGCCGGGCGACCCGCCTCCACCGACGATCCGGTGACAGGGGACGATGACCGGAATCGGATTCGCCCCGCAGGCTCCGCCCACCGCGCGCGGTGCCGAGCCCAGCGCGCGGGCGATGTCGCCGTAGGTTCGCATCTCGCCATAGGGGATCGCCAGCATCGCCGCCCAGACCCGCTGCCGGAAGTCCGTTCCACGTGGCGCCAGCGGCAGGTCGAAGTCGCGCCGCCGACCGGCGAAATAGTCGGCGAGCTGGCTCGCGGCCTCGGCCAGGACCGGATCCGGCGCATCCTCCCCCTGCCGTCCCCAGTCGAGCGCCACGAGTGCGTCGTCGGCGCTGATCAGGGTCAGGGGGCCAAGCGGGCTGTCGACGGTCAGGCGTCCCATGCGGTCATCTCCTCGGCAAGGCTTCGGCGAGGGCGGCGGGTGTGGTCACCGGCGGGGAGCAGGTCATGCCGGTGCAGACATAGGCCGTCGCCACGCCACCCTGCATGCCCTTGCCGTGCGCCGGGTGGTTCGCCGGCAGGACGGCATCCGGCGCAACCACGCTGAGGATGCGGTTGGGTAGCGAGCGGTCGAGCACGGCGCGGCGCAGCGCCGCCGTGTCCGCTCCCGCCGGATCGCCGACGATGACGACCTGCAGTGCGTTCTGCAACAGCTCCGCCGCGTTCAGGAAGGTGGGCAGCGGGAAGAAGTTGCGGGCCAACTCCCCGGAGAAGGCGGCGACCAGCGCGTCCGCGCGCTCCCGATACGCCTCCTCGCCCGTGCGGTGGTAGAGCGTCGCCAGCACGGCGAGCATCGTGCCGTTGCCGCTGGGGATGGCGCTGTCGTGAGCGGACTTGGTCCGGACGATCAGGTCGCGCGCGTCGTCGGCCGTGTAGAAGTAGCCGCCGGCCGCCGGATCCCAGAAATGCTCATCCAGCACCCGCACCCACTCCCGCGCCTGCTCCAGCGCCGCCGGGTCGCCGGTCGCCTCGACCAGCGCGAGCGCCGCGCGCGCCATGTGGGCGTAGTCGTCCAGCGTCGCGGCGTGTTTCAGCTTGCCGGCCCGCCAGCTGTGACGCAGGCGCCCCTGCTCGGTCATGCGGTCGCGGACGAAGGCGAAGGCGCGCTGCGCGGCGGCGATCCATTCGGGCTCGCCGAAGGCCATGCCGGCGTGGGCGAGTGCCGCGATCATCAGCCCGTTCCAGTCGGCCAGCACCTTGTCGTCCCAACCCGGACGGACGCGCTTCTCCCGCTCCGCCCAGAGGATGGCGCGCGCGCGGGCGAGCGTCGCCTCGGTGGCGTCGTCCAGGGCCTCGATCCGGTGCAGGCGGTTCAGGATCGTCACGCCCTCCCAGTTGCCGTTGGTCGTGACGCTATAGGCGCTCTTGAAAGCCGCCGCGTCGGGGCCGAGCAGCTGGTCCACCTCCGCCTCGTTCCAGACGTAGAAGAGGCCTTCTTCCCCTTCGCTATCGGCGTCCAGCGTCGCGGCGAAGGCGCCGCCCTCCGCGATCATCTCGCGCAGCAGCCAGCCGACCGTTTCACGGATGCGCGTTTCGAACAGCGGTTCCCGCTCCCCCTGCCAGACGAGCGTCAGCAGGTCGAGAAGCTCGGCGTTGTCGTAGAGCATCTTTTCGAAATGCGGGACCAGCCACATCTCGTCCACCGAATAGCGGGCGAAGCCGCCGCCCAGATGGTCATAGATGCCGCCCTGGCACATGTGCGCCAGCGTGTTTGTCACCGCCTCCCGGTACGGCTCCTTGCCCGTGCGCTGCCACGCGCGCCACAGCAGTTCGAAGATCGGCACCTGCGGGAACTTCGGCGCGTTGCCGATGCCGCCGTGGAACGGGTCGACCTCCCGCACCAACCGCTCGGCCATCTGGTCGAGGACGGCCATCTCGATCGCGCCGCCCGCCGTGTTCTGGGCCAGCTTGCCCAGCGCGTCCTTCAGCGCCGTGACGTTGTGCGCGATGCTGTCGGGCTTGCTCCGGTAGCTCGCTGCCACGCCCTTCAACACATCGGGGAATCCGGGGCGACCGTAGCGGGCGCTGGGCGGGAAGTAGGTGCCGCCCCAAAAGGGCTCCGCGTCCGGCGTCAGGAACATGGTCAGCGGCCAGCCGCCCGGCTGACCCAGCAGCGCCAGGGCGGACTGGTAGATCTGATCGACGTCCGGCCGCTCCTCCCGGTCCACCTTGATGTTGACGAACAGGTCGTTCATCAGGGCGGCGATCTCCGGATTCTCGAAGCTCTCGTGCGCCATGACGTGGCACCAGTGGCAGGCGGCGTAGCCGACGGACAGCAGCACCGGCTTGTTCTCGCGCTTCGCCCGCTCGAAGGCGTCGGTGCCCCAGGCCATCCAATGGACGGGGTTGTCCTTGTGCTGGAGCAGGTAGGGGCTGGTCTCTTCCCCAAGCCGATTCGAGGGCATGACGGCATTTCCGGTTCTGTGGGGCGTTCGGGGAATAAACTGGCGCGGTGGTGCCGTTGCGCCAGGGCTCCCTATCTGTATAGTGGGGCATGAGCCGAAGCGGCGCTCAACCCTAAATTTCCTGCGATCCACGCGTTTTCCGAGGGAATGGGGCCATGAAGATCACCATCGACATCGACTGCACACCCGAAGAGGCGCGCCATTTCCTGGGCCTGCCCGACGTGAAGCCGATGCAGGACGCCATGATGCAGGAAATCCAGGACCGCATGCACGCCAGCCTGCACGCCATGGATCCGGAAACGATGATGAAGACGTGGCTGCCCGCGGGCATTCAGGGCATCGAGCAGCTTCAGAAAATGTTTTGGTCCCAGATGGCCAGTGCCCTGGGACAGGATGGACGCAAGTGACCGATCCGAAGCCCTATTTCGAAGCCCACGTTTTCTGCTGCACCAACCTCCGCCCCGATGGGCACAAACGCGGGTCCTGCGCGGCCCGGGGATCCGAAAAGCTCCGCGACTACATGAAGGCCCGCGCGCGTGAGCTGGGCCTGGACGGCAAGGTGCGGATCAACTCCGCCGGCTGCCTTGACCGTTGCGAGCTTGGACCGACCATGGTCGTCTATCCGGAAGGCGTCTGGTACACCTACCACTCCCCCGCCGATGTGGACGAGATCCTGACGACTCATCTGGTCGAAGGGCGCCGCGTCGAACGCCTGATGCTCGCCACGGACCAGAAGGAGCTGCGGCCGGAACAGGCCGGCTGAGCGCTTCGGAATTTGCGATGACCGCGACCATTTTCGCCCTCGCCACCGCCCCCGGCCGCGCCGGTGTGGCGGTGGTTCGCGTTTCGGGGCCGGCGTCCGGCGCGGCGCTCGGCGCCCTGACCGGCCGGCCCTTGCCCCGCCCCCGTGAAGCAACCCTCGCCAAACTGCGGGACCCGAAGACCGGGGAGTTGCTGGACGACGCCCTGGTTCTGTACTTCACCGCGCCCCGCAGTTTCACGGGCGAGGATGTGGTGGAACTGCACCTGCATGGCGGCCGCACGGTCGTCGCTAGCGTGGTGGAGGCGCTGTCCGCCCTGCCCGGCCTTCGCGTCGCCGAGCCCGGCGAGTTCACCCGCCGTGCCTTCGAGAACGGCAAGCTCGACTTGACCGAAGCGGAGGCGGTCGCGGACCTCGTGGATGCCGAGACGTCGGCCCAGCGCCGGCAGGCCCTGCGGCAGATGGAAGGTGCGCTCGGCAAGCTCTACGACGGCTGGCGGGAGCGGCTGACCCGCTCGCTCGCCCACATCGAAGCGGACATCGACTTTCCCGACGAGGATTTGCCCTCCGGCGTGTCGGACGCGGCGCGTCCGGTGCTGGACGCGCTCGCCTCGGAGATCGACGCGCATCTGGATGACAAGGGCCGGGGCGAGCGGCTGCGCGAGGGCCTGCACATTGCCATCGTCGGCGCGCCCAACGCCGGCAAGTCGAGCCTGCTGAACGCATTGGCCCGCCGTGAGGCAGCAATCGTCTCCGCCCGCGCCGGCACCACCCGCGACGTGATCGAGGTGCATCTGGACCTGGGCGGCTATCCCGTCGTCCTCGCCGACACCGCCGGCCTGCGCGAGGCTGCCGCCGACGAGGTGGAGGAGGAAGGCATCCGCCGCGCGCTCAACCGGGCCGCACGGGCGGATGTGAAGATTGCCGTGTTCGACGCAACCGCCCTGCCCGCGCTCGATCCGGCAACGGTAGCGTTGGTCGATGCGGAAACGGTGATCGTGCTGAACAAGACTGACCTTGCCGCCAGTGATGCTCCGGTGATTGCCGACCGGGAGGCTATCCCTGTTTCGGCGCGCACCGGGGCTGGGCTGCGGGACTTGGAACGGCGTTTGACCGCGTTTACCGCCGACCGGCTCGCCGGGAGTGGAACGCCTGCCCTCACCCGGGCGCGGCACCGCGCGGCGTTGGAGGAATGCCGCGATACCCTCCGCCGCGCGCTGACGGCACCCCTTCCCGAGCTGATGGCGGAGGATGTGCGGCTGGCAAGCCGGGCGCTTGGGCGCATCACGGGGCGGGTGGATGTGGAGGACCTGCTGGACGTCATCTTCCGGGACTTCTGCATCGGAAAGTGACCCTGTGTTTCACGTGAAACATGGGTGACGCGCGTCGCGGCGCTTGGCGCAAGCGACCGACTCCGCTATGGTCCCGCGCATGCGAACGTTCGACGTCATTGTGGTCGGCGGTGGCCACGCGGGGTGCGAGGCTGCGGCCGCTGCCGCGCGCATGGGTGCGCGCACGCTGCTCCTCACCCACAAGGTGGAAACCATCGGCGAGATGTCCTGCAACCCGGCCATCGGCGGGTTGGCGAAGGGGCATCTGGTGCGCGAGATCGACGCCCTGGACGGCGTCATGGCCCGCGCCATCGACCGGGGCGGCATCCAGTTCCGAATCCTGAACCGCAGCAAAGGTCCGGCCGTCCGCGGCCCGCGCGCCCAGGCTGACCGGAAGCTCTACCGACAAGCGGTGCAGGCGATCCTGGCGGAACAGGAAAACCTGTCCATCGAAGCCGGCGGTGCGGAGGACCTGATCATCGACGGCACCGGGCGTGTGTCCGGCGTGGTGACCGGGGCCGGGGAGACCATCGGTGCCGGCGCGGTGGTCCTGACCACCGGCACCTTCCTGCGCGGCCTGATCCACATCGGGGAGGAGACCACGCCGGCCGGCCGCGTCGGTGAGGCTCCGTCCATCGGACTGTCGGACAGGCTGGCGCGCGTCGGCTTTCCGCTCGGGCGCCTGAAGACCGGCACCCCGCCCCGGCTGGATGGGAAGACGATCGACTGGGACGCTTTGGAGAAGCAGCCAGGCGATGCGCCGCCCCCGCCCTTCTCCTACCTGACGGACCGGATCGACACGCCGCAGATCGACTGCGCGATCACCTGGACGACACCGGAGATGCACGCGCTGATCCGTGGCAACCTCCACCGCGCGCCGATGTATTCCGGCCAGATCCAAAGCACCGGCCCGCGCTATTGCCCGTCCATCGAGGACAAGGTGGTGCGCTTCGCCGACAAAGAGCGGCACCAAATCTTCCTGGAGCCCGAAGGGCTGGACGACGACACCGTCTATCCGAACGGCATCTCGACCTCCCTGCCCCGCGATGTGCAGCTGGCCTTCCTGAAGACCATGCCGGGGTTGGAGCGGGCCGCGATGGTCCGCCCCGGCTACGCCATCGAATACGACTATGTGGACCCGCGCGAGTTGAAGCCGACGCTGGAGACGCGGCGCGTCCCGCGCCTGTTCTTCGCCGGCCAGATCAACGGCACCACCGGTTACGAGGAAGCGGCGGCGCAGGGCATCATGGCGGGCATCAACGCTGCCATGGTCGCGGGCGGGTCGACGGAGGGCTTCGTGCTCGACCGCGCCGACGCCTACATCGGCGTTCTGATCGACGATTTGATCACGCGGGGCACGAATGAGCCCTACCGCATGTTCACCTCCCGCGCCGAATACCGGCTGCTGCTGCGCGCCGACAACGCCGACCAGCGGCTGACGCCCAAGGGTCTCGCCATCGGCTGTGTGGGGTCGGAGCGCCGCGACGCCTTCACCGCGAAGGCGGCGGCCCTGAGCGCCGCGCGGGAGCTGGTTCGCACCCTTCAGGCCACTCCGGCGGAGCTTTTGCGGCAAGGCATTCCGGTGAACCAGGACGGCGTGCGCCGCTCGGCCGCCGACCTGCTGCGCTATCCGGATCTGGACCTGTCGACTCTGTCCCGCCTGTGGCCGGAGTTGGGTGAGATCACCGGGGACATCGCCGAGCAGTTGGAAATCGACGGGAAATACGCTGGCTATCTCGACCGGCAGGAAGCGGACATCCGGGCATTCCGCAAGGACGAGGCGCTGGAACTGCCCGACGATCTGGACCCGGACGCCATCGGCAGCCTATCCGCCGAGATCCGGCAGAAGCTCCGCCAAGCCCGCCCGGCGACACTGGGTGCGGCGGCGCGTCTTCCCGGCATGACTCCGGCGGCGCTGGTCGCCCTGCTCCGCCATGTGAAACGTCGCGATGTGAAGGTGGCGGTGTAAATGGCAGGGTTTGACGCTACGGCGTTTCGGGATGCGACCGGTGTTTCACGTGAAACACTGGACCGTCTCGCCGCTTATGAGGCGACGCTGCGCAAGTGGCAGCCCAAGATCAACCTCGTCGGACCCTCCACCCTGCCCGACGCGTGGCGGCGGCACTTCCTGGACTCGGCTCAGCTCCTCCCGCTGATCCCGGAGTCGGTGCGGGTGCTGGTCGACCTGGGCAGCGGGGCTGGCTTTCCCGGCTTGGTGCTCGCCATCATGGGCGTGCCGGAGGTTCATCTGATCGAGAGCGACGCCCGCAAATGCGCCTTCCTGCGCGAGGCGGCCCGCGCGGCCGGTGCGCGCGTGACGGTGCACAACAAGCGGATCGAGGCGGTGTCGGGCATTGAGGCCGACGTGGTGACCGCCCGCGCCCTCGCCCCCCTGAACAACCTGCTGTCCTGGGCGCATCCGTTCATCGGAAGCCGCGGTGTTGCGATCTTTCCGAAGGGCCAAAATGTGGCGGAAGAATTGACCGATACTACCAAATATTGGATGATGCGCACCGAGCGCTTCGACAGCCAGACCGACCCCACCGGAACCATCCTGCGTGTGAGTGGTATCGACCGTGTCTAAGACCGCGACCCAGATGCATTCCCGCTCCGAGGCTTCCCGAGAGGCTGCCATGCCCGCCGCCCTGTCCGCTGCCCGCGTCATTGCCATCGCCAACCAAAAGGGTGGCGTGGGCAAGACCACGACGACGATCAATCTGGCGACCGCGCTTGCCGCCATCGGCAAGCGCGTGCTGGTGATCGACCTCGATCCCCAGGGCAACGCCTCCACCGGCCTCGGCATCCCGCGCGCCGACCGCCGCGTCGGCATCTACGACGTGCTGTTCGACGGCATGGCGCTGGAAGAGGCCGCGGTGATCTCCACCGTGCCGAACCTGTCGATCATCACCTCCTCGGTGGATCTGTCGGGTGCGGAGATCGAACTGGTCGCCGCCGACCGCCGCGAGTTCCGGCTGCGCGAGGCCGTGGACAAGAGCGCGCTGGAATACGACTACGTGCTGATCGACTGCCCGCCGGCGCTCGGCCTGCTGACGCTGAACGCGCTGGTCGCGTCGCACGCCGTCATGGTGCCGCTGCAGTGCGAGTTCTACGCGCTGGAGGGTCTCAGCCACCTCGTGCGGACGATCGAACGGGTGAAGCGCAGCTTCAACCCGGACCTCGACATACATGGTGTTGTGCTCACCATGTTCGACAAGCGCAACAACTTGTCCGACATGGTGGCGGCCGACGTCCGCGGCTTCTTTGGGGAGAAGGTCTACGACACCGTCATCCCCCGGAACGTGAAGGTGTCGGAGGCGCCGTCCCATGGCAAGCCGGTGCTGATCTACGACATGCGCTGCCCCGGTTCGCAGGCTTACATCCACCTGGCCGGCGAAGTGCTGCGCCGTGAAAAGAGGCTGAGCGCGTGATGGAGGAGACCAAGCGTACCGACGGCGGTGCCCGCCGCGCCAGCCTGGGCCGCGGCCTGTCCGCCCTGTTCGGTGAGGCGGAGGAGGACTATTCGGCGCTCGACAAGGTGCGACAGTCCAAGCAGCTGCCCATTGAG
The DNA here is from genome assembly GCF_053470405.2 of Azospirillum mesophilum. Classification (NCBI taxonomy): domain Bacteria; kingdom Pseudomonadati; phylum Pseudomonadota; class Alphaproteobacteria; order Rhodospirillales; family Azospirillaceae; genus Azospirillum; species Azospirillum mesophilum. The sequence continues at coordinate 93,898 of NZ_JBPXMQ020000014.1, forward strand.
TTCATCCACCCCGGCAAGTACCAGCCGCGCCGGAACTTCGACGACGAGGCGCTCCAGGGTCTCGTCGAATCGATTCGCGACAAGGGCATCCTCCAGCCGCTGCTGGTCCGGCGCGATCCGGACTCGACCACCACCTACGAGCTGATCGCCGGCGAACGCCGCTGGCGCGCGGCGCAGATTGCCGGCCTGCACGAGGTGCCGGTCGTCATCCGCGACCTGTCGGACCGCGAAGCGCTCGAAATCGCGCTGATCGAGAATATCCAGCGTCAGGACCTGACCCCGCTTGAAGAGGCGGAGGGCTACAAGCGCCTGATGGAGGAGTTCGAACACACGCAGGAAGACTTGGCCCGTGCCGTTGGTAAGAGCCGCAGCCACGTCGCCAATATGATGCGCCTGCTGGCCCTGCCGGATCCGGTCAAGGGCATGGTGCAGGAAGGCGCGCTCACCGCCGGTCACGCTCGCGCCCTGCTGACCGCGCCGGATCCCGTGTCGGTCGCGCGCGAGGTGGTCAAGCGCGGCCTCAACGTGCGCCAGACCGAAGACCTGATGCGTGGCGGTGCGCCCGCCGCGAAAAAGCCGAGCCGCAGCCCGGCCGCCGACCCGACCCTGAAGGACGTCGATCTGGTGAACCTGGAGGAGGAGATCTCGGCCCGGATCGGGCTGAAGGTCGCCATCAGTCCCCAGGGTAAAGGCGGCACCATCAGCATCCATTACCAGACGCTCGACCAGCTCGACGACGTGCTGCGGCGGCTCGGCGGCGGGGAGTAAGCGCGATGGTCAGCGCGGACGCCGTTCAAGCCGGGCAGGCGGCCTACAAGGGCTGGATCCTGAAGTGGGTGTACGACGCGCTGGTCCTCGGCTTTTCGAACCACCGCCTGTGGAAGTGCCCGACGGCGCGTCTGCTGGACCTCTACGACGCCAACGTCACCGGCAACCATCTGGACGTCGGTGTGGGCACCGGTTGGTATCTCGACCACTGCCGCTTTCCGGACCCGGAACCGCGGCTGGCGTTGATGGACCTGAACGGGAACAGCCTCGCCTTCGCGGCCCGCCGCGTTGCGCGCTACCGCCCGGAGACCTTCCGCCGCAATGTTCTGGAGCCGATCCGCTTCGACAATCCGGGATTCGACTCGGTGGGCCTGATGTATTTGCTGCACTGCGTCCCGGGCAGCATGGCGGAAAAAGCGGTCGCCTTCGACCATCTGCGGCCGCTGATGAACCGGGGTGGCGTGCTGTTCGGCGCCACCATCGTCCAGGGCTCCGCCCCGCGCAGCGCGGCGGCGCAGAAGCTGATGGACATCTACAACGCCAAGGGCATCTTTTCGAACCGGGATGACACGGTCGAGGTGCTCGACGGCGAATTGGCGAAACGCTTCCCGCGCCATGACATAGCACTGGTGGGATGCGTCGCCGTGTTTCGGGCCTTTGCGGACTGAACCGTCCTGATCCCCTGCCCTACCGCCGCGCCAGCGAAGCGAGCTGGAACAGAACGCGCGCGCAGATGGTCTGGTCGGGCATGTTGGTGCGCTTGCAGTCGGCCTCGGCCTCGACCAGCCGTTCCAGGGCCTGACGCACCAACGGCGCCGGCCACTTCCGGGCCTGGGATGTCAGGCGCGGCTTCATCTTGAAGAACACCGGCGGGCGCAGGGACTCCACGGCGGCGTCCACGGACTTGCCGGCGGCGACGGCGCCCGCGACCAGTTGCAGGCGCTGGAAATGGCGCTGGGCGGTGCGCAGGATCGCCACCGGGGCTATGCCCTCCGCGAACAGCCGCGCCAACGAGCGGTCGAGCGTCGGGAAGTCGCCGTCGGCCGCCGCCCAGATCGGCTCGTCCAGGGAGAGCGCGGCGCTGTCGCCGACGCAGGCCTGCGCGTCTTCCAGCCGGACGCGCTTTTCCGCGCCCATGTAGAGCGCCAGCTTCTCCACCTCCCCGCGCGCCACCATGCGATCGCCCACGAGGTTGCCGGCCAGGAAGGCCAAGGCGTCGGGGTCAGCGGTCAGCCCGTGGCCGTGCAGAATGTCGGCGATCACGCGGCCGAGCGAGGCCTCCTCCTCGACGTAGCAGGGGATGGCGACGGCGTGGTCGGCACCCTCGAACAGGGTGCGCAGCTTGGACCGGTTGGCGAGGTCGCCGGCCTCGACCACCACGAGGCTGTCGCCCGGCGGCGGGTCGGCCAGGAAGGTGGTGAAGGCGGCGGTGGCGTTGTCTTCCGCCTCGCGCACACGGATCAGGCGCCGTCCGCCGATGAGGGACATGGCCGCCGCCTCGTCCGCAAGGCGCGCGGGATCCTCGGCCACCGCACGGCCAAGCATTTCGGTGACGCGGAAGGGATCGGAGAGATCCGGCACGACCGTGCGGCCGACCGTCATCGCCCGGTCGCGCACGAGGCCGGCGTCGGGGCCGTAGAACAGGACCGCGCGGATTTTCGGGTCGGGGCTGCGCAGAAAGCCGTCGATCGCCCTCGGTTGCAGCTTCACCGGGAAACCGCCCCTCCTTGCGTGATGGGCTGCGTGACGGTGGTCAGGCCGTCACGGCTCCTTGCCAAGAAACATCCCGACGCGGGTCGTGATGTCGTTGGAAATCTCCAGCAGGGCGCGGTCGTAGGCGTTGTCCACCGTGGCGAGGCCGGCGTACTGCTGCTCCAGGACGCTGTAGCTGACGTAGGACCGCGCGTTGGCCTGCAGCACCACGCGGCCCGTGCTGGCCTCGACCAGCCGGTAGGGCGCGTACACGACGAGCTGGGCGCGGGTCGCGGTGGCGTCCTTCTGCAGCGCCAGCTTCTGTTCCGAGGCGGTCAGGCTGGTGTACAGCTGGTAGCGCGTGTTGGCGGGGCGCCCGTCCTTGTAGAAACGGTCGATCAGCAGGTTGCGGAGCTGCTGGCCGTAGCGGTCGGCGATCGGCCCGATATCCACCTCCTGCAGCTTGGCGGAGACGGTGTCGGCGCCCTTGCCGGCATAAAGGGGGTGGAAGCCGCAGGCGGAGGTCCCCAGGACCACCGGGGCCAGGGCGGCGAGGGCCAGAAGCCCCCGCCGGTTCATTCCCTTCACGCTCATCCGCGTCAGGCGGGGCCGGTCAGACGACGACATTGATCACCCGGTTCGGGACGACGATGACCTTGCGCACGGGCTTGCCCTCCAAGGCGCGCTGGACGTTCGCGTCGGCCAGGGCAGCCTGTTCGGCGGCGTCCTTGGCCATGTCGCGCGGCAGCTCCAGCGTAGCCCGCAGCTTGCCGTTGACCTGCACCGCGACGGTGACGGCGTCCTCCACCACCAGCGACGGGTCGGCCTCCGGCCAGGGCTGGTCCACCAGCAGCGTGCTGTGGCCCAGCTGCGCCCACAGCTCCTCGCCCAGGTGCGGCATCATCGGGCCGATCAGACGGATGATGGCCTCGAAGCCCTCGCGAAGGACCCAGCCCTCACCGGCGCCTTTCCCATCCAGCTCGGCCAGAGCGTTGGACAGCTCGCGCACACGGGCCACGGCCTTGTTGAAGCGGAACTTCTCCAGGTCTTCCGAGATGCCGGCGATGGCCTTGTGGACGAGACGGCGGGTCGCCTCGGCCTTCTCGCCGAATGCGTCCGGCTTCGGTGCGCCGGGGGGCGGCAGCTCCACCGGAGCCTCGGTGACCATGCGCCACAAGCGGTTGATGTAGCGCCACGCGCCGTCGATGCCGGCCTCGGTCCATTCCAGGTCGCGTTCCGGCGGGCTGTCGGACAGCATGAACAGGCGGGCGGCGTCGGCGCCGTAGGTGCCGATGATGTGCGCCGGGTCCACCACGTTCTTCTTGGACTTGGACATCTTCTCGACGCGGCCGACGGTGACGGCGCCGCCGTTGTCGGTGCGGACGTAATTGCCCGTGTCGTTCTTCTGGATGTCGGTCGGGGCCAGCCAGGCGCCGGAGGCGGCGTCCTTGTAGGTCTCGTGGTTGACCATGCCCTGGGTGAAGAGGCCGGCGAAGGGCTCCTCCACGTTCAGGTAGCCGCACTGCTTCAGCGCCCGCGTCCAGAAGCGGGAATAGAGCAGGTGCAGCACGGCATGCTCGATGCCGCCGATGTACTGGTCGACCGCCAGCCAGTAGTCCACCGCCTCGCGCGTGAAGGCCTGATCCTCGACCTTGGGCGAGCAGAAGCGGGCGAAATACCAGCTCGACTCGATGAAGGTGTCGAAGGTGTCCGTCTCGCGCACCGCCGGCTTGCCGCAGGTCGGGCAGGTCGTGTGCTTCCAGGTCGGGTGGTGGTCCAGCGGGTTGCCCGGCTTGTCGAAGGTCACGTCCTCCGGCAGCACGACCGGCAGATCCTTCTCAGGCACCGGGACGATGCCGCAGCTCTCGCAGTGGATGACCGGGATCGGGCAGCCCCAGTAGCGTTGGCGGGACACGCCCCAGTCGCGCAGGCGGTACTGGGTGGTGCGCTCGCCCTGCCCCTTCTCTTCCAGCCGCTTGCCGACCTCCTGCTTGGCCGGCTCAACCTCCAGCCCGTCGAGGAAGCGCGAGTTGCGCAGCAGGCCGGGGCCTGTGTAGGCCTCGTCGCCGACGGTGAAGGTCGCCGGGTCGGCGTCGGCCGGGATGACCACCGGCGTGACCGGCAGGCCGTACTTGCGGGCGAAGTCCAGGTCGCGCTGATCATGCGCCGGGCAGCCGAAGATGGCGCCCGTGCCGTATTCCATCAGCACGAAGTTGGCCACGAAGACCGGCAGCTCCCAATCCGGGTCGAAGGGGTGCACGACGCGCAGGCCGGTGTCGAAGCCCTTCTTCTCCGCGGTCTCGATCGCCTCCTCGCTGGTGCCCAGGCGGTTGCACTCGGCGATGAACTCGGCCAGGGCCGGGTTGGTCGCGGCGAGTTCGGCGGCCAGCGGGTGGTTGGCGGAGATGGCGGCGAAAGAGGCGCCGAACAGCGTGTCGGGCCTCGTCGTGAAGACCTCCAGCTTGTCCTCGCGGCCCTTCACGTCGAAGCGGAAGCGCACGCCGGTCGACTTGCCGATCCAGTTCTCCTGCATCAGGCGGACGCGTTCCGGCCAGCGGTCCAGCGTCTCCAGGCCTTGCAGCAGCTCCTCGGCGAAGGCGGTGATCTTCAGGAACCACTGCGACAGCTTGCGCTTTTCCACCAGCGCGCCGGTGCGCCAGCCGCGGCCGTCGATCACCTGCTCGTTGGCCAGCACGGTGTTGTCCACCGGGTCCCAGTTCACCCAGGACTCCTTGCGGTAGGCCAGGCCTTCCTTCAGGAAATCCAGGAACATCTTCTGCTCGTGGCGGTAATACTCCACGTCGCAGGTGGCGACCTCGCGGTCCCAGTCGATGGACAGGCCCATCGTCTTCAGCTGCCCGCGCATGGTCGCGATGTTCTCGCGCGTCCACTTGGCGGGGTGGACCTTCTTCTCCAGCGCCGCGTTTTCCGCCGGCAGGCCGAAGGCGTCCCAGCCCATCGGGTGCAGGACGTTGAAGCCCCGCGCGCGCTTGTAGCGCGCGATCACGTCGCCGATGGTGTAGTTGCGGACGTGGCCCATGTGGATGCGCCCCGACGGATAGGGGAACATCTCCAGCACGTAATATTTCGACCGCGAGGCGTCCTCGCGCGCGGTGAAGCAGCCCTGCCGCTCCCACACGCCCTGCCACTTCGCCTCGGTTTCCTTGACATTGTAACGCGACATGACCGCAGACGCCGTTTGGTGTGTTTCGAAGGCTCTATCAGATAAGGCGCCGGCGGCGGACCGACAGGCGCCGCCGGGCAGAGGCCGGCGTCAGCGCGACGCGGCGGCCTGGGCCACGCGAAGCTGCCGGGCGCGGGTCAGCACCGCGTCCTCCAGCGTGCTGGCGGTCTCCGGACCGACCGGGATGTCGCGCCAGTCGGCGCCGGCGCGCTGCTGCTTGAACACCGACACGCGCACGCCGTCGGCGCGGAGCTGGCGGTCCATGATGTAGAGGTTCACCTTGAAGCGCTCGTTCGGCGCGTCCGGCGGGGAGTACCAGTCGGTCAGGATCACGCCGCCGAAGGGGTCGGCCGAGACGATCGGCATGAAGGACAGCGTGTCCAGCGAAGCCCGCCACAGGAAGCTGTTGACGCCGATGCCGTTCGGGTCGCCCTGGTCGGCGCCGTTGCGCTTGTTCTTGCCGAACAGGTTGATGCCGCCTTCGGTGCCCAGCAGGCTGCCGAACTTGTAATCCTTGTTCCGCATCTGCTCGTCCATCGTCTCGGTCTTGCCGCCCCAGCTGGAGCAGCCGGCGAGGGCGAGCGTAGCCGCGATCACGACGGGGGTGAGGCGAAGGGCACGGGAACGGCGCATGGTCGGGAACCTGGGTCAATAAAATCGGGGTACCGCGCACGGACGTGCGGCGGGTGCCGGTGAAAAGACCATAAATACCCGTCAACGGCAACAGGCGATGCGCCCTTCCAGCCATGCACGACGGGTTCGCGGCCGGCCTCCATCGCTTGCCGGAGCCTGCTTTTCCGCCGCTTGGCGGTGTGATCCGTCGGACACACTGTTCCATCAAAGCTGCATTTTCGCGATTTCCGGCTTGCTGGCTCTCGTCCATGTGCGTACGACAGTCCAAGCCAGGAAGTTAATCCGGCTGAAAATTCTGCTGCCAGGATGGAGGCAACAATCATGAATCGTTATCTGCTGGCGGGCTGCGCCGCCGCTGCTCTGGCGCTCGGCGCCGGCGCGGCCAACGCCCAGGCCAAGTTTGAAGTCAAGGTCGGCGGCGACGCCTACTTCGAAGCTGGTTACGTCGACCAGGATCTGAACACCGGCCTGCGTTCGACCGAGTTCCAGAACCGCTTCCGCGTCAACATCATCCCGACCGCCAAGGCCGACAACGGTCTGGAGTACGGCGGCCGCGTGCGCATCCGCGCCGCCGGCACCAACACCGGCGTGTCGGGCGACCGCGCCTACATCTTCGCGCAGGGCACCTTCGGTCAGGTCCGCCTCGGTGTGACCAACTCGTTCAACGACGAGACCTACACCACGGCCCCGATGGACTACCTGCCGCTGTCCCTGTTTGACCGCGTGGTCAACTGGATCGGCGCTTCGCAGAGCAACTACCCGCAGCAGGCCGTCGTCAACGGCCGCTACTCCGGCGCGGACGTCAACGGCGGCGTCGTGATGGGCATCAACGGCGGCGACAGCATCGTGTGGCCGTCGCTGACGCCGGAAGGCAACGGCACCAAGATCGTTTACTTCTCGCCGCGCTTCGCCGGTCTGCAGCTGGGCGCCAGCTACACCCCGCGCAACGACAGCGTGAACCAGGACGTCAACCGCGTTAAGCTGGGCACGGCCACCTCGGGCTTCACCAGCACTTGGCAGGACCTGGTCGAAGTTGGTGCGAACTACAGCAACACCTTCGGCGGCTTCAAGGTTCAGGGCAGCGCCGGCTACTTCTGGGGTGACGCCGTCGGCACCACCACCGCTTCGGTCCCGGTCCAGAGCTACCGCGATCTGAACGCCTGGCAGGTCGGCGCGCAGGTCGGCTACGCCGGCTTCGCCGTTGGCGGCAGCTACACCGACTTCGGCAAGTCGGGCCAGAACCGCATTTCCGGCCAGTTCGGCGAGCGCACCTACAACTGGGTCGCCGGCGTGCAGTACACCACTGGCCCGATCGTTGTCGGCGCCAACTACAAGTACGGCGTGGATCCGGGCGACATGGCTCTGCCGGGCAGCCGCCGTCTGAGCGTCATCGAAGTCGGCGCCGGCTACACCGTCGCCCCGGGCCTGACCCTGCAGGCTCAGTACGACTACTTCGACGCCAACAGCGACAAGACCCCGACGGCCACGCTCGGTTCGCCGGACGACAAGGGCTCGGTGTTCCTGGTCCGTTCGGTCCTGGCGTTCTAAGCCAAGATCGTTCGCGAGAAGAGGGGCGGTGGCTTCGGCCACCGCCCTTTTTTTTGTGCCCTATTTCCAGGCAGTTCGCCTTAAATGTGGGCACGGAATGTGTTAATTTTGCAGCATAGCAACATCATCCAATTGTTTCAGCCACTTAGAGGTGTGTTCCGGATGCAACGGTGTGACACGACCGCTGAATGACGACGCAAAGGCGCTTGCTGCGGCACCCTCGCGCAGGTTAACTCGCATTTGGGAAGCACAACCGCCTAGCCCCTCCTCGGGGTCGCCTGTCAAAAGGATGGATCATCCATGAAGCGTTCTCTCGTCATCGGCTGCGCCGCTCTTGCCCTCGCCGCCGGCTGCGGCACGGCGTCGGCCCAATCCAAGTTCGACGTGGTTATCGGTGGCGATGCCTTCTTCCAGGGCGCCTACGTTGACCAGAAGAACGACGCCGGCCTGCGTTCGACCGAATTCTCCAACCGCTACCGCCTGGTCGTCACCCCGACCGCCAAGGCCGACAACGGTCTGGAGTATGGCGGCCGCGTCCGTATCCGCACCGGCAACGGCGCTGCGACGCAGACCGGCACCGGCGTGACCGGCGACCGCGCCTTCATCTTCGCCAACGGCGGCTTCGGCACCATCCAGGCCGGCGTGATCAACGGCCTGTCGGACGAGTACGGCATCATCGGCCCGAACGTCGAGGGCATCGCCGGCGGTCCGGACAACAACACCGTCTATTTCCTGAACGGCGCGAACACCGTTAACGGCAACGCCCTGCTCGACCTGCTGCCGAGCACGACGAACAACTTCCGCGCCTTCGCCTCGGGCGATGCCGGCACGAAGATCATCTACCTGACCCCGACCTTCTCCGGGTTCCAGGCCGGCGTGTCCTACATGCCGCGCACCGGCGACGTGAACCAGTCGGTCAACCGCCGCAAGAACAACGGCGGCTATGGCGTGTTCCAGGACGTCGTGGAGTTCGGCGGCCTGTACAAGAACGAGTTCGGCAGCGTCGCCGTCGAGGCCAGCGCCTTCTACCAGCTCGGCCAGTCGGTGAACGTCGCGGGGACCGACTTCAAGGATCTCAGCTCGGTCCACGCCGGCGCCAACATCGGCTACGCCGGCTTCAAGTTCGGCGGCAGCTACGCCTACAGCGGCGACAGCGGCTACGACAAGGCGCTGACCGCCAAGGAGAAGCAGGAAGTCTGGATCGTCGGTGCGCAGTACACCACCGGCCCGTTCGTCCTGGCCGTGGACTATCTCAACTCCCGCGGCAACGACAACGTGAACGGCGTTCTGCCGGGCCGCGCCGACATCTGGCAGGGCGGCGTGACCTACACCGTGGCGCCGGGCCTGACCACGGGCCTGGAGTACAGCTACGTCAACTATGACTCCAAGGCTGCGCCGGCTCTGACCGGTGGCGCCAACCTGGACGACCACGCCCACGTCATCATGCTGGACACCCGCCTGGCCTTCTAATCCAGCCAGCGGACGGTCAAAAGGAAACGGCGGCGGAAATTTTCCGCCGCCGTTTTCGTTTCCAGCCGGACTATTTCAGCCGGACTTTTTCAACTGAACCGGCGCATCACTTCTTCGGCGGAGTCATTTCTTCGGTGCTGGGGCTTCCGTCTCGCACATCAGCAGAAGCGCCGCGTCCGACATCGGCACCCAGATCAGCAGCAGGCGCCGCTTGTCCTTGTCCGCCACATAGGCCGCCGTTTCCGGATCCGGGATCGAGCGGGACTTGGCCGCTCCCACCGCCCAGCCGGCCTGGGAGAAGTTGTCCATGGTGCCCTGGAAGATGCGGTCCATCTTCTCCTGGTCGCCCTTGCGGAACTCCCAGCCATAATTTTCCTGCTTGCCGCAGCGCCGGCCGACGTCGGCTGCGACCTTGTTCAGGAACTCCTTGTAGCTGCCGTCCCCGTCGCGCAGGGGGAAGGGCTGCTCGGTGAAGGGAACCTGCGCCAGGGGGGAGCCGGCGGCCGTCCGTTGCGGCGCGGGGGCCTGCTGCGGGGCCGCCTGCTGTGGAGCCGTCTGCTGTGGAGTTGCCTGGGGCTTGCCGGCGTCCTGCGCGATGGCGGCCCCCGACGTCAGAGGCCCGGCGGCCAGCATCAGGGCGGATAAGATCATCGCCGACGGAATGATGGGGCGCGTCCAGCCACGCATGCGGTCTTCTCCTCGGGGTGCTTGCGTTTCGTGGGTCTGTCCGTTACCACGCCCTCCGGTCCCTGTACACCGGCGCGCGCCGTCGCATCCGCGCATCGGACCTGCGGATCGGGACCAAAGGACTTAAGGACCCGTGAGTGGGAGGGCCGCCATGACCGCGTCGCACAACACTGTTTCGCACGTACCCGCTTCGCACGTTGGGGCCAATTGGTCCGGCGACACCGTGACCGCTCGCCTGGAGGCGGTGCGCCGCTCCATCGCCGACACCTGCACGGCCTGCGGACGCGACTCGGGCGCGGTGACGCTGGTGGCCGTCTCCAAGACCCACCCTGCGGAGGCCGTGGAGGAGGCTCTGGCGGCCGGACAGCGCGTCTTCGGCGAGAACCGCGTGCAGGAGGCCAAGGGCAAGTTCCCCGCCCTGAGGGAGCGTTTCCCGGACCTGGAGCTGCATCTGATCGGCCCCCTTCAGACCAACAAGGTCAAGGAGGCGGTGGCCCTGTTCGATGTCATCCAGACGCTGGACCGCCCGAAGCTTGCCGAAGCCCTGGCCGGCGAGATGACCAAGGCCGGCCGCCGCCCGCGCTGCCTGATCGAGGTGAACACCGGTGAGGAACCGCAGAAGGCCGGCATCCCCCCGCACGAGGTCGAGGCCTTCCTGGCCGCCTGCTTGGGGCGTTGGAACCTGCCCGTAACCGGGCTGATGTGCATCCCGCCGGTGGACGAGGAGCCGGCCATGCATTTCGCCCTGCTGGCCGACATGGCCAGCCGCTTGGGCCTCCCAGAGGTCAGCATGGGGATGAGCGGCGACTTCGAGACGGCCATCCGCTTCGGCGCCACCCATGTCCGCGTCGGCACGGCGATCTTCGGGGCGCGCCCTTATCCCGTCTGAGCGGGGTCCAGCACCGTCAGAAAGGTGCCCGGCCCGCAGTCCTTCAGCAGGCGCAGCAGGTCCGGCAGGGGCAGCGCGACGCAGCCGGCGGTCGGCTCCCAATCCGGGCGGGCGACGTGCATGAAGACGGCGCTGCCCTGCCCCGGCACCACCGGGTCGTCGTTGTGGCCCATCACCACGATCACGTCGTAGACGCCGTCGGCGCGCCACAGCTCTTCGTGGCTGGCGGCGAAGGGACGCTTGACCGGGCGGTTGTAGGCGGGGTCGGCCGGGTCGTCGCACCAGCCGTCGTCGGAGGCGATGGGCGCGGTGGGCAGGCCTGTCTCCGGCCGCGCCAGACGGTCGGCACGCCACAGGACGCGGCGCAGGGGGAAGCGGCCGACCGGGGTGGCGCCGTCCCCTTCCCGCTTGTCGGCCCGCACGCCGCCGCGCCCGAGCGCGCAGCGGAACGACCCGCCCGGCCATTCCAGAAGGCCCAAATCCAGATGGCCGCCGGACCCGGCGTCCTGATGCACGATGATGTCCATGGGGATCTCCAGGGGGTGAAGCCCCGCCCTTCCCTCTTGCCCTGATCAACCGGCCGTTGCCGGAACGGTCGCGGTCAGCTCGACACGCGCAGGCTGGGGGCGGCCGGCTGGGCGGCCCTCTTGCTCTGCTCGTACTTCGCCAGATTGCGCATCATCGTCTCGGACAGCATGTCCGGCGCCACCGGCCGCATCGGGTTCGGTGCGTCCGCCCTGGCCGTCGCCTGATCGGCGCCCTGGCCGGCCGGTTGGTTCGCTCCCGCTTGGTTCGCCGCCGGCTGGTTCCCCGGGGTGCTGGCCTTGGCTCCGCTCGGCAGGGCACCGGCCGTCGCCGTCGTGGAGCCGGGCATCGGTGCCGCGAACCTCGGTGCCGCGTGCTTGGCGAGCATCGAGCTGGCGAGCGGCGTGTCGCGGGTCGGCATGCGCGTGGGGTGCGGCGTGTCCGCAGCCAGCAGGGCATCGCGCCCGCCCGCCGCGGTCGGCTGAGCGCCCTGCTGCGCCGCCGCGGCCAAGCGGACCGGCTTGTCGGCCCCTGCCGCCTGCGCGGCCGGAGCCGCCGTTGGTGAAGTCGGCATGGCGGAGGCGGGCTTGGCACCTGTCGCCGTGGCTGCGGCCAGCGCCGCCGTGTCCGGCAGGGCCGCGACGGCCGTTTTGCCTGCGTTGGGGGCCGCACCGGGCGCGGCATGATCGCCGCCGCCGAAGCCGAGCGACGCCATGACTTGATCGCCGAGATCCTTGCCCTGTGCTTCCTCCACCACGGCGTTGGCGATGGCCGCCATGCCGCCGAGCGGGCCGCCGTACAGGATGCCGCCGATTACCTTTGACGACGGCTTGATCGTGTCGCCGGTGATCTCGCGATAGATGTTGCTGATGATCGGGATGTGTTGCAGCGGGTTGATGATGTCCAGGAAATCCCCAAAGGACATGTCCCCCTGGATTTCGACCCCGCGCCCGTTGTGCCCGTCGTTGATGATCGGTGAAGCGGTGGACCGCTCCGGCGGACGCTCGCGCAGCACCGGCCGCGAGGCGGCGGTGGTGTCTATGGTGGCGGCGTCGATGGCCATGGTCGGTCTCCCGGCACTGAGTCCACCGGTGGGAAAGCAACCTCCGTGCCAACTCTTCGGGCCGGTTTGCCGCCCCCGCCGCCGCTTTCACCCGGAAAGCGCTGCCGCCCCCGCCCCTGCCCGGCAAGAGCTGCCGGGTCGCGGGGGCTGTTCCTGCCCAATGAAGAGTCGAAGAATCAGAACATATGGCCGCTGCGCTCGGCCTTGGTGCGCAGATAGCCTTCGTTGTGACCGTTGGCCGGGAAGATGTGGGGAACGCGCTCCACCACCTCGATCCCGCAGCGGGCGAGCTGGCGCAGCTTCTCCGGGTTGTTGGTCATCAGCCGCACCCCGGCGAAGCCAAGCTGGCGCAGCATCTCCGCCGCCGGCAGATAGACGCGCTCGTCCGCCTCGAAGCCCAGGATCTCGTTGGCGTCCACCGTGTCGAAGCCGCGGTCCTGGATGCGGTAGGCGCGCAGCTTGTTGACCAGACCGATGCCCCGCCCCTCCTGCGCCAGATACAGCAGCACGCCGCTGCCGTGTCGGGCGATCTCCGCGATCGCGCCGCGCAGCTGGTCGCCGCAGTCGCAGCGAAGGCTGCCCAGCAGGTCGCCGGTGAAGCATTCCGAATGCAGGCGGGCCAGCACCGGGGCGTCCGGCTGCGGGTCGCCGATGATGATCGCCAGATGCTCCGGCCCGCCGTCGATCGGGCGGAAGGCGACGATGCGCGTGTTCTCCGCGCCGGCAAGGGGCACGCGCGCCTCGGCAACCTTGCGCAGCGTGCGCACCACATGGATGCGGTAATCGGCGATGTCGCCCGCCCGCACCAGCAACAGGTCGTGCTCCGCCGCCCAGTCCGCCGCCGAACCCCGCGCCGCGGGCGCCGGGGCCACCACCGCCGCGGGCAGCAGCCGGGCCAGCCGGGCCAGATCCACCGCCGCCGCCTCGCGCGAGCCGGGGGCCATGGCCGTGGCGGTCAGCCCGTCCGGCAGGCCGCCGTCCGGCCCCCCACATGAATAGGGATAATGTTCGGGGTCGGCCAGCGCGTGGGCCTCGTCGGCGGTCAGGCAGCGGGGCAGCGACAGGGCGACGACGCCCGTCCCCTCCTCCATCAGCTTCAGCACGGTGGCGCGGCGCCGCGTGACGGCCAGCACCGGCGTCTCACCGGTCAGGCGGGTCAGCCGCTCCACCGCGTCGATCGCCACGGATTCCACCGACACGGCGGCGCCGACGGTGCCGTCGGCGGTTTCGATGGCGACGGCCTCACCCCGGCGCATCGCGGCCAGCGCCCGGTCCACCGCGCGCATGGCGGCCTCGTCGAAGGGCTGGGCGGGTTCGGAAGTAAGGTCGGCGTGCATGGGGCTGTGCCTGGGGGACTGTGCCTGAGGGGCTTTTCTGAAAGGACCGTGCCGGGGTCGCGCCGTGCGTCACGAACGATCACGACATAGGCGCGAAGGCGCGGGAAGCAAAGCGCAGGAGGCGCACCCCTGTCCAGCAAATCCCGCGCGTCACACCGTTTCGCGCCCGGCAACGATGTCTCCGGCAACGATGCCCCCGGCGACCGCAGACCGGGGAGATCCCCGTGCAGGTTATGCTGCGCTGCGGTATGATCCCTCCGCTCGCAGCCTTGGGGAGTATGGGTCATGCCGGATCGGCCGGCTCTGCATGTTCTGGTTCCGGAAGGCCGGTCGCCCGGCGCCTATGGCCCGCGCATGGTCGCGGCGCTGCGGGAGGCCAGATGGTCCGTCGCCGGGCGGCCCCTGCCCGGTCCCTACCCGCGCGTGGACCAGTCGGCGATCCTCGCCGCCGACATCGCGGTGTCGCGCCTGCCGGACGGCGCGGCGGTGCTGGTCGACGGGCTCGCCCTGCCCGGCGTGGCGGGGGCGCTGTCCGTGGACAACCGCCGCCTGAAGCTGGTCGCGCTGGTGGACCAACCGTTGTGGCGGGACCCGGCCCTCGGCACCGGCGAGGCGGCGGCGCTGCGCCACTTGGAACAGGGTGCACTGGCGCTGATGCGTGGCATCGCCGTGCCGACGGAGGATGTGGCGGCGGAGCTGCGCGCGCTCGGCCTCGCGGCGGGGCGGATCGTTGCGGCGCCGCCGGACGCCGGGGGTGTCGAGCGGTTGACCAGCCTGTTCGGCGCATGACCGGAATGTTTCCGGGACGGAACAATCCCTGGCGCTGTTCCCGGATCGGCCCCCGTTTCCAAAGACAAGCCCGCGCACCGCGTGGTAAATTCACGCCCAAATTCGCGCCCGGGCCAACGGTGATCACCTCCGCATGACGCTTGCGAAACGCATTCTCCTCGTCGACGACGATGTCGCCCTCCGGCAATCCCTGTCCGAACAGCTCCAACTGCTGGAGGAGTTCGAAACGGTGGAGGCCGGGGACGCCGCCTCCGCCCTGGGGGCTGCGCGCGAGGGGGCCTTCTCCGCGATCCTGCTGGACGTCGGCTTGCCGGACATGGACGGGCGCGACCTGTGCCGCCTGCTGCGGCGGGAAGGCGTGCGCTGCCCGGTCATCATGCTGACGGCGGCCAGTTCCGACGCGGACACGATCCTGGGGCTCGATTCGGGCGCCACCGACTATGTCGCCAAACCCTTCCGCATGGGCGTGCTGCTGGCCCGCCTGCGCGCGCAGCTGCGCGTGTTCGAACAGACGGAGGATGCCGTCTTCTCCATCGGCCCCTACAGCTTCCGCCCCTCGGCGAAGCTGCTGGTGGAGGAGGGCAAGAACCGCAAGATCCGCCTGACCGAGAAGGAAACGGCGATCCTGAAATACCTGCACCGGGCCGGCGACGCGGTGGTCGGGCGCGAGACGCTGCTGGGCGAGGTGTGGGGCTACAACGCCGGCGTCACCACCCACACGCTGGAGACGCACGTCTACCGCCTGCGCCAGAAGATCGAGCGCGACCCCTCCAACGCCGAAATCCTGGTGACCGAGCCCGGAGGCTACCGCCTGGTCCCGTGATGGGTCCCGTGATGGTGGCCGTGGGGGTCGGAGCGGCCTGAGATGGTGACCGCCACCGGATAGCCCATCCAGCGCCGCCGCGGGCCTTCCAGCGCCGCCCCATGCTTGCGATGGCCGCCGCCCCACAGGCCCCGCCCGCGCGGCACCACCGGCAGCAGCCGGATTTTCCGCCCGACGATGGCCAGCCGCCGCCGCCAGTGCGCGACCAGCTTGGTCGAGGTGCCGACGCGGCGCGCGATCTCGTGGTCGGCCAGCAGGGCGCTGCCGGGGTCCTGAAGAAGGTCCAGGATGGCGCGGCGCTTGTCCTTGCTGGTGTGGCGGCTGTGCTTGCGCTCCATCGCCTTGCCGAGGTCCCACAGCTTTTCCGCGGTCTCGCGGGCCAGCGTGCGCCAGCGGTCGGCCTCTTCGCGCTGGCGCTCCATGTCGCCGGTGGTCTTTTCCAGCTGCCGCTTCAGCCCGGCGATCTCCAGCTCCAGGTCCCTCACCTGCCGGCGCAGGCCCTGGACGAGCTGGTCGGGCGGCGGCGGCCGGTCCGGCGGCGCGGCCGGCTGGGCAGCGGCGGACGGGGGCGGCTCGGACGCCGCGATGGGACGGGCGCCGCGCGCCAGATCGCGGAACGACAGGCCGGCCCGCGCCAGCATGATGCGGGCGGCGCGCAGAGCGGACTGAGCCTCGCCCTGGTGCTCCGACTCGGCCATGGCGAGGACTTTGGCGAGCTTGTCAGGATCCATCCGTCGATCGTGTCCGGAGGCGGTTCATCGCGTCGATTGGCGAGTCCTGGCCTGTCTACCACATCTTATTGGATTCAGCATCTCCACATGTAGGGAATAGCCACAGGGTTTTTGTTCCATCCAAGGGAGTGCCTTTTCACTCGACTTGGGAAAAGGCTCCCGCCAAATTGGGCGCATCATGACGGAATCCACCGTTTCCGATACGCCCGCCGCGCCGCCGGCCTTTGCCGTCCGTTTCTGGGGCGTTCGCGGCAGCATCGCCTCCCCCGGTCCACAGACGGTTCACTACGGCGGCAACACGCCTTGCATCGAGGTGCGGTGCGGTGACGCGCTGCTGGTCCTGGACGCCGGCACCGGCATCCGCCCGCTGGGCGAGGCGCTGATGCGCCAGGGTCCGGTCGATCTCGACCTGCTGCTGACGCACAGCCACCTGGACCACATCTGCGGCCTTCCCTTCTTCGCGCCGGCCTTCGACGCGGCCAGTTCCGTGCGCATCTGGGCCGGGCATCTGGAGCCGGGGCGGACCATCCGCTCCGTCCTGCAGGGCATGATGTCGCCGCCGCTGTTCCCGGTGCCGGTGGAGATCTTCCGGGCCGACTGCTCCTTCCAGGAATTCGCGGCCGGCGACACGCTGACCCTGAAGCCGGGCGTCACCGTGCGCACCGGCCGGCTGAACCACCCCGACGAGGCCGTCGGCTACCGCATCGAGTTCGGCGGGCGCAGCTTCTGCTACGTCACCGACACGGAGCACCCGGCGGAGGGCCGCGACCCCCGTATCCTGGACCTCGTGCGCGGCGCCGACCTGCTGGTCTACGACAGCACCTACACCGACGCCGAATACCCCGCCCATCTCGGCTGGGGCCACTCGACGTGGCAGGAATGCCTGCGCCTCGCCGACGAGGCCGGGGTCGGCCGCGCGGTCATCTTCCACCACGACCCCAGGCGCACCGACGCGCAGCTGGACGCCATCGCCGCCGAGGCCGAGGCCTTGCGCCCCGGCACCCTGGTCGCCCGCGAAGGGATGGTCCTGTCGCCGTAAGGCCCTGACCGTGGGGCAGGGGGCTCGCGCCAAGCGGGCCTATGACCTTGGCTGTGATGTTTTTCGGTCACAAAAACCGCCGAAGTGCCAGTCCCATGGTGCGTTGTCACTGCCAAGTTCTGTGACAATCATGGTATGAAGGACGCTTGCAACCGGAGGGGGAACTCTGGGGATGAACAAGCGACCTTTTCTGCGCCTGTCATGGTTGAGCCTGCTCGCCGGCGGTATCCTCGCCGGCTGTGCTTCCACCCCCACTCCCCAGACATCGCTCGGCGGCGACCCACGGTCGATCACCCTGTACCACCCCGCCAGCGGTGAGACGGTCAGCGTCACCTACTGGCGGCCCGGCGGCTACGACCCCGCGGCCTTGCAGCGCATCTCCGAGCTGTTCCGCGACCGCAGGACCGGCGACGTCGCCCCGGTCGACCCGGCGCTGGTGGATATGCTGGTGGAACTGCGCGAGCGCTGCGGTGCGACGCCGGACACGCCGGTCCAGATCACCTCGGGCTACCGCTCGCAAGCGACGAACGTGGCGCTGGCCCGCACCAACCCGAACGTGGCGGAGCACAGTTACCACCTGCGCGGCCAGGCGGCGGACATCTACATCCCCGGCGTCTCCGCCCGCCGCATCGCGGAGGAGGCGGAGGCCATGCACCGCGGCGGCTACGCCATGTACGCCAGCACCGGCCACGTCCATGTGGACACCGGCCCCTTCCGCACCTGGACGCCGAAGGGCAACGGCGAACCGCGCACCACGCCGGCCATCCTCGAAGCCAGGGCGACCCCGCGCAAACCCGCCGCCCCGACGCCCGAGCCCGCCAGGGCGGAGGTCGCCGCGGTGGTGGAATCGGAGCCGAAACCGAAGCCGGTCGAGGTCAAGGCCGCGCCGGTGGCGGCACCCGCTCCCGCGCCCAGAAAGGCCGCGCCCGCGCCGGCCCAGGTGGCCGCCAAGGCCGAACCCGACCTGTCGCGCGTGCGCTACGTTCTGGCGCAGCTCAAGGACCAGCCGGCTCCGGTGGCGGCGAAGAGGAAGCCCTGATCGGTGGAAAGCTCCAGACGTTGGGTTTCGCTGCGCTCAATCCAACCTACGAGAGATTGCACGCTTCCGTAGGTTGGGTTGAGTAAAGCGAAACCCAACGTCTGAGCGTTACCTATTCTGAGCGTTACCTATACGGATCCGCCGCGTCGCGCAAACCGTCGCCGAGGAAGTTGAAGCTCAGCACCGTCACGATCACCGGAACCACCGGCAGCATCAGCCAGGGGTACAGGGCCACCACGTTGATGTTCTGCGCCTCGGTCAGCAGCACGCCCCAGCTGGTGATCGGCGGGCGCAGGCCAAGGCCGAGGAAGCTCAGCGCCGTCTCGCCCAGGATCATGCCGGGGATCGCCAAGGTGGCGGACGCGATCAGGTGGCTCATGAAGCTGGGCAGCAGGTGGCGGCCGATGATGCGGGCGGGGCTGGCGCCCATCAGCTGGGCGGCGGTGGTGAAGTCCTCCTCCCGCAGGGCCAGCAGCTTGGACCGCACGGCGCGGGCCAGCCCGGTCCATTCCAGCAGGCCCAGGATCATGGTGATCCCGAAATAGACGAAGATCGGGTTCCAGGTGACGGGCAGGGCGGCCGACAGGGCCATCCACAGCGGCAGCTCCGGGAAGGATCGGATGATCTCGATCAGGCGCTGGATCAGGTTGTCGACCCAGCCGCCGTAATAGCCGGCGATGCCGCCGATGGTGATCCCCAGCACGAAGCTGACCGTGATGCCGATCAGCCCGATGGTCAGCGAGATGCGCGTGCCGTAGATCATGCGCGACAGCAGGTCGCGGCCCAGCCGGTCGGTGCCCAGCAGGAACAGCGTGCCGCCCTCGGCCGGGCAGGCGAGATGCAGGTCGGCCTCGACCAGCCCCCAGAAGTGATAGGAATCGCCCCGGCACAGGAAGCGGATCGGCTGCACCTTGGCGGGGTCGGGCGCGTACTCCCGCTTCAGCGTCTCCAGGTTCAGGTGGTAGCTGTATCCGTAGACGAAGGGGCCGACGAAGCTCCCCTCGTGGAACAGATGCACGGCCTGCGGCGGGGCGTGGATAAATCGGGAATGGCGGCTGTCCACCGCGTAGGGCGCCAGCACCTCGCTGACCAGGGTGGAGGCGTAGAGCAGAATCAGGATCGCCCCCGACAGCACCGCCAGCTGGTGCCGCCGCAGCCGCCACCAGACCATCCACCACTGCGACGCCATGGTGAAGCGTTCCTGCTCCGGCGACAGGCGCTCGATCTCCTCCGGGTCCCAGGGGGCCGTGTCGACCGCGTGGGGCAGGGGGCCATGGGAAAGGGGCGTATCGCTCATCGCCGGGCTCCTCCGCCAAGCCGGATGCGCGGGTCGAGCGCCGCCAGCGCCAAATCCGACAGGAAGACGCCGACGACCGTCAGCACCGCCAGGAACATCAGGAAGGACCCGGCCAGATACATGTCCTGGCTGCGCAGCGCCTGCAGCAGCATCGGCCCCGTCGTCGGAAGCGACATCACCACCGACACCACCGCGGCGCCGGACACGATGTGCGGCAGCAGGTTGCCGATGTCGGCGACGAAGGGGTTCAGCGCCACCCGCAGCGGGTACTTCATCAGCGCCCGGCCGGGCGGCAGCCCCTTGGCGCGGGCGGTGACGACGTAGGGCTTGTGCAGCTCGTCCAGCAGGTTGGCGCGCAGGCGGCGGATCATCGCGGCGGTGCCCGAGGTGCCGATGACGATGACCGGGATCCACATGTGCTCGGCCACGCTCACCGCCTTGCCCCAGCTCCAGGGCTGGCCGAGGTATTTGGCGTCCATCAGCCCGCCGATGGACAGGCCGAACCACACGTTGGCGAAATACAGCAGCACCAGCGCCAGCAGGAAGTTCGGCGTCGCCAGCCCCAGGAAGCCCAGCAAGGTCAGCGTGTAGTCGCCCAGGCTGTACTGGTGCGTGGCGGAATAGATGCCGATGGGGAAGGACACGCCCCAGATGAAGACGATGGTGGCGGCGGAGATCACCACCGTCAGCACCAGCCGGTCGCCCACCACGTCCCGCACCGGCATGTTGTATTCGAAGGAATAGCCGAAATCCCCGCGCAGCATGCCGGCCAGCCAGACCGCGTACTGCTGGATCATCGGCCGGTCGAGCCCGTAGGTCTCCCGCAGCATGGCGAGCCGCCCCTGGTCCACATTCTCACCCCGGCTTTGCAGCTCGTTGACCATCGAGGTCAGGTAGTCGCCGGGCGGCAGCTGGATGATGACGAAGGTGATCGCGCTGATCGCCAGCAGCGTCGGGATCATGATCAGGATGCGGCGGATCACATAGCCCAGCATGGTGCCCTCCGATCATCCCGGACGAAAGCTCCCTTTCCGTCATCCCCGCGAAGGCGGGGATCCAGGGCACCCCGGCACGTTTCCGAATCGGCCTGGATCCCCGCCTTCGCGGGGATGACGATTACCGATCGTTCCGGCGCTGCACCCGAGAGGGAACGGGGTATGAATTGGTCCATCACCCGCCCTCCTTCGCCGCGAACCAGAAGGTGTCGGGGCGGTACATGCCGAAATGGGCGCCGGGGTCGTAGTTGAAGAGGCCCTCGGCCGGGACGTTGTTCAGGGTCTGCCGGGCCACCACCGGCTGCGGCACGCCGGCGACGGTGCCGATGGTGAAGACCTGGTCGGCGTTGATGGTCAGGATGCGCTCCCACGCCGCGGCGCGGCCGGCCTCGTCCGGGGCGTCGCGCCAGGCACGGTAGGCGTCGATCAGCTCCTTGGCCTCGGGCAGGTCGGGGGGCTCGCCCTCCTTGCCCATGGTCTGGTGGAACTGGCCCCATTTCGGCCACTGGTACTTGCCCTGGTCCACGGGCACCAGCTCGGCCGGGCTCATGTCGGCGGTGGCGATGGCGTCGTCCAGGCCGCGGGCGATGGACATGCAGGTCTCGCCCGCGAAGATGCGGTTGCGGAACACGTCCAGCTGCGAGGAGCGGATGTACAGCCGCGCGCCGATACGCCGCCAACCGTCGGCGATCAGCTCCAGCGCGTCGGTTTCCTCCGTGCTCTCCCCGGCGGTCTCCACGACGATCTCCAGCGGGCGGCCATCGGGCAGCAGGCGAACGCCGTTCGCGTCGCGTTTGGTCAGGCCGATCTCGTCCAGCAGGCGGCTGGCCTGCCGCACGTCGTGTTGGGCCCAGCGGTCCCGGTATTCCGGTTTCCACAGGGGCGAGGCCTCCAGCAGCGTGTTGTTGGACGGGGTGGCGAGGCCGTAATAGACGACCTGGTTCAACTCCTCCCGATCGATGGCCAGCGACAGGGCGCGGCGGTAGCGGGCGTCGCGGTTGAGCGTGCGCCACACCGGGTCGTTGCAGGTCAGGTTGGGGAACAGCGCCATCTGCGCCCCGATGCCGGTGCGCCACAGCGTCACCCGGTAGTCGTTGCGCTTCGCCCCCTGGGTCAGGAAGGTGTAGTTGTCGAACCGCAGGTAGCGCGCCTGAAGGTCGCTTTCCCCGGCCCCGGTCTTGGCGGGGATGATCTTGGCGTCGGCGACGGTCATGACGACGCGGTCGATGTAGGGCAGCTGCCGGCCCTGCGCATCCACCCGGTGGAACCAGGGGTTGCGGACGAAGACGAAGCGCTCCGCCGGCGGCGCGGTGGTCGGGACCCAGGGCTGGAGCGTCGGCAGGTCGGGGTTGTCGAACTCCGTCAGGTTGTCCTTGCGGTTGTGAAGCTGCTGCCAGCTTTTCTGGTGCGCCTCCTCCACCCGCTGCTTCAGCGTCGCGGCGTCGGTGTAGCGGGGGTGGAACTGCTTCAGGTAATGGGCCGGCGCGTAGATCTCGACCGGCTTGGCCCCGGCCAGCATGGGCAGGAAGAAGGGGTTGGGGTGGCTCCAGCTGTAGCGGACGGTGACCTCGTCGATGATCTCCACCGTCGGGCGTTCCCCGGCCACCAGCAGCTCGGCCGGGGGGCCGCCGGGGTAGCGCTTGGAGTTGGAGGCCATATCCTCCCACCAGTAGCGGAAATCCTCCGTGGTGAAGGGGTGCCCGTCGGACCAGCGGTGGCCGCGCCGCAGGGTGAAGGTGAAGACGCGGCTGTCGCTTTCCTCCACCCGCTCCAGAATGTCCGGGACGATGCGCAGGTCCGGCGTCAGCGCGACCAGCCGGGCGTAGCCGTAGACGTAGATCAGCCGGGTGTCCTTCACCCGCGCCATCAGCACATTCAGGTCCCCGCCGTGCCGTCCGGGCTTCTGCCATGCCCAGTCCATGGGCACGACGGCGGGCTCGGCGGGCAGGCGCTGGGTCACCGGCGGCAGGGTGCCCGCCGCGACCGCGCCGGCCAGCATGGGCGTCTCGACCGCCTCGTCAACGGCGCTAAACGCGCTCAACGCAAGAAAGACGAGGGCGAGGAGGGCAGGGCGGCGTGCCATCACGCCACCTCCCGCACCCGCACCGACGCGGCGGCGCGGACGCAGTGGCCGTTGCCGAGGTCCACCAGATGCGGCTGGTGGTCGGCGTCGATGGTGAAGGGCGCTGGCCAGCGCGCGGGGTCGGAGCTGCGGCCTTCCTCCAGCTCGGTCAGCGACAGCGGGCGGCTGGGGTCCGGTTCCGGCACGGCGGCCAGCAGCGCCTGGGTGTAGGGGTGGACCGGGTTGCGGAACAGCGCCTCGCGCGGGGCGCTCTCCACGATGCGGCCCCGGCACATGACCAGGATGCGGTCGGCCATGTAGTCCACCACCGCCAGATTGTGGCTGACGAACAGGTAGGTCAGGCCCAGCCGCTCCTTCAGGTCCTTCAGCAGGTTCAGCACCTGCGCCTGGATGGACACGTCCAGCGCCGACACCGGCTCGTCCAGCAGCAGCAGCTCCGGCCGCAGCGCCAGGGCGCGGGCGATGCCGATGCGCTGGCGCTGGCCGCCGGAGAAGCTGTGCGGGTAGCGCTTCAGGTGGCGGGCGTCGAGCCCGACCAGCTCCATCAGTTCCCGCACGCGGGCGGCGCGTTCGGCCTCGTCGCCGATGCGGTGGATGACCAGCGGCTCCGCGATGATGTCGGCGACGGGCATGCGCGGGTTCAGCGATCCGAACGGGTCCTGGAAGACGAACTGCACCTTGCGCCGGAAGGCGGTCAGCGCGTCGCCGCGCAGGCCCAGCACGTCCACGGCCCGGCCGTAATCGTTGAAGCGGACGGTGCCCGCGTCGGGGGTCAGGGCGCGCATCAGGATCTTCGACAGCGTGGTCTTGCCGCAGCCGGACTCCCCCACCAGCCCCAGGCATTCGCCCCGGCGGATGGTGAAGCTGACGTCGTCCACGGCCAGCGTGCCCGCCCCGGCCTTCGCCCCGAACCAGCCGGACTTGCGCGCGCCGTAGCGCTTGGTGATGCCCTCCACGGCCAGCAGGGGGCCGGCCTCGTCGGCGCCGGGCGGCCAGGGCCGGTGGTCCTGCTCCAGCAGGCTGCCGCCCTTCGACGTTATCGAGCGGATGGGCACCAGCCGCTCGCCGGGGGCCATGTGGAAGCGGGGAACGGCGCGCAGCAGCGCCTTCAGGTAAGGATGGCGCGGGTCGGCGAAGATGTCCTCGCGCGTGCCGGACTCCATCACCCGGCCCCGGTGCATGACCACCACCTCCTCCGCGAGGTTGGCGACCACCCCCAGGTCGTGGGTGATCAGCAGCACGGCCATCCCGAAATCCGCCTGCAAGTCCTTGATGAGCTTCAGGATCTGCGCCTGGATGGTGACGTCCAGCGCGGTCGTCGGCTCGTCCGCGATCAGCAGGGCCGGGCGGCAGACCAGCGCCATGGCGATCATCGCGCGCTGGCGCAGGCCGCCCGACAGCTCGAACGGGTAGGTGTCGAGCGCGCGTTTCGGGTCGGGGAAGCGCACCCGGCGCAGCATGTCCTCGGCCAGCGCGCGGGCCTGCGCGGCGGTCACCCGCTGGTGCAGCCGCACAGCCTCGCCCACCTGATCGCCGATGGTGTGCAGCGGCGAGAGGGAGGTCATCGGCTCCTGAAAGATGATGGAAATGCGGCCGCCGCGCAGCGCGCGCATGGCCTTGCCGTCGGCGGGCAGGCCGGCGATGTCGACGGTCCGGTCCCCGTCGTCGAACAGGATGCGCCCGCCGGTGATCTGGGCGGAGCGGGGCAGGATGCGCAGGATCGACTGCGCCGCCACCGACTTGCCGGACCCGGATTCTCCGACCAGCGCGACGGTGGACCCCGCCCGCACCCGGAAGGACACGCCGCGCACAGCCTGCACCACGCCGCCCGGAACATGGAAACCGACCTTCAGGTCTTCCACCCGGAGCAGCTTGCGGGTCATGATGCCGGTTCCTCCGGTCCTGTATGATCTGGGGGCTCGATGCCCAAGGCCAGCAGGTTGTCGATGGTGACCGGGCTCAGCCGCAGGCCCCTCCGCTTCACCGCCTCCACCGCCCGCTCGATCACCGCGTCGAAGCCGTCGAGCGTCGAGTCGATCCGGATGCGCCCGCCCCGCCCTCGCAGGGTCGCCTGCATCCAACCATCGTCGCGCCCGCGCCGGGTCGTGTAGTAGCGCAGCCGCAGGTCCGACAGCTCGTCCCAGCGGACCATGGCGCCCAGCGGCCCGTCAGCGCGCAGGGCGTCCTCGTCCATGGTCACACGGGTGATCTGGCGCTGGACGGTGCGCACGGCGAAGGCCGCGAACAGCAGCGCGCAGGCCGCCAGCGGCCCGCCGACCCAGGGGGTGACCGGGATCAGCGCCAGCGGCAGCGCCGTCAGCGCCAGCCCCGCCGCCGCCCGCGCGTAGTCGCCGAGCAGCACCGCGGAGGGATAGCGCAGCACCTCCGCCATTTCAGGGAACTCCGAACAGGGCGCCGGCCGGCAGCCAGGCCGCCGCCCGGTGACGCACGGTCTCGGACAGGAAACGTTCGGTGAAGGCCCAGGTTTCGCCGTCCATCACCAGATGGTGCGTCAGCAACCCGGTGGGTTCCCCGGCGTCAACCTCCCCCAGCCGGCGCGCGCGCAGATGGGCGACCGCCATGCCCAGCGACTCAGCCTCGCCCAGGAAGCGCCCGCCGTCGCGCCACGCCACCGGGTCCACATGCGTGTTGACGCACACGGGCGTGTTGACACAAGCAAGGGGGCCACTTGACACTTTTCGCGGGGCGAAGGTGGACAGGCCCTGGATTCCCAACTCCGTCAAACGCACCTCAACGCCGGGCGCGATGCGGTTCCAGGGCGGGACCAGGACGGGCAGGGCGCGCGCGCCAAACAGAGCTTCCAGCCGGCCTTTACCCTCGGCCAGCTCCGCCACCACGGTCTCCGCCGGCCGGTCGGCGCCCAGCTCGCACTTCTTGGCCGGTGGGGCGGCGTGGTTGGCGTGCGACCAGCCGTGCTGGAGCACGCTGACGAGGGGAAACCCTTCCAGAAGCCGGGCGAGATCCGGAGCGGCGGTCGCCGGCACGACGGCCAGCGCCAGGGGAACGCGCAAGGCGTCCGACAGGTCGGTGAGCCGTCCCAGCTCCGGCGTCGGCACCGTCGCGTCGTCGTCGCGCCACCAGAAGGTCGCGGTAAGCCCCCGGTCCGCCCAAGCGTCCAGCTCGGCAGCCAGATCGCCCCAACCGGCGCGCGGAGGGCTGAGAAGAGCGGTTTTCGTCATCACGACCGGGGTGCCGGGACCGAAACAGGCCCCAGCATGGCCCCCCCGGCGTGAAAATCCAAGCATCCCAAACGGTTTAGTGGCGCCTCGCCATATCCACCAGATCAGCCAGCAGGCGCGCGGTTTCGGCGGCGCCGTCCAGGCGGACGGGAACCGGCGGGGGCGGGGGCAGGGCGAGCGCCCGCTTCACGCCCTCGGCTAAACTCTCCGGCGTCAGGCCCGCCTCCTCGACCACGACCAGCCGGCCGCGCTGCTCCAGCAGGTGGGCGCGGGTGGCCTGTTCGGTCTCGTTGCCGGTGGCAAAGGGCACCACGACGGCGGGGCAGCCGGCTTGCAGCAGGTCCAGCACGGTGTTGTAGCCCGCTTGGCTGATCGACAGCCGGCAGCGGCGGAGTAGGGCGGGAAAGTCCGGCCGCGCGCGCTCCACCACCACGCCGGGCGGGGCCTCGGCCCGCAGGGCGTGGAACTCAGCCTCCGGCACATCCGGCCCGGCCAGCAGGCGCCAGCGCGCGTCCCGCGCGGGCGTCAGCGCGCGGGCGGCCAGCGCGGCGCGCAGCAGCGGCAACCCGACCGCCCCGCCGCCGACGGAGACGACCACCTCGTCCGCCCCGTCGTTCGTTTCTGCAACCGTGGGCGGGGGGGCGACGTAGCCGGTGTAGAGGATGCGCCCGGCGATGCGCGCGGCGGCGGGGAAGGTGGTCTCGAACGGGATCAGGGCCGGGTCGCCGTGCACCAGCACGCGGTCGAACAGGCGCTCCACCGTCGCGACGGTCTCGTCCAGCCGCTCAGGCTTCGACTTGGCGACCAGGATGTCGCGGACGGAACAGGCAGTGACCGTGCCGACGGCGCGGGCGGCCTCCAGCAGGGGCAGCAGCTCGAACCGGAAGGCGCGGCGGCCGAAGGGGAAGGACTCCACCAGCAGCGCGTCGGGCCGGGTGTGTTTAAACGCGTTGAGCACGGCCTCGCGCCGGCGGGCGCGCCAAGCGTCGTCAATGGGGCGGTCGTGCTCGTCCAGCAGGGTCTTGAAGGTCCCGTCGGCGGCGCGGGCCGGCGGAAGCTGGACGACGGCCGCCGGCCCGTAGTCGATGCCCGGCACCGGATGCCCGCCGCGCAGCACCGTCACGCCCATGCCGGCCCGCGCCAGCCCCCGCGCGATCAGCGCCGCCCGCCGGTCATGCCCGATGCCGAGCAAATGCTGGACATGGAAGAGGATGTTCATGGGAACCTTTCGGGGGCTGTCCGAGTACTCCCTCGCCCATCCCCGATGGGAGAGGGAGGGGCCCGCCGCAAAGCGGCGGGAGGGTGAGGGCAAGGTTTCTCCGAGAATCCAAGGAAGGCAGAGGAAGGACTCTCGGAAAAACCTTGCCCTCACCCTCCCACGCCTTCGGCGCGGGCCCCTCCCTCTCCCGCCGGAGGCGGGCGAGGGATTTTTAGGTCACGACACCTGTCGGCTCAGGACTTCGCGCAGGCGGATGGTGGTCTTTTCCAGGCGGTGGGCCAGCGCGCGCATGATCTCCACGCCCATCTGCGGGAACTCCTTCATCATCTGGAAGAAGTGGTCCTTGGGCACGCACAGCGTTTCCAGGTCGGTGGCGGCGCGGACGGTGGCGGTGCGGGGGACGTCGCAGAGGATGGCGATCTCGCCCACGATCTCGTTGGCGCCCAGCGTGGCGACGGCCAGCGGGCCGCCCGGACCGGTGACCACCACCTCCGCCTCGCCGCTCAGCAGGATGTAGGCGCAGCTGCCCATCTCGTCCTGGTGGAACAGGACGTCCCCGGCTTTGAAGTTCAGCCGCTCGCTGGTGAAGGCCAGCAGCTTCAGCTTGGCCGTCTCCACGTTGGCGAACAGCGGGATCCTGCGAAGGCACTCGACTTCTTCGGCGATGCTCATGCGCTCAAGCCTCCTCCGTGCCGGGCGGCCTATTCGGCCGTCATCATCTCATGCAGAAGCGTTCCGGGTCTGCTCAATTCCTCGAATCGGCCCTGTTCGGCGATGCGCCCGTCCTTCAGCACGATGACCCGGTCGAAGGCGCGTGCCAAGGTGGCGCGGTGCAGGACCCAGATCAGGCCGCAGCCCTGCCGGTCCTCCATGATCGCGCTGTGGACCTTGTTCTGGCTGGCGGTGTCCAGGCCGCTGGTCGCCTCGCTCAGCACCAGCAGGTCCGGCCGCTTCAGCAGGGCGCGGGCCAGCGCCGCCTTCTGCCGCTGCGCCGCCGACAGGCGGGACCCGGCGACGCCCACCGGATGGTCCAGCCCGACCTCCACCACCGTGTCGCGCAGGTTCAGCCGGTCGACCAGCTCCGCCAGGATGCGGCCGACCTTGGAATGGACCTGGGCCTGCCCGTAGACCAGCTTTCCGAACAGGATGTTGTCCTGGATGCTGGCTGCGGCGTTGTAGGTGTCCGGCTCAAAGAAGGCGACGGCGCCCTTCAGGTCCGCCGGCAGGTCGGCGGCGAAGACGCGCCGGGCTTCCATGAGCTGGCGCTCGATCTCGGCGGTCATCAGGCCCAGGCGGTGGCGGGCGGGGATCAAACGGAAGGGCAGGGCGATCAGCCGCGTCCGCTCCTCCGGCTTCAGGGTGCCCATGCCTTCCTTGGCGATGCGCCCCAGGATGGCCTGATACTCGGGCAGCTCGGCGAAGCCGATGAAGGAGAAGCGCTCGAAGAACTCGTGCCCCGGCGGCAGGCCGGCGAACAGTTCCACCATCGTCTCCGCCACGCGGCGGCCGACGTCCTGGAACAGCTCTGTCAGGCCGACCTTGTCCAGCACGTACAGCACGTACGGGTTGGAGGCGAGCGCGTCGGGCTGGAAGATCGGCCCGACCGGCGTGCCGAACAGCAGGTTCTCCGCGACGCTGGCGTTCAGGGTGTAGCGGGCTGGGTCGAACCGCTCCACAAGGCGGCCGAGGTCGGGGTTTTCCAGCATGGTCCGCATCGCATCGCGCGCTTCCAGCACGCGGGCGGCCACCTCCGGCCGCTTGTCCGGATCGACCGTGCGGCCGAGCCCCATGCCATACACGTCCTCGTCCAGGTTCACGAGCGTCAGCACCTTCAGGATGCGCGCCTTCAGGTCCTCCGGCCCGTCGCAGCCGGCGGCGGCGTAGTCGATCCAGTCCGCCCGCACGTCGTCGGTGGTGTTGCCGGACAGCACCGCCTCGGTCATGCGGCGCTTGCGCCGTTCGGGGGAGGGGTTGCCATGCTCACCCGGCCGCAGCGGCCGGTGCCGCAGGCCGTAGACGAGATTGTCGTAGAGCGAGGCGGCGAACAGGTAGGGCGTGGCCCCCACATAGGCGGCGCGGCGCCCGGTCACGCTTTCCGGCAGGACGGCGTAATCGCAGTCCCCCAGCTGGATCTGGCCGGCGCTGGGCAGCAGCACCCGCGCCGCCAGCTGCGCCAGCTCGTCCCGGCCGGACCCGATGCCGACGACGGCGGTGTGGCCGTCCAGCGGGATCTCGCAGCTGATCCCCTCCAGCACCCGCGCGCTGCCGTCCTCGCCGAAGCCGACGTTGCGGAAGGCCAGCGTGCCGCGCAGGGGGATGTCCTCCTCCCCGTTCAGCAGGTGGTCGTCCAGAAGATCCGGAACATGGAACTGTTCGACGACCTGGTCGTACTTGATCCGGTTGTCCTCCTTCTGCTGGTACCAGTCCAGCAGCTCCTTCCAGGGAGCGGCCAGATCCTTGTACGCGGCCAGCACCGCCACCAGCGCACCGAAGGACAGCCGCCCGTGGATGACCAGATAACCGCCGATGGAATAGAAGAAGAAGGGCGTCAACTGGTTGATGAAGTTGTTTAAAAATTTCACGAAGAACTTGCGCTGATAGATCTCGAACCGGATGTCGTAGACATCGCCAAGCCGGTGGCTGAGATCGGCGAGATGCCACGCGGCGGTGTTGTGGGTGTGCACCTCCTGGATGCCGGACACCGTTTCGCCGATGCGGTCAGCGATTTGACGCATGGCTCGTACGCGCTGCTTGCCAAGCTGATTGACCTTGCGCTGCAAGCGCGGGATGAGCCACCCTTGGAACGGGTAGAGCGCCACCGCCGCCGCGCCCAGCACCGGGTCCTGGATGAAGATGAAGGCGATGTAGACCAGCAGCGTGCCGCCCTGGAACACGGGGATGGCGACGGCGTCGCCGATGAAGCCGCCCAGCGGTTCCACCTCCGCCGTGATCATCGGGATGATCTCGCCCGGCGACATCTTCCGGAAGCGCGGCAGCGGAAAGCGCAGGACCCGCACATACAGCTCGTACCGCAGACGGCGCAGCATCCGCTCGCCCAGCCGCCCCTTGTAGGTGTTGATGACGTACTTGAACCACCCGTTAACCAACACCAAGCTCAGGAACAGCCCGCACAGCACGAACAGGTAACTTACCTGATCGACGTGGAAGCCCAGGAAGGATTGGGGCAGCCTTTTGCCGGCGATGGCTTCGTTGACGATCCGCTTCGGCAGGTCGAGCGAGGCATAGAGGAACGGAAACGACGCCAGGGTCATGACGGTCAGCGCGATCTGCTGGCGGGCGCTGTGCCGAAAGATGAACCGGAAGATGCTGGATTCCATGGCGCCATTCTACCAAGGGGACACGGGCGCGCAGAGGTAGCAGAAACCGTACCTCCTTTGCTGCACGGCAGCATGGGGCATGGTTCCTGATACACTGGTCTGCTACAACCGCAAAGGCGGCATGACGCACACTCATTCACGGACCGCGCGCAGGCCGGGACGGCCCGGCCAGACGGTGGGGCCAGATGTGGGGCCAGATATGGGGGAAGGAAAGCTCATGAGCGAACGCCCATCCTCCGGCCGCGTGCTGATCTACAGCCACGACACCTTCGGGCTCGGCCATCTGCGCCGTTGCCGGGCCATCGCCCATGCGCTGGTGGAGCGTTACAAGGACCTGTCCGTGCTGATCCTGTCGGGGTCGCCCATCGTGGGCAGCTTCGACTTCCGCGCGCGCGTCGATTTCGTGCGCATCCCCGGCGTGATCAAGCTGCGCAACGGCGAGTACACCGCGCTGAACCTGCACCTGGACATCGACGAGATTCTGGCGATGCGGGCCTCGCTGATCCGCCACACGGCGGAGATGTACCAGCCCGATCTGTTCATCGTGGACAAGGAACCGCTGGGCCTGCGCGGCGAGGTGCGGGAGACTCTGCACGACCTGAAGGCGCGCGGCGTGCCGCTGGTGCTGGGCCTGCGCGATGTGCTGGACGAGCCGGCGCTGCTCGCCCCGGAGTGGGAGCGCAAGGGCGTGCTGCCGGTGCTGGACAGCCTCTACGACGAGATCTGGGTCTACGGCCTGCCGCAGGTCTGCGACCCGCTGGAGGGGATCGACCTTTCGGACGAGGCGCGGGCCAAGATGGTCTACACCGGCTATCTGCAGCGCACCGTCCCGGCCGCCGCCCCGCACGAGCCCGGCCTGCCGGAGGAGCCCTACATCCTGGTCACCCCCGGCGGCGGCGGCGACGGGGATGCGATGGTGGACTGGGTCCTGCGCGCCTACGAGGCTGACCCCGACATCCCCTACCGCGCCGTGCTGGTCTTCGGCCCCTTCATGCAGCCGGAACTCCAGGCGCAGTTCCTGGCGCGGGCCGACGCCCTGCCGAAGGTCACCGCCACCGCCTTCGAGGCGCGGATCGAGAGGCTGATGCAGGGGGCGGCTGGGGTGGTCGCCATGGGCGGCTACAACACCTTCTGCGAGATCCTGTCCTTCGACAAGCGGGCGCTGATCGTTCCACGTGAAACGCCGCGCCGCGAGCAGACCATCCGGGCAACCCGCGCGCGGGACCTGGGGCTGGTGTCCGTGCTGATGGACGACGGGGTGCGCCACGCCGCCGCCATGGCGACGGCCCTGCGCCGGCTTCCCTGGCAGTCCCCGCCCTCCTCGGTCGTCGTGCCCGGCCTGCTGGACGGGCTGGACAGCGTCAACCGGCTGGCCGGGCGGTACCTGCCGCAAAGGGAGTTGATGCGGGAGAGGGAGCCGGAGCTTCGGCGCGCCGCCGGGGGCTGCGCGTGAGCGCAAATCCCATGACGGTCGCCCCCATGACGGTTGCCGTCCTCGTGAAGGGCTGGCCGCGCCTGTCGGAGACCTTCATCGCGCAGGAAATCCTGGGGCTGGAGCGGCGCGGCTTGCGTCAACACATCATCAGCTTGCGTCACCCGACCGACAAGGCGGTGCACGAGCTGAACCGCCGCGTCGCCGCCCCGGTCACCTACCTGCCCGAGTATCTGCACCAGGAACCGGTGCGGGTGCTGCGCGCGCTGGCCGCCGCGCGGCGCTTGCCCGGCTGGCGGACGGCTCGGGCCGCCTGGACGGCCGATCTGCGCCGCGACCCCACGCGCAACCGCGTCCGCCGCTTCGGCCAGGCCTGCGTGCTGGCGGCGGAGCTGCCGGCCGGGGTGGGGTGGCTGCACGCCCATTTCCTGCACACGCCGGCCAGCGTGGCCCGCTACGCCGCCCTGCTGACCGGCCTGCCCTGGAGCTTTTCCGCCCACGCCAAGGACATCTGGACCTCGCCCGACTGGGAAAAGCGGGAAAAGCTGGCCGAGGCGCGCTGGGGCGTCACCTGCACGGGCTTCGGCCACGACCATCTCGCCGCGCTGGCGGCGGAGCCGGAGCGGGTCGAGCTGCTGTACCACGGGCTGGACTTCGCCCGCTTCCCCGACCCGCCCGCCGTGCGTCCGGCGCGCGACGGGTCCGATCCCGCCGACCCGGTGATCCTGCTGTCGGTCGGGCGGGCGGTGGAGAAGAAGGGCTTCGACCTGCTGGTCGACGCGCTGGGCCGCCTGCCGGACGGGCTGCACTGGCGCTGGGTCCATGTCGGCGGTGGGGAGCGTTTGACGGCGTTGAAGGCGCAGGCCGCCAGTCTCGGCCTGACCGGCCGGATCGAGTGGATGGGCGCGCGGGCGCAGGACGCGGTGATCGCCCAGTACCGGCGCGCCGACCTGTTCGTGCTGCCCTGCCGGACGGCGCGCGACGGCGACCGCGACGGGCTGCCCAACGTGCTGATGGAGGCGCAGGCGCAGGCTCTGCCCTGCCTGTCCACCCGCACCGCCGCGGTGCCGGAGCTGATCGAGGACGGCGCCACCGGCCGGCTGGTCGAGCCGGAGGATCCCCAGGCGCTGGCCGACGCGCTGGAACGGCTGATCCGCGACCCGGCGACCCGTGCCGCGCTGGGCCGGGCCGGTGCGGCGCGCGTGCGCCGGGATTTCGGCTGCGAGGCGGGCATCGACCGCCTGTTCGCGCGCTTCACCGGCGGGGGTAGTCCTATGACCTTTGTTGGTGATCCGGCCTGTTGTGCGTTGCACGACTGATGGGCGGGCGGTAAAGTGTTAACGCCGCGCCACGACTGCGACCTCATGACCATCTTCTCCGACTCCAGCGCTTCGTCCCTGCTCACCTTCATCGAGCTGGACGACGACACCGATGCGGTCGTCACCAGCCACGAGCTGTCGGTGACGCGCAGCAAGCTGGGCGATCTGCTCGACCTGTTGCCGGCGGGGCTGCTGATCCATCAGGAAATGGGCATCGTCTTCGCCAACCAGGAAGCCGCGCGCATCCTGGGCCAGAGCGGCGACGCGCTGGTCGGGCGCCATTTCCTGGATTTCGTGGAGGAGGCGGACACCGAGGCGCAGCGCGCGGCCTTCCTGCGCTGCCTTCAGGAACGGGAGCTGATCCGCTCGCAGGACGGCGTCGTCGTCTCCGCGGACGGGCGGCGCACCTGCGCGCAGGTCAGCATGTCGCCGCTGCCCTGGGACGGGCTGCCGGTCATCTATGTGCTGATCAACGACGTGACGGCGCTGAAGGAGAGCGAGGAGCGCTTGCGTCAACTGTCGATCACCGACCCGTTGACCGGCGCCTGCAACCGCCGCCATTTCTTCGACGTCGCGGAGCAGGAGATGGCCCGCTCCCGCCGCTACGACCGGCCGGTCGCCTTGCTGGTGCTGGACGTCGACCACTTCAAGCGCATCAACGACACCCACGGCCACGCTGTCGGGGACGAGGCGTTGCGGGTCTTCACCGACGCCTGCCAAAGCGTTTTGCGCGGCAACGACCTGCTGGGCCGCATGGGCGGGGAGGAGTTCGCCATCCTGCTGCCGGAAACCGACGCCGCCGGCGCCGCCCTGGTGGCCGAGCGCATCCGCGCCCGCACGGCGGAGCTGTCCGTCCCGGCCGGAGCGGAGGAGGTGCGCTTCACCGTGTCCATCGGGCTGGCCTCCTGCCACGCCGGGTCCCGCAGCGTGGACGGCCTGCTGTCCTGCGCCGACGAGGCGCTGTACCGCGCCAAGGCCGCCGGCCGGAACCGGGTGGTCGCCGCGCCGGACCCGGTCCTTATCTAGAACGGTTGGGGAGCGCGGGCGGGCATGCGCATCGCCTTCTACGCGCCTCTGAAATCCCCGACGCACCCCGTCCCGTCGGGCGACCGCCGCATGGCGCGCCTGCTGATCGCCGCGCTGGAGGCCGGCGGGCACCGGGTGACGCTCGCCTCCAACCTGCGCAGTTGGGACGACGGCCGCCAGCCCGGCCGGGCGGAGCGCCTCGCGGAGCTGGGCGCCCGCTGCGCCGACCGGCTGATCCGGCGCTGGCAGGGGGAACCGCCGGACCTCTGGTTCACCTACCACCTCTACCACAAGGCCCCGGACTGGATCGGCCCGACGGTCTGCCGCCGTTTCGGCATTCCCTACGTGGCGGCCGAGGCTTCCTTCGCGCCCAAGCGCGCCATCGGCCCCTTCGCCGCCGGACACTGCGCCACGGAATCGGCGATCCGGCAGGCCGCCGCCATCGTCACCATAGCCGGCCACGACGCGGAGGGCATCCTGCCCCTGCTCGACTCGCCGGACCGGCTGGTGCCCCTGCGCCCCTTCATCGAGACTGCCCCCTTCGCCGCCGCCGCGGACGCCCGCGCGCAGCACCGTGCCGCGCTGGCCGAGCGCCACGGCCTGTCTCCGGACGTCCCCTGGCTGCTGGCCGTCGGCATGATGCGCCCCGGCGACAAGGAGCGCTCGTACGAGATCCTGGCGGAAGCTCTGGCCGGAAAAGCTTTGCCCCCTCTTCACCTCCTCCTCGTCGGCGACGGCTCTGCCCGTGCTCGGATCGAGTTGCTTTTTGCCCGTGGAGCCGTTCACTTCCTCGGCCAACTCGATGCACCCGCCCTTCCGGCCCTTTACGCCGCCTCGGACCTTCTCGTCTGGCCCGCGATCAACGAGGCTTATGGCATGGCGCTGCTGGAAGCGCAGGCGGCCGGGCTGCCGGTCGTGGCCGGGCGGACGGGCGGCGTGCCCGACGTGGTGCGCGACGGCGTCACCGGGCTGCTGACGCCCGTCGGCGATGCGGTTGCCTTCGCCGGTGCCGTCGAGTCGCTGCTGCGCGACTCGGAGCGCCGCCGGGCCTTCGGCGAGGCCGCGCGCCGCATCGCGCGCGACGAGCACGACTTTTCCATCGCGGCGGCCGAACTGGATGGCTTGGTTCGGCGCATCGCGCTCAAGGGAACCCCATGACCGACCTCATCATCCTGCGCCACGGCCCGACGGCCTGGAACGCCGCCGGCCGCATCCAGGGCAGCGTCGACGAGCCCCTGTCCGACGCCGGCCGCACCCGAGTCGCCCTCTGGCGCCTGCCTTCCGAGGTGCTGAACTACCGCTGGGTCGCCAGCCCGAAGCGGCGCGCCTGGGAAACGGCGCGGCTCCTCGGCCTCGACCCCACGCCGGAGCCCCGGCTGGTGGAGATGAACTGGGGCGACTGGGAAGGGCGCCTGCTGGACGATCTGCGGGCGAGCGGCGCCCTAACGGCGGAGCGCGAGCAGCTCGGCCTCGACTTCCACGCGCCGGGCGGGGAGAGCCCGCGCGACGTGCAGAACCGCCTGAAGCCCTGGCTGGCCGAACTGGCGGCCGACGGTCGCCCAACCGGCGCCGTCGCCCACAACGGCGTCATGCGCGCGCTCTACGCGCTGGCCACCGGTTGGGACATGGTCGCCAAACCGGCGCACCGCCTCACGGACGGCTGCTTCCACCGCTTCCGGATCGCCAAGGATGGAACGCCCAGCGTCGTGGCGATGAATGTTTCGATAGTGGAATGAAGCGCTTTTAGAAACCCCTCGCCCGCCCCCGGCGGGAGAGGGAGGGGCCCATCGCAAAGCGATGGGAGGGTGAGGGCAAGGTTTCGCCGAGACTCCAGGGCATGCAGTCGCAAGATTCTCGGGAAAACCTTGCCCTCACCCTCCCGCCACATTGCGGCGGGTCCCTCCCTCTCCCAGCGGGGCTGGGAGAGGGGATAGAAGCGCCGATTCAGATATTCAGATCCACGATCACTGGGACATGGTCTGAGGGTTTCGGCTCCCAGCCGCGGGCGTCGCGGAGGATTTGGTGGCCCTGCAAGGCGTCCTTCAGCGGCGGCGTCACCCACACATGGTCCAGGCGGCGGCCCCGGTTGGACGCCGCCCAATCCTTCGCGCGGTAGCTCCACCAGGTGTAGAGCTTTTCCGTTTCGGGAACGAAATGACGCACGGCGTCCACCCAGCCGATGGAGCGCTGCATGGCCGTCAGCTTCTCCACCTCAATGGGCGTGTGCGAGACGATCTTCAGCAACTCCTTGTGATTCCACACATCGTGCTCCAGCGGCGCGATGTTCAGGTCGCCGACCATGACCATGCGCCGCTCGGGGCTGCGGTGGGTGGTCCACCACTCGGTCATTTCGTCTACGAACTGAAGTTTGTGGGCGAACTTGTCGTTTTGTTCCGGGTCCGGAATGTCTCCGCCCGCCGGGATGTAGACGCTGTGCAGCTCGATCCCGCCCGGCAGCTCGGCCAGCGCGTGGCGGCAGTCCTGCTTCTTGCACCAGTGCTGCACGTCGCGCGAGACGAAGGGCAGCTTCGACAGGATGGCGACCCCGTTGTAGCTCTTCATCCCGTGGACGTGAGCGTGGACGTAGCCCTTCTCGGCCAGCGGGGCCAGGGGGAAGTCCGCGTCGACGACCTTGGTTTCCTGAAGGCAGATGACGTCCGGCTGCGTCTCGTCGATCAGGCGAAGCAGCAACTCCATCCGCATGCGGACGGAGTTGATGTTCCAGGTGGCAATGCGCATTCGATTACTCAGCCGATGGTCACGGTCAGGGTGCCGACGCCCTCGACGGCGCCTTCCAGCCGGTCGCCGCTGACCACGGCGGCCACGCCCTCCGGCGTGCCGGTGTAGATCAGGTCGCCTGGCTGAAGCTCGACAAGGCCAGACAGGTACGAGATCGTTTCGGAGATGGACCAGATCAGGTCGGACAGGTCGCCCTTTTGGCGCAGGTCACCGTTGACCGACAGCGTCACCGCGCCCTTGTCCGGGTGGCCGATGTCGGCGGCGCGGCGGATGGCGCTGCAGGGGGCGGAATGGTCGAAGCCCTTGCCCATGTCCCAGGGCTTGCCTTCCTTCTTCGCGGCGTTCTGAAGGTCGCGGCGCGTCATGTCCAGCCCGACGGCGTAGCCGTAGACATGCTCCAGCGCGCTCTCCACCGGGATGTCGCGCCCGCCGCGCCCGATGGCGACGACCAGCTCGATCTCGTGGTGGAGGTTGGCGGTCTTGGGCGGGTAGGGGACGGTGCCGCCGTCGGCCACGACGGCGTCGGCGGGCTTGGCGAAGAAGAAGGGCGGCTCACGGTCCGGATCGGCGCCCATCTCGCGCGCGTGGGCGGCGTAGTTGCGGCCGACGCAGTAGATGCGGCGGACCGGGAACGGATCGCCGCCGACGACCGGAACGGTGGGCTGGGACCACAGAGGGATGGCGTAGGCCATGGCGCGCCTTTCTTTCGGATGCTGCGGACACCAACACCTATCCGAAAGTCTGCTTGCCTGAAAGCCCGCCGGACGGACAATGATCTTGTCTGAAAGACGGTCTTGTCTGGAAGCATGGGCCGGGCGCGAAGACGCCCGGTCTGGGGGGGACCGGGCGTCGGAAGCTCCGTTCCGGATCCCGCGGGCGGCAGGGGAAGACCGGCCGCGGGCAACCGCGTCAGGCATGCCCGTGAATTCGGCGGGGCGCGGTCACTTCGTACACTTAGAGGTGGTCACTGCTTGCGGTGTAACCAATGCGTAACGCGAATGGGTGCTATGCAATCGAATCGGACTGCGCGGTTCTTGCTGACAAAAGTAGCACTTGCCTGCATTTTACCCGACCAACAGACAAGCTCATACACAATGGCGCTACCGTTGACTGACACCGACCGTTCCACCACCGGGGACCGCCGCACCCGCCAGCGTCCCAGCAAGACCGGAAAAATGGCTCTCGGCCCCCTGCCGGAGCTGGTCGGCTACAATCTGCGCAAGGCGCAGGTGGCCGTTTTCCAAAGCTTCCAGAACGCCGTGGCTCCCCACGACATCACGCCGGGCCAGTTCGGCGTGCTGATCATGATCAAGGAGAACGAGGGCCTGTCGCAGTCCGACCTGGGCGCGGCCGTGGGCATCGATCGCTCCACCATGGTCGCGGTGATCGACCGGCTCGAGTCGCGCGGCCTCGTGATCCGCGCGCCGTCGCCGAACGACCGCCGCTCCTACGCGCTGCGCCTGTCGCCGGAAGGCGAAAAGCTGCTGGACGAGCTGATTCCACGCATCGAGGCCCACGACAAGGCCATGGTGAAGGATCTCTCCCCGGAGGAGCAGGCCCAGCTCATCGACTTCCTGCGCCGCGTCTCCCGCGCCGGATAAGCACCGAAGGCGTGCCTGGATTTCAAGCACGTTAAGGTTGCGAACAGTTTAGTGCGCCTGCGTTTTCAGGACGCCCGCCGCCGAGCCCGTTCGGCGGCGGCGGCCCCGAAGGCGCGCAGCAGCGCCGCCGACAGCGGGTTCTCCCAGAACCGCCATTCCGGGTGCCACTGCACCGCCAGCGCGAAGGCCGGCGCCCCGGCCACCCGCACCGCCTCGACCAGCCCGTCTGCGGCGGTCGCCTCCACCATCAAGCCGTCCGCCAGCCGGTCGATCCCCTGCCCGTGCAGGGAGTTGACGTGCACCTCCACCGCCCCGCCGGCCAGTTCGGCCAGGATTCCGCCGGGCGCCAGCCGGATGCTGTGCGCCGGGCCGTACTGGACGGACAGCGGCGCCTCCTTGTCCTCGCGGTGGTTGGACAGGCCGGGCACCTCGTGCACCGCCGGGTGCAGCGTGCCGCCCAGCGCGACGTTCAACTCCTGGAACCCCCGGCAGATGCCCAGCAGGGGCACGCCCATCTCCAGCGCGGCCAGGATCAGCGGCAGGGTGGTGGCGTCGCGCTCCGGGTCGTGCAGGGTGCCGGGCTCGCTGGGCGCGCCACCGTAGCGGTGCGGCTCCACATTGGACGGGCTGCCGGTGACCAGCAGGCCGTCCAGCCGGCCGGCCAGATCGTCCATCTCCAGCGCCGTCCCCAGCGCGGGGATCAGCAGCGGCATGCCGCCCGCCCCGTCCGACACCGCGCGCACATACTTGTCGCCGACGACGTGAAAGGGGTGCTCGCCCATCATGCGGGCGCAGGCGGGAACGCCGATCAGGGGTTTGCGGTTCATTTGCGGCTCGTGGGCGGCTCGTGGGCGGTTAGCTCCACGATTATGCGCGGGGCGAGGACACTGCGCCAGTGGGCCGGAAACGGGCCAAAAAGCGCTGTCGAGCTGTAGAATTTTGTTGATTTGCCGGGCGGCTTGGGCCATATGCCGCCCCTCTCCGCGGTCTCCGCGGAACATCTGCTGATGGGGGAGAACGATGGCGAAGTCCGCTTCTCTCTTCCAATTGGGGATGGACTTGGGAAGCGCTCCAAGGAAAGCCCAAGCGGAAGGTCACACCGTCGACCGGACGAATGTCACGACGGGTCCTTGGAAAGAAGCCCAAGACGAACGCAAGGACCATTTCATCGCGCGCGACGGCAAGGTCTTCGCCGGCACGCACCTGATCATCGACCTGTGGGGCGCGGAGCGCCTGGACGAGCTTGAGCACGTCCGCGCGGCGCTGATCGAGTCGGTGGAGGTGGCGGGCGCGA
The DNA here is from genome assembly GCF_053470405.2 of Azospirillum mesophilum. Classification (NCBI taxonomy): domain Bacteria; kingdom Pseudomonadati; phylum Pseudomonadota; class Alphaproteobacteria; order Rhodospirillales; family Azospirillaceae; genus Azospirillum; species Azospirillum mesophilum. The sequence continues at coordinate 133,658 of NZ_JBPXMQ020000014.1, forward strand.
CGCTCCTGCACATCCACCTGCACCACTTCACGCCGAACGGCGGCATCTCCGGCGTGGCGGTGCTGGCCGAGTCGCACATCAGCATCCACACCTGGCCGGAGCGTGGCTACGCCGCGCTGGACATCTTCATGTGCGGCGACGCCGAACCGATGAAGGCCATCCCGGTGCTGGAACGCGCCTTCAGCCCGTCCCGGGTGAAGTGCGACGAGCTGCTGCGCGGCGAAACCGAGTCATGACCTCCGATAAAGTGAACGGCGGCCAGAAGAACGGCGGCTGGTTCGACGAGACCCTGTACCCGGACGTGGCCCAGCGCCTGCGCATGGGCCGCGTCCTGTACCGGGACAAGACGGACCTCCAGGATCTGGTGATCTTCGAGAACCCGGTGCTTGGCCGCGTCATGGCGCTGGACGGGGTCATCCAGACCACCGAGGGCGACGAGTTCATCTATCACGAGATGCTGACCCATGTGCCGATCCTGGCGCATGGGCGCGTCGGCCGTGTGCTGATCGTCGGCGGCGGTGACGGCGGCATGCTGCGCCGCTGCCTGGAACACAAGGCGGTCGAGCGCGTGACGATGGTGGAGATCGACCGGACCGTGGTGGACCTGTCGATTGCGCATCTGCCCTCCATCAGCGCCGGGGCCTTCGACGACCCGCGCGCCAACCTCGTGATCGCGGACGGCTGCGCCTTCGTGAAGGACACCGACGAGACCTACGACGTGATCATCGTCGACTCCACCGACCCCCACGGGCCGGGTGCGGTCCTCTTCACCGAGGAGTTCTACCGCGACTGCAAGGCGCGGCTGACGCCGGGCGGGGTGCTGGTCACGCAGAACGGCGTGCCCTTCCTCCAGCCGGACGAGCTGAACACCAGCCATCGGCGGCTGGGCCGGCTGTTCAAGGATGCCGGCTTCTTCGTGGCGCCGGTGCCCAGCTACTACGGCGGCTTCATGGCCTTCGGCTGGGCGACCGACGACGAGTCGCTGCGCCGCCAGACGGCCGACGCCATCCGCCCGCGCTTCGACGCGGCGGGGCTGGTGACCCGCTACTACACGCCGGACATCCACGCCGCCAGCTTCGCCCTGCCGGCCTTCATGCTGGCGGCGCTGGCCTGACGGCTATTCGGCCGGCACGGCGGTGCCGTGATCGGAATGGCTGTGGTCGTGGTGGCAGCGGCGCAGGCGGAAGGCGGTGACCAGCGTCAGCACGCCGAAGGCGATCAGGTAGCTCGCCACGCTCCAGGCCAGCGCCAGCAGCCCCAGCGCCGGCACCGCCCACACGCCGAAGCCGAACACCACAGACAGGGCGCCGGCGATGCCCCAGGCCCATTTGCCGTGGCTGCGGTGCATGCGCCAGGCGCTCATGATCTCGGCGAAGCCGGTGACGACCGACCAGACGGCAACCAGGAAGACCAGCGCGAACAGGGTCGCCTTCGGCCACAGGACCGCCAGCCCCCCGGCGATCAGGCCGGCGATGCCTTCCAGGACGAAGGGCAGCCAGCGTTCCTGCGCGCGGGCGGCGCGGATGCCGGCGATGATGGCAAGGACACCGTCCGCCAGCAGGTAGGCCGCCAGCATGATCGCCAGCGTGGCGACCGTCACCCCCGGCATCATGAAGGCGAGAAATCCCAGAACGATCGCCGCGGCCCCGCGCAGGGCCATAACCCACCAGTTGCGCGCCAGCAGGTCGTTCATGCACTGGACGCGCTCGGCGTCGTAGACGCGGACCACAGCCATGGCTTGCCTCCTGTGTTGGTGCGATGCACACAAGCGGCAACAGGGCCGGAAGGGGTTTGGTTGCGGCCTCAGTTCCCCCGGCCGTAATCCGACCCCTTTTTCGGCTCCACGAAGTAGAACAGGTTGGAATCGAACTGCACGCCGCTGCGCGGGTTCAGCAGCGCCACCTCGGTCGTCAAGCCCTGGGCGTCCAGCACGCGCCACTTGCGCAGCTGGAAGGGCCGATCCTCGAAGACCAGCGTCAGGGTGCCCTTGCCGGGGTCCTTGGTCTCGGTCAGGCTGACCTCCACCACGCCGGGCGCCTGGAAGACGCCGGTCACGGTCACGTCGCCGCTGAGGTGGATGTCCTTGCGCAGGATGAAGTCGGCGAGGGTGGAGCCGATGGGCGCGCTCGACTGCTGCCGCATCTCCCCGTCCCAGTAGAAGATGAAGGATCCGTCGGCGACGACGAAGTCCTTCACCGGCGGGTCGTATTCCAGGCGCATCCGGCCCGGCCGCGACAGGTAGAAGGTGCCCGTCGTCTGCTGCCCGTTCGGGCTGACCTGCACGAACTTCGATTGAAGCGTGTGGATGCCGTTCAGGTACTCCTCCACATGCGCGATCACCGCCTGGTCCTGGGCGGACAGGGTGGCCGGGCGGGGGGGAGCGGCCAGGGCCGGGGTGGCGGCCAGCGTGCCCACGAACAGGGCAACAGCGGCGGCGGCGAGGGTGCGGCGGAGGAGCGCGGTCTTCATGGTCCCTGCTTCTACAGGATCTTTTGGGCTGAAACAGGGCCGGAAACGAGCGTGGCCCTGAATTCCCCTCTCCCGCTTCCAGCGGGAGAGGGAGGGACCCGCCGAAGGTGGGAGGGTGAGGGCAAGGTCATCCCGAGGAACCTTGCCCTCACCCTTCCACGGCTGCGCCGTGGGTCCCTCCCTCTCCCATCGGAGATGGGCGAGGGTATGATTCGCTACTCCTCGATGTTCCGCGCCAGAACGTCGCGCTTGCCGGCGTGGTTGGGCTTGCTGACCACGCCTTCGGTCTCCATCCGCTCGATCAGGCGGGCGGCGGAGTTGTAGCCGATGCGCAGCTGGCGCTGGATGAAGCTGGTGGAGGCCTTGCGCTCGCGGCAGACCACGGCCACCGCCTTGTCGTAGAGGTCGTCGCCCGACCCGCCGCCGGCCGCCGAGCCGTCATCGAAGGAGGAGGACGCGTCCTCGTCGTCCTCCTCCGTGATGGCGTCGACGTAGGCGGGCTCGCCCTGCGTCTTCAGGTACTTCACCACATGCTCGACCTCCTGGTCCGACACGAAGGGGCCATGGACGCGGGTGATGCGGCCGCCGCCGGCCATGTAGAGCATGTCGCCCTGGCCGAGCAGCTGCTCCGCCCCCTGCTCGCCCAGGATGGTGCGGCTGTCGATCTTGGAGGTGACCTGGAAGCTGATACGGGTGGGGAAGTTGGCCTTGATCGTGCCGGTGATGACATCCACCGACGGACGCTGCGTCGCCATGATCAGGTGGATGCCGGCGGCACGCGCCATCTGCGCCAGACGCTGGATCGCCGCCTCGATGTCCTTGCCCGCCACCAGCATCAGGTCGGCCATCTCGTCGACGATGACGACGATGTAGGGCAGCTCCTTCAGGTCGAGCGGCTGTTCCTCGAAGATCGGCTTGCCGGTGTCGGGGTCGAAGCCGGTCTGCACGCGGCGGGTCAGCGACTCGCCGTCGGCGCGGGCCTCGCGCAGGCGGGCGTTGTAGCCCTCGATGTTGCGCACGCCCAGCTTGGACATGTTGCGGTAGCGGTCCTCCATCTCCCGCACCGTCCATTTCAGCGCGACGACCGCCTTCTTGGGATCGGTCACCACCGGCGACAGCAGGTGCGGGATGCCCTCATAGACCGACAGCTCCAGCATCTTGGGGTCGATCATGATGAAGCGGCAGCGGTCCGGCGGCAGGCGGTAGAGCAGCGACAGGATCATCGTGTTGATCGCCACCGACTTGCCCGAACCGGTGGTGCCCGCCACCAGCAGGTGCGGGAAGCGGGCGAGGTCGGCCACGATGGGCTGCCCGCCGATGTCCTTGCCCAGCGCCAGCGCCAGCTTGCCGCCGCTCTTGTCGAAGGCGTCGGCGGCCATCAGCTCGCGCAGCAGCACGGTCTCGCGCTTGGCGTTGGGCAGCTCGATGCCGATGACGTTGCGGCCGGGCACCACGGCGACGCGCACGGACACGGCACTCATCGACCGCGCAATGTCGTCGGCCAGACCGATGACGCGGGACGACTTGGTGCCGGGGGCCGGTTCCAGCTCGTACAGGGTGACGACCGGGCCGGGGTGGACCTTCTGCACCTCACCGCGCACGCCGAAGTCGGACAGCACGCCTTCCAGCTTTACCGCGTTCTCGCGCAGCGCCGCCTCGTCCACCTTCTCGCCACGGCCGGAGGTGGGGACGACCTGCAACAGGTCCAGCGGCGGCAGCTCGTAGCCGTCAGCCTCCTCCAGATGCAGGGCGGCCTGGCGCGGGGTGTCGCGGCGGGGCGCGTCGGCGGCGGCCTTGGCGGGCTTGGGCGCGCTGGTCACCACGGCCACGTCGCGGGCCTTGGCGTCGGGGCGCGGCTCAATGGTCGGCTCGGTGCGGGTGCGGGACGCGCGCGGCGTCGCGCGCAGGGTGTCCGTGCCGCCCTCGTCCGCGTCCGTGTCCGCCGGGTGGGGCTCGTCCGGAGCCTCGAAGCGCGGGTCGCGGCGGCTCATGTCGCCGATGCGGCTGGTGGCGAAGCTCATGGCCGCGTTGCCGTGCCGGCGCAGCAGCCCGAATCCGGCCCCGAAGCCCGCCCCGACGCCCCGGCGGATCCGGCCGGGCAGGGTGAGGAGCTGGCGCAGGCTGGCCAGCCATTCGCCGATGGACAGGCCCATGGCGATGAACAGGATGAAGCCGCCGGCCACGCCCGCCGAGGTGGCGACCGCCGACCGGCCGTTGCCGCCCAGCAGCAGGTTGCTGACCCCCTCCAGCAGCACCATGCCGAAGCTGCCGCCGGGATGGCCGTTCAGCGGGTCGTCCTCCAGGTCGGTCATGCCGGCCAGGAACATGGCGACCAGCAGCACGCCCCACACCGCCAGCACGCTGCGGAACAGCGGGTGGCGGACGCTCTTCTGCAGGCTCAGCCGCCAGCCCCAGACCATGGGCACCAGCGCCAGCAGATAGGCGGCCCAGCCCAGCGCCTGGATCAGCAGGTCGGCCAGATAGGCGCCGAACAGGCCGAACAGGTTGTGGATCCGGGCCCCGGCGGCGGGCACAGCGTTCCAGGACGGGTCGGACGGGTTGTAGCTGCCCAGCACGATCATCAGCCCCAGCCCCAGCACGCCGAGGGCGAATCCCGCCAGCTCGCGCGCCCGCGCGACCACGAAGGCGCGCATGGCGGGCGAGAAGAAGGGCGGCTTCTCCGGCCGTCCGGAGGATTTGCCGCTTCCGCTGCGGGGGCTTGCGGGTCGAGCCATGGGTGGAGTTCCTGATGTGCCACAATCAAAAATCCCTTCTCCCCTTGGGGGAGAAGGGTTGGGTTGAGGGGTCATTACCGGCGGCAGCCGGGAAAAAACCCCGCCACCCTCACCCCAACCCCTCTCCCCTCAAGGGAGAGGGGCTAGATGTCTTAGCCCAGAATCCGCGCGATGGCGGCGCAGGCGTTGGCGACGGTTTCGGTGTCGTTGACCAGCGCCACGCGGATGAAGGGATCGCCGGGGTTCGGCTCGCCCGGGTTGCTGCGCGACAGATAGGCGCCGGGCAGCACGCGAATGGCGCCTTCCGCCCACAGGCGGCGCGTCGCCTCCTCGCCGTTGCCGACGTCCAGCCACAGGAAGAAGCCGCCGTCCGGCCGGTAATAGCCGAAGCGGCCCTTCAGCGAGGCCTCCGCCGCCTCGAACTTGGCGCGGTAAAGCGCGCGGTTTTCCTCCACATGCGCCTCGTCGCGCCACAGCGCGGCGCTGGCCGCCAGCACCGGCAGCGGCATGCCGGCGTTGGAATAGCTGCGCACGCGGGAAAAGGCCGCGATCAGCCGCGGATCACCGGCCACGAAGCCGGACCGCAGGCCGGCCGCGCTCGACCGCTTGGACAGGGAATGGAAGACCAGCAGGTTGCGCCAAGGATCGCTGCCGTGCTCCAGGCCCGACGCCACCTGCAACGCGCCGACCGGCGGGCTGTCCAGGTAGATCTCGGCGTAGCATTCATCCACGGCCAGCACGAAGCCGTATTGCCGCGCCAGCCCGATGGCCCGCGTCAGATAGGCGGCGTCCGCCGCCGCCCCCTGCGGGTTGGCCGGGGTGCAGAGGTAGAACAGCGCCGTGCGCTCCAGCAGTTCCGGCGACAGGGCGTCGAGGTCCGGCAGGAAGCCGGTCTCGCGCGTCGCCGACAGGAACACCGGCTCCGCCCCGGCCAGCAGGGCCGCCCCCTCGTAAGGCGCGTAGAAGGGGTTGGGCATCAGCACGGCCGGCTGCCGGCCCGCCTTGGTGGTCGGCACGGCCAGCAGGGCGAGCAGGAACAGCGCCTCCCGCGTGCCGGACACCGGCAGGACGGACTTTTCCGCGTCGAACAGCCCGCCCGGCAGGGCGTAGCGGCGGGTCAGCCAGTCGCCGACGGCGCTGCGGAACTCCGGCGTGCCGCCCACCGGCGGGTACTTGCCCCAGAGATGCGCGTTGGCGCGCAGCGTCTCGTCGATGATGGCCGGCGGTTTGTGCTGCGGCTCGCCCACCGACATCATGATCGGCTCGACGTTGGCGCGCGGCGTCACACCGGACAGCAGGGCCGCCAGCCGCGTGAAGGGATAATCGGACAGCCGGTCGAGCCGGTCGTTGATGGTCGCGAAGGTGCCAAGGTCCGGAAGGGACATGCCGCCGAAAATCCTTCCAATAGGTCGGCCAAAAAGACAGGCCCGCCGGTTCGGCGCAACCCGTACGAATCGGAAACGATCCTACCGGCGGTGGTGCGCCCGCACAAGGGCACAAAACCGGACAAGGAAAAGCAAACAGCGCGCGAACGGGCTGGTTCACGGCGGCTTTCGAAGGACTGGAAGAGGCGCCCTCAAGTCGCGGGAATGGCCGCGCAAGAAAAACGAACAGCGCGCTCAGCCCCGGCGGGAAACGCCGCAAAGATCCGACCCAAAACCCGTCCTGGGTCCGCCCAGCCGGACGGGCGGACCCGGAACGGTCGTGCCGGGAAGCCCGGCCCGAAGCGCCGCGTTACACGCGGTCCGAAACATTCGGACCGCTGCGTTCACACGCCACGCAGGCTTCGGCCCTTGCGGGCCGCGGCCGCCGTCGCGGCCGATACCATGTTCGAAACGTCAGAACGTTTCGAACATGGTATTACAGGGCTTCGGAGTTCGTCTCGCCGGTGCGGATGCGCACGGCCTGGGCGATCTCCATGACGAAGATCTTGCCGTCGCCGATGCGGCCGGTGTTGGCGGCCTTCTGGATCGCCTCGACCACCTGCTCGTACTGGTCGTCGGACACGGCGACCTCGACCTTGACCTTGGGCAGGAAGCTCACGGAGTACTCGGCACCGCGGTAGATCTCGGTCTGACCCTTCTGGCGGCCGAAGCCCTTCACCTCGCTCACCGTCAGGCCCTGGATCCCGAGCGAGGTCAGCGCCTCGCGCACTTCGTCCAGCTTGAACGGCTTGATGATGGCCATAACCAGTTTCATGTGGCTTCCCCTTTAAGCGTGTGTGCCGGCCCGCGCGGTCGCCCGGCCCCTCGGTCGATCCCCTCTCTCCCGAGGGATAGCCCGAACGTGCATCGAGCGTGTTCGCCTCGACCGCAAAAATCAACGTCTTCAAAAATCGTGCCGGTTGCAGGAGCCGCCAATTTCAAGCGAATCCAGCGCATCCGGCGCGCCCTTGGGCAGAGAGTGCCTATTTTCTGTGCATTGCGCAAGCCGCGACGCTGCGCCACTGGACATCCGGCAAAGGGGGGACGATTGTTCACCCGCATACGAACTTCGAAGGGCACGTCATCATGACCGACTCGGGCACCACCGCAGCGCAGGAGATCACGACCGAGGTTGTGGTGTTGGGCGGCGGCCTCGCCGGGCTCAGCATGGCGGCCGCACTCGCCACCGCCGGCGTTCCGGTGGTCTGCATCGACCGTGACAGCCCGGACCACCACGCGGCGGACGGGTTCGACATCCGGACCACGGCGGTGGCCTACGCCTCCATGAAAGTGCTGGAAGGCGCGGGCGTGTGGAAGCACATGGAGCCGCAAGCCGGCCCGATCCTGGACATCCGCGTCGCCGACCAGTTCTCGCCGCTGTTCGTCCATTACGACCACACCGACGTGACGGTGGACGGCAAGAACCAGCCCTTCGGCTGGATCCTCGACAACAAGGACATGCGCCGCGCCCTGTTCGCCCGCGCGGCGGAACTGCCGGGCCTTGTGCACTTGGCCCCGGCCCAGGCGACGAAGATCGAGCGGTCGCGCAACGGCGCCTCGGTGACGCTGGCCGATGGGCGGGTGGTGAAGGCGCGGCTGGTGGTGGGGGCCGACGGCCGCCGCTCGCTGGCGCGTGAGAGCGCCGGCATCCGCGTGCGCCGCTGGGCCTACGACCAGACCGCCATCATCTGCACCATCCGCCATTCGCAGCCGCACAACGGCGTGGCGGTGGAGCATTTCATGCCCAACGGCCCCTTCGCCGTCCTGCCGATGACGGAGAACCGCTCCTCCATCGTGTGGAGCGAGAAGTCCTCGCTGGCCGACATGTACCTGAAGCTGCCCGAGGACCAGTTCATCGAGGAGCTGACCCGCCGCTCCGGCGGCTATCTCGGCGACATCGAGATCCTGACCCGGCGCGAGGGCTGGCCCCTGTCCGTCCTGCTGGCCGAGAGCTTCATCGCGGAGCGTCTGGCGCTGGTCGGCGAATCGGCCCACGCCATCCACCCCATCGCCGGCCAGGGCCTGAACCTGGGCCTGCGCGACGTGGCGGCGCTGGCGGAGGTGATCGTGGACGCCCACCGCCTGGGCCTCGACGTCGGCTCGCCGGAGGTGCTGGCCCGCTTCCAGCGCTGGCGCCGCTTCGACACCGTGCTGCTGGCCGCCGTCTGCGACGGGCTGGTGCACCTGTTCTCCAACAACATCCCGCCGATCCGGCTGGCCCGCGACCTCGGCATGGCCGTCGTCAACCGCCTGCCGCCGCTGAAGCGCTTCTTCATGCGGCACGCGATGGGTGTGGTCGGCGACCTGCCGCGCATGATCAAGGGCGTGCCGCTGTAAGGGGGCAGGATTCTTGGCGGCAACAGATTTTTCGCGGATTTCGCGGATTTGGACACGGATTTCACGGATTGAATGCCCGTAGGTTGGGTTGAGCGCACGCGAAACCCAACAGGCTTTGCGTCGCTGCGGGCGTTGGGTTGCGGCTGCGCCTTAACCCAACCTACGCGACTCAAATCCGTGTCATCCGTGCTTAAATCCGTGAAATCCGTGTGAATCCTGTTGCCCGACGAGCATCCGTTGCCCGACGACAATCGAGAACCCCCTCACCCCAACCCATACTCCCGCAACGCCTCATACACCGCGGCCCCTTTGCCGAGGTGGCTGCGGTAGAGCGTGAAGTGGTTCATGCGGATCGGGCCGGCGCGGAACAGGCCGCGTTCTTCGATGAAGCGGCCGATGCGGTCCTTGGGCGCGTCCTTCAGGCGGGCCAGCGTGATGTGCGGGGAGAACTTGCGCTCCTCCACCGGCAGGCCGCAGCGCACCAGCGCCGACTCGACCTTGGACTGGAGGTGGGACAGAGCCTCGCTGCGCTCCACCCCGGCCCAGAGGACGCGGGCGTTCCGGCCACTGCCGAACACGCCCACGCCGTCCAGAACCAAGTCGAAGGCGGGAGCCGTCACCTCCGCCAGTGCGTCGTCGATCTCCGCGGCCTGATCCTCCGGCACTTCGCCGATGAAGCGGAGCGTCAGGTGCAGGTTGTCCGCGTCGGTCCAGCGGGCGCCGGGAACCCCGCCACCCAGCCCGGCGAGGCGGTGGCGGATCTCCTCCGGAAAGTCGAGCGCGACGAAGAGACGGATCATCAGGACCTTAGGGGCAGGGGTCGGGGTAGCGTTCGTTGACCGCGTCGATCTCCTTCAACACCTCATCCGACAGTTTCACGTCGATGGCGGCGATGTTGGACTTCAGATCCTCGAAGCTCGTGGCACCGATCAGCGACGAGGCGACGAAGGGCTGGTGCAGCGTGAAGGCGATGGCCATCTGCGTCGGCGACAGGCCGTGGCGCCGGGCGATGTCCAGATAGGCACGGGTCGCCGCGTCGGCGTTGACGGTGGCGTAGCGCGACGGGCGGTGGTCGATGGCGCGGCGCGTGCCCGGCGGGACGGCGCCGTCCAGATACTTGCCCGACAGCGTGCCGGCACCGAGCGGCGAGTAGGCCAGCAGGCCCACCTCCTCGCGCAGGGCCACCTCGGCCAACCCTTCCTCGAAGGTGCGGTTCAGCAGGTTGTAGGCGTTCTGGATCGAGGCGACGCGCGGCAGGCCCTTCTGCTCCGCGATGCGCAGGAAGGTCATGGTGCCCCAGGGCGACTCGTTGGACAGGCCGACGTGGCGCACCTTGCCGGACTTCACCAGCTCGTCCAGCGCGGACAGCGTTTCCTCGATGGGGGTGCGGTCCTTTTCCGGCTTGTGGACGTAGTTGCGCTGGCCGAAGCGGTTCGTGACGCGGTCCGGCCAATGGAGCTGGTACAGGTCGATGTAGTCGGTCTGCAACCGGCGCAGGCTGTCCTCGACCGCCGCGAAGATGTTGGCGCGGTCCAGCGTGGACTTGCCATTGCGCACCCAGGAAAAGCCGTCGCCCAGGCCGATGATCTTGGTCGCCAGGATCACCTTGTCGCGCCGGCCGCGCGCCTTGAACCAGTTGCCGATGACCGTTTCGGTCTTGCCGTAGGTGTCGGCGGTCGGTGGGACCGCGTACATTTCGGCCGTGTCCCAGAAGGTCACGCCCTGGTCGAGTGCGTAATCCATCTGGGCGTGGCCCTCGGATTCGGTGTTCTGGCGGCCCCAGGTCATGGTGCCCAGGCCGATGGCGCTGACCGACAGGCCGGTGCGGCCGAGCGGACGGTATTGCATGAGGCGAAATCCTTAGAGAAACAGGGTGAGCACGCCCGTGTATCCGTACAGGCGGTTGTGGGAAATCTCGCCCGACGCGAAGAAGCCGGCCAGCGGAATGTCGCCGAAGGTCTCGCGGATGAGGGCGAGTTCCTGGCTGCCGTCCCCGAACAGGCTGGGGCCACGGGCGATGCAGCTGACGTAGATGGCACCCTTGGGCACCGTCTTCACGCGCTTTTTCAGATTGGCAAGCATGCGCCGCATGTCGGACTCGGCGCTCTGCTGGTCGCGGCGGGTGAACAGGATTTGCTGGCCGCTCTGCACGCGGTGCGCGATGGAAATCCAGCCGGCGCGCGGGTCGATGGCGATCAGGTCGCGCACCAGATAGTCCGCCGTGTCGGATCCCGGAATGGGCAGGCCGGCGAAGATGTAGCCGGACACGCGGCGCAGGTCGCGGGACAGGATCTCCCCGATGTCCTCCTTGAACACGTCGAGCGCCGGGCGGCCGTCGATCTCCAGAACGACGTTGTCCTCGGCGGCGGTGATGGTGCGGATCGGGCCGATGGGGGTGCAGCCCTGGGTCAGGCCGGTGGCGACCGTCAGCGTCGGCGCGAACAGCACGCCCGACACGCCGCCCTTGTCCACCGGCCCGCTGACCATGGTGGCCGTGTTGCCGGGGATGGTGAACTGCGGGAACTCCGTCCGGGAGGCGGAGAAGCCGCCGACCAGGAAGGCCCCCGTCGCGTCGGACAGGGTGGTGACGAGGCCGGCGAGATCCTGGTGGTGCGGGTCGGCGTGCACCAGCCCCAGCATCGCCCCGTGCTTGTCCAGCCAGCCGCCGGCCATGCGGCGCAGCGGCTCCAGGTCGCCCTTCACCATCGGGAACAGGCGGAAGCTGTCCGGCGGCAGCTTGGCGACCATGACGGCGATGGCCGGCTGGTCGAAGATCTCCTCGTCGTTGGCGCAGACGCCGATGCCGACGGTGCCGACCCAGTCGCGGATGCCGGTCACGCCGCGCAGCAGCGTGACGATGCTGGTCGCGTGCTCCGCCATCGCGTCGGTGATGTAGAGGAAGCCGAGGTTGCAGTCCTCCACCGCCCCCAGCTCGTCCAGGCATTCCTTGACCAGCGTCCCCCAATCGGAGCCCGTGGGGTCGGAGCCGGTGGCCGAGGCGGCCTTGAAGCGCAGGTCGGTGGCAGTGTTGTCGTCGGCCAGGGTCGCCATGGGGTTCAGCCTCCGGTCTTGGTGATGCTGTCCAGGAGGCGGGCGACGTGGGGCGCCATGCGTTCCACGATCACCTTCACTCCGGCCGCGTTGGGGTGGATGCCGTCCGGCTGGTTCAGGGCCGCGTCGGCCGCGACCCCGTCCAGGAAGAACGGGTAGAGCTGTACGCCGTACGTGCGCGCCAGCTCGGGGTAGATGGCGTTGAAGCTGTCGCCGTACGCGCGGCCCAGGCTGGGCGACGCGACCATCCCGGTCAGGAGTACGGGCAGCTTTTCAGCGGTCAGCCGCTTCAGGATACCGTCCAGGTTGCGGCGCGACGCCGCGGGGTCCAGCCCGCGCAGCATGTCGTTGGCGCCCAACTCCACCAGCACGGCGTCCGGCTTGTCGGCCAGCGCCCAGTCGAGTCGCGACAGGCCCCCCGCCGTGGTGTCGCCGGACACGCCCGCGTTGACGATGGTCACGTTGTAGCCCTTGGCCCGCAGCGCGCCCTGCAACTGCGCGGTGAAGCCCTGCGGTTCCGGCAGGCCATAGCCGGCGGTCAGGCTGTCGCCCAGCGCCAGAAGCTTCACGGGGCCGTTCGCGGCCATGGCGGGCGCGCTCAAGCCCAGGCCCGCCGCGACCATAAGCGCGGCCAGACCCGTGTTGAAATGGCGGCGCACCGTGCCATATGGCGAAAGGCTTTTCCGCTGGTCCGTGAGACGCATGCCAATGTCCCGCCCCGATTCCCCGGCCTCTGCCATCGTCGCCCTCGACGAGGTCCACTTGAGATTGGACAGCGCGGCCGGACCCGTCAACATCCTGCGGGGATTGAATCTCCGCGTCGAGGCGGGAGAGCGGGTCGGCGTGGTCGGCCCGTCGGGCTCCGGCAAGTCGACCATGATGATGGTGATGGCGGGACTGGAACGTCCCACGAGCGGCGCCGTACGCGTTGCCGGGCACGATCTCGGCCGGCTGGACGAGGACGGGCTGGCGCGCTTCCGCCGCGACCATGTCGGCATCGTGTTCCAGGCCTTCCACCTCGTCCCGACCATGACGGCGCTGGAGAATGTGGCGATCCCGCTGGAATTCGCCGGGGCGGCCGACGCCTTCGACCGCGCGCGGGAAGGGCTGGAGGCGGTCGGGCTGGCCCACCGGCTCAGCCACTATCCGGGCCAGCTGTCGGGCGGCGAGCAGCAGCGCGTGGCGCTGGCCCGCGCCTTCGTGGCAGAGCCGTCGCTCCTGCTGGCCGACGAGCCCACCGGCAACCTGGACATCGACACGGGCTCCACCATCGTGGAACTGCTGTTCGACCTCGCCGAGCGGCGCGGCACGACGCTGGTCCTGATCACCCACGACCCCGCGCTGGCCAAGCGCTGCGACCGCACGGTGCGCCTGATGGACGGCCGAATCGTCGACGACGGCCTCGCCGCCCGCGCCGACCGCGTGCGCGTCGCGGGGGAGTGAGGCGTGAAACCTTTGTTCGATTTTGCAACCACCTCTCCTTCCCGTCATCCCCGCGAAGGCGGGGATCCAGAAAACTCCGCCTCAGGGTGCTCCTTCGGCCTGGATCCCCGCCTTCGCGGGGATGACGGTGGAAACATGTCGTGGGGAGAAGGGCTTTCGGTGCTGCCATGAGCAATCTCTCCCTCGCCTTCCGTCTAGCCCGTCGTGAGTTGCGCGGGGGGTTGAAGGGGTTCTGGATTTTCCTGGCTTGCCTGACCCTGGGCGTGGCGGCCATCGCCGCGGTGCAGTCGGTGTCCGACGGCATTCTCGACGGGTTGCAGGCGGACGGCCGGGCGATTCTGGGCGGCGACGTGTCGGTGCGGCAGATCTACACGCCGCCCAACGCCGAACAACGCGCCTTCCTGGAACAGTCCGGCCGCGTCTCCCAGTCCGTGGAGATGCGGGCCATGCTGCGCTCCGGCGACGAGCAGCGCTCCTCGCTGGTCGAACTGAAGGCGGTGGACAACCTTTACCCGCTGTACGGCACGGCAAGCCTGCGGCCGGACGGCGACCTCCAGGGCGCGCTGGCGAACAGGGATGGCCGATGGGGCGCCCTGGTCGAGGAAAGCGTGCTCGACCGGCTGGGCGCCAAGGTCGGCGACGCGGTGCGACTCGGCGACGGGACCTACACGATTCGCGGCGTCCTGGCGCGGGAGCCGGACAAGGCCTCCTCCGGCGCTTTCTCGCTCGGGCCGCGGCTGATGGTGGCGCTGGGCTCGCTGGAGGGCAGCGGCCTGTTGCAACCGGGCAGCATCGTTTACTGGACCTCCAAGGTCGCGCTGAAGCCGGGCACCGATCCCGCCCAGTGGCAGGCGGCGCTGAAGGCGCGCTTTCCCGACGCGACATGGCGGGTGCGCGACTTCACCAACGCCTCCCCGCAGGTGGAGCGCTTCATCGAGCGCATGACCCTGTTCCTGACGCTGGTGGGGCTGACCGCGCTGCTGGTCGGCGGCGTCGGGGTGGGCAACGCGGTGCGCAGCCACCTCGATTCGCGGGCGCGCACCATCGCCACGCTGAAGTGCCTGGGCGCGCCGGGGCCGCTGGTCTTTCAGGTCTATCTGCTGCAAATCCTCGCGTTGGCGGCGCTGGGCATCCTGCTGGGGCTGGTTCTGGGCACGGTGGCGCCGCTGGGTCTCGGTGTGCTGCTGGAGGATCTGCTGCCCGTCTCGGTGCGCATCGGCGTCTATCCGGGGGCGCTGGCGCTGGCGGCACTCTACGGCGTGCTGACGGCGCTGGCCTTCTCGCTGTGGCCGCTCGGCCGCGCGCGGGAGGTGCCGGCGGCGGCGCAGTTCCGCGACGTGGTGGCCCCGGCCGGCGGGCGTCCACGCGCCGTCTACATCCTGGGCACGGCCCTGACCGTCCTGGCGCTGGCGGGCCTCGCCGTCGTCACGGCGGAGAACAAGGGTTTCGCGGCGTGGTTCGTCGGCGGCTCCATCGCCACTTTCGCGGCCTTCCGCGCGGCGGCGTGGCTGGTCACCCAGGGTGCGGCCGGGGTCGGGCGCCCGCGCCGGCCGGGGCTGCGGCTGGCGCTCGCCAACCTGCACCGGCCCGGCAACCCGACGGGGACGGTGGTGCTGTCGCTCGGCCTCGGCCTGACCGTGCTGGTCGCCATCGCGCTGATCGAGGGCAACTTCTCCCGCCGCGTCAACGAGACCATCCCGAAGGACGCGCCCAGCTTCTTCTTCGTGGACATCCAGCCGGACCAGTTCGACCCGCTGAAACAGATGGTCGCCGCCCTGCCCGGCACCAGCGGCTTCGAAGCGGTGCCGTCGCTGCGCGGCCGGATCGAGACGGTGAACGGGGTGGAGGCGGAAAAGGCCCTGTCCAATCCGGATCAGGCCTGGATCCTCTCCGGCGACCGGGGCATCACCTACTCCGCCAAACTGCCCGAGCATTCGGAAATCGTCGCCGGCCAATGGTGGCCGGAGGATTACCGGGGCGAGCCGCTGATCTCCATCCACCAGAGCGTGGCGAACGCCTTCGGCATCGGCCCCGGCGCCCGGCTCGGCGTCAACATCCTGGGCCGCAGCATCGAGGCGAAGGTCGCCAACGTGCGGGCGGCGGACTTCTCCACGCTCGCCATCAACTTCACGCTGGTCTTCGCGCCGGGCACGCTGGAAAAGGCCCCGCAGACCTGGATCGCCACCGTCCGCAGCGCGCCGGAGACGGAGGCGGAGGTGCAGCGCACCGTGCTGCAACGCTTCCCCAACGTCACGCTGGTGCGGGTGAAGGACGCGCTGGACACCGTCAACACCATGCTGGGCCACATCGGCACCGCCGTGCGGATCACCGCCGCCATCACACTGGCCGCCGGCACGCTGGTGCTGGCCGGCGCGGTGGCGGCCGGGCACCGGCGCCGGGTCTACGACGCGGTGGTGCTGAAGGTGCTGGGCGCCACGCGGATGGACGTGCTGAAGGCCTTCCTGCTGGAATACGGGCTTCTGGGCATCCTGACCGCCGCCATCGCCGGGGTCATCGGTACAGTGACCGCCTGGGCGGTGCTGACCCGCATGATGCATTGGGACTGGACGTTCCTGCCGTCCGCCGTGGTGACGACGGCACTGCTCAGCACCGCGATCACGCTGGCTTTCGGCTTCTATGGAACGTGGCGGGCGCTGGGCCAGCCGTCGGCGCCTTTGCTGCGCAATGATTAGTGTTCCTATGGATGAAAGGGGCATGAAGCCTTTTTCATCCAACGGCAACGCTCCCGATTCCTGTTGAACGGCGTTGGGCGTTCGCCAATATGTCCTGGAAACGGGAATAACTCTGTTCCGAGGACGACTCATGGCTGACCCGACCTTCAACCGCTATGCGACGGCAGGCCGCGCGTTCGATCGGGGGTACTTCGACGAAGGCCTGCGGCAGCATCTGCTGCGTGTCTACAACTACATGGGCGCCGGCCTCGTCGTGACGGGCCTTGTGGCGTTCCTGGTCTCCACCAGCCCGGCGCTGATGCAGGCGATCTTCATGACCCCGCTGAAGTGGGTGGTCATGCTGGCGCCGCTGGCCTTCGTGATGGTGCTGTCCTTCGGCATCAACCGCCTGTCCTTCGCCTCGGCACAGGCGGTCTTCTGGGCCTACTGCGCGGCGATGGGCCTGTCGATGTCGGCGATTTTCCTGGTCTTCACCGGGGCCAGCATCGCGCTGACCTTCTTCGTGACGGCCGCGACCTTCCTGGCGATGAGCCTCTACGGCTACACCACGAAGGCCGACCTGTCGAAGATGGGCTCCTTCCTGATGATGGGCGTGTTCGGCATCATCATCGCCGGGCTGGCGAACCTCTTCTTCCACTCGCCGGCGCTGCACTTCGCCATCTCGGCCATCGGCGTGCTGATCTTCACGGGCCTGACCGCCTACGACACGCAGGCGATCAAGGAGCAGTATGCCGAGGGCTACGACCATGAAAGCCAGGGCAAGCTGGCCCTGATGGGCGCCCTGACGCTGTATCTGGACTTCATCAACCTGTTCCAGTTCCTGCTGCAGTTCCTGGGACAGCGCGACGAGTAATGGACGCCGAAAGGCGAGAGAAAAAAGCCGCCCGAAGGTTCCTGCCTTCGGGCGGCTTTCATTTTGTGCCTGCGTAGGTTGGGTTAAGCGCAGCGCAACCCAACATCCATTGCACGGCGGCGTGTGTTGGGTTGCGGCTGCGCCTTAACCCAACCTACGTGCCGTCACTGCGCCGGTTCGAAGACCCGGTCGCTGACGACGATGCGGTCCTTGCCGTTCTGCTTGGCGAGGTACATGCGGTGGTCGGCCAATTCGACCAGCTTTTCCCAGTCGACGGGGCGGTCCACGGTGTATTCGGCGATGCCGATGCTGGCGGTCTGGCCGGTGCCGTCCGGGCGCTGGCCGAAGCCCTTGATGCGCAGCCGGTCCACCGCGACCAGCGCGCCGTCGCGGGGCGTGTTCGGCATGATGACCAGGAACTCCTCCCCACCCCAGCGGACCAGCACGTCGGAGGTGCGCAACATGCTGCGGATGGACTCGGCGGCGCGGCCCAGCACCTTGTCGCCCTGGTCGTGGCCGAAGCGGTCGTTGATGGCCTTGAAGTTGTCCAGGTCGAAGAAGACCAGCGACAGCGGGTGGTCCGACCGCTGGGCGTGCGCGAACTGAAGGCGCAGCAGCTCCTCACCGATGCGGCGG
The DNA here is from genome assembly GCF_053470405.2 of Azospirillum mesophilum. Lineage (NCBI taxonomy): Bacteria > Pseudomonadati > Pseudomonadota > Alphaproteobacteria > Rhodospirillales > Azospirillaceae > Azospirillum > Azospirillum mesophilum. The sequence continues at coordinate 151,299 of NZ_JBPXMQ020000014.1, forward strand.
GAAAAGGCACCGGTCAGCCCGTCGTGGGAAGCCTGATCGACGAGCGCCATCATGAAGTGCAACTGGCTCATGGCCGACAGCGTGGCCACCACCATGATCAGCACCAGCAGCCACAGGGCGCCCAGGTAGGATGGGAACGGGAAGACCAGGGATCCGTAGACGCCGGCCACCAGATGGGCCAGCAGCAGCGGCAGGGCGAAGACGATGCCTTCCAATGCCGTCAGCGGAAAGACGCTGAGCCCCGCGACCATCACGAAGGGCAGGAAGGCGTAGCCGGCCGCCACGGCGGCGGCGCTGCCCGCGATCTCGTCCTCGTTCAGCATGGGGTGGGAGGCGAGGAAGAAGATCGTCGGCACGGCCAGCAGCAGGGCCAGCCCGCGCCACGCGCTGCCGATCTCGTCGCAGATGCGGTAGCCGAGCGCCAGCGCGCCGAAGGCGAGGCTCGCCACCACACGCAGGCCCGCCAGATAGCCCCACAAGGGCCAGCCGAAAATCAGGACGTCGATGACGATCCACAGCGGCGTCAGCACGGCGAAGACCGCCGCGACCATCCGCACGCGGGAATGAATCAGCACCGCGCGACGGCGCTGGATGATGGGCGTGTGGCCGCCCGGATGCATCAGGTCGCGCAATTGCTCTATGGAGAGATCACCGCTCACGGCCTGGAACGCCCTCTCCGCGAACTGCCTCAGAAGGTTAAGCGCCTGTTGATACACGCGACGGCTCCCCTGAGCAACGGCATTTCCTGTGAGATCGAAGGGTGCGTTGGTATGCGCGGCCTGTCCGGGCCGGCGCCTATTGACATGCGAGAAGTGTGGTTAATGTTCGCGCGGCAATTGCGGGCTGTCAACGGTCGGCTGGTCATACCAGATGGAAATCATAATCGGGAGCCTTGACTTACCTAATGGTCTTAGGCACGGTGCAGGCCTAATGACCTTAGACAGGTACCGACCATGCGTCGCATCGACACCGCCATCCGCATCAACGCACCGGCTTCCGTCGTTTGGACCGTTCTGACCGACACCGCCCGTTATCCCGACTGGAATCCCTTCATCCGCTCTCTGGAGGGCGACTTGGCCACGGGTGCCCGCTTGCGCGTCCGCATCGCGCCCGATGGCGCGGCGCCGATGACCTTCCGCCCGACCGTCCTGCTCTGCGAGGCTGGGCGGGAACTGCGGTGGCTGGGCCGCGTGCTGCTGCCGGGCCTGTTCGACGGCGAACACGCCTTCCGCATCGAACCGGACGGGGCGGGGGTCTGCTTCCGTCACGAGGAACGCTTCCGCGGCCTGCTGGTCGCGCCGCTGTGGATCCGGATGGCCGGACCGACGCGGGCGGGGTTCGAGGCGATGAACCGCGCGCTGAAGCAGCGGGCGGAAGCCTTGGCCCAGGGCAACGCCGGGGGGCGGGCTGCCTGATGGCGCGGCGGATCGGTTTGACCCCAGCGCGGGTCCTGGACGAGGCGGTGGCACTGGCCGACGCCGAAGGGCTGTCCGCAGTGACCCTCGCCCGTCTTGCCGAACGGCTCGGCGTGCGCTCCCCGTCGCTCTACGCCCATGTGGCGGGGCTGGACGGGTTGCAGCGGGACCTGGCCCTGCGCGCGGCCAGGGTGTTGAAGGTGGAACTCGCGGCGGCGATGCAGGGCCGCAGCGGAATGGACGGCCTGCGCGCGATCGCGCGGGCCTACCGCGCCTTCGCCCACGCGCACCCCGGCCTGTACGAGGCGACGCAGCGCGCCGTGACGCCCGGCGACGATCCTGAACTCTCGGCGGCCTTCCTGGAGGTGGTGGAACTCGTCGGCCGTCCACTGCGGCAGCGCGGTCTGGGCGGGGACGACGTGGTGCACGCCGTCCGCGCCCTGCGCAGCGCGCTCCACGGCTTCATCACCCTGGAGCGGGCGCACGGATTCGGCCTGTCCGCCAGCATCGACGAGAGCTTCGACCGGATGGTCGAACTGCTGATCGCCGGCTTGCAGGGGTAGGAAAAGCCTGTCCTACGCGTGCTGGCGGGCCAGACGGCGGGCGTTGGCGCGCACGGTCCGGTAGGCGGGGGTCATGCCGGCGGCGGTCAGCGCGGCGGCGGACTCCACCAGATAGAGCGCCGCGTGGATGCCGGCTTCCAGCGACTCGGTCAGGGTGCGGCGCTGCAACTCGACGAAGTCGGCCGGCGTGCGGCACTGGCCGAGGCCGCCGACGACGATCATGGCGGCCTGCGCCTGCCCCTGCATCAGGGTGGCCCAGGCGTGCTGGAACTCCCCGATGCCCTTGGCGACGGCGTGGGTGGCCTCCACCATCGCCTCGACCTTTTCGGAGCCCATGCGGATGAATTCGGGGTTGGCGAGGTCGATGGGATTGCCCATGGCCGCCGCCATCATGGCGGTGCGATAGCCGATGGTCTGGGCCGCCGCGACGCCCATTTCGCCGGTCTTCACGCCGGTGCGGGTCAGATCGCCCGCCAGGGTGAGAAGCCGTTCCGTCGGTTCGCCGTTGCCGGCCTTGTGCCTTGCCATGATCCGTCACCTCGCCCGAAAAACAAAACCCGGAACCCAACGCTGCAGTGCAGCATTTTGTTCCGGGCTCAATCTGGGTCCGAACCGGACGGATTACAACAGTGTGGTTAGAGGGCGGCCAGCGCGCGGTCGAAATCCTCGATGATGTCCTGCGCATCCTCCAGGCCGACGGACAGCCGCAGCAGGTTCGGGCGGATGTTCGCCGCCACCTTCTCCTCCGGCGTCAGCTTGGAGTGGGTGGTGGTGTCCGGGTGGGTGATCAGGCTCTTCGAATCGCCCAGGTTGTTGGAGATCATAACCATCCCCAGCCCGTTCAGGGCGCGGAAGGCCTCCTCCTTGCCGCCCTTCAGGAAGACGGACAGCATGGTGCCGCCGCCGGTCATCTGCCGGCGGACGAGGTCGTGCTGCGGGTGGCTGGGCAGGCCGGGGTAGAGCACGCGCTCCACCTTGGCGTGGCCCTCCAGGAACTCCGCCACCTTCAGGGCCGACGCGCTCTGCGCGGCGACGCGCAGTTCCAGCGTCTCCAGCCCCTTCAGCAGCAGCCAGGCGTTGAAGGGCGAAATGGTCGGGCCTGTGTGGCGCAGGTAGGGGTGGATCACCTCCGACCCGTACTTCTTGTCGTTGGTCAGGATGATGCCGCCCAGACAGCGGCCCTGGCCGTCGATGTGCTTGGTCGCGGAATAGACGACCACGTCGGCGCCCATCTCGAACGGACGTTGCAGGACCGGCGTGGCGAAGGCGTTGTCCACCACCACCTTGGCCCCGGCCTTGTGGGCCATCTCGCTGACCGCGCGCAGGTCCACGACCTCAAGGCCCGGGTTGCTGGGTGTTTCCAGGAAGACGGCGTTGGTCGGCTTGGACAGGGCGGCTTCCCAGGCGTTCAGGTCGGTGCCGTCCACGAACACCGCCTCCACGCCGAAGCGGGCCGACAGCTCCTTGATGACCCAGTAGCAGGAGATGAACAGCGAGCGGGGCGCCACGATGCGGTCGCCGGTGCGCAGGTTGCACCACAGGGCCGCGTGCACCGCCGCCATGCCGCTGGTGGTCGCGTAGGCCCACTCGGCCCCCTCATACTCGGCCAACCGGTCCTCGAACATGGCGGTGGTCGGGTTGCGGAAGCGCGAATAGACGTGGCGGGAGCCGTCGTTGGCGAAGGCGTGCTCCGCCTCCTCCGCCGAGCCGTAGACGTAGCCGGAGGTCTGGTACAGCGCCTCGCAGGTCTCGTCGAAGCTGGAGCGGCGGATGCCGCCGTGGACCAGCTTGGACCGCGGGCGCAGGCCCGAAACGTTGGGGGTGCGATGGTCGGTGCGTGCCATGCCGCGTGTTCTCCTGTGTCCGCCGGCGGGGCAGACCGGCCAAACAAAAAAGCCCCGACCGTTCGGGTCGAGGCGCGGACGCGGCTCGGACCTTTTTAGCGGGTTGTTTTACGTGGCCCGCAAGCCGGTCGACCAAATCACCACGTGCACACGCTTTTAGGACCGGCGCTGCACGCCGTCAAGCATCAACCGCTTAGTCATCAACCCCTTGGGCCTCTTTTGGTGCCCTGCGTCAACAACCCGCAGGCCATCCTGCGCACGGTGCCTTGCCCGACGCGCGAGCCGTGCGGATCATGGCGAGCAGGAACAGGAGAGGTTGCGGCCCGTGCAGCATCGCATCGAGAGGGAACGCCATTTCGCGCGTCTTGTGCTGACCGGCCGCTTCACCGGCCAGGACGCCGACGCCGTGCGCCGCGTGATCGCCGACATCAAGGGCGGGCCGGAGCGCCGCTACCTTCTTGACCTTTCCGGGCTGGGGTTCATCGACAGCGCCGGCATCGGCATGATGCTGGTCATCAACGGGGAGGCCGCGTCGGTTGGCAAGCACCTCGCCATGCTGGCGGCGGGCGGTCCGGTGAAGAAGGTCGTGGAACTGACCCGCATCGCCATGATCATCCCCGTCTTCGAGACGGTGGAGGACTATGTGGCCGCCAGCGTGCCCGAAGCGCTGCTCGCCGCCGCCCACCCCTGCGCGCCAGGCGAGGACCCGCTGGCCGTGGCCGCGCGGGCGCTGAACACCATCGTTCCGCTGCAACATCCGGATAGGTGACTCGCGCCCACGAGGTTCGCTTCCCATGTCTCCTTCCGGGAAACGACCGCGAGGGAGGCATCGACATGGTTCATCTGCGGGAAGCGCTGGAATCCGAAGCGGCCAAGGCGGCGGCGCGCGAAGGCCGGTCGCTCGACCAGTTCGTCAGCGAGGCGGTCGAGGAAAAGCTGCGCCACGCACGCCACGTCACCACCATCCACGACCGCGGCGCGGCCGCCGAGGAAGACGAGCCCGAAACGGCCCGCCCCTGAGCGGCCAGCCCCTGAGCGGGAAGGCGGTTGTCGAAGCCGTCCTCCGGCGCTATATTTTAGACACCAGGGGTCAGTTCAACACTCTCCGGTACCCGCATTCCTCAGGCGGATGGTCACCGTATGAGGTTTGCAAACGAAAAGAGGGGCGGTGCTGCTACACCGCCCCTCTTTCGTTTGAGCAGTTGTAGGTTGGGTTAAGCGCAGCGCAACCCAACATTCCTTGCCGCGCGATGCTGTTGTGTTTCGCAAGGGCTCAACACAACCTACGCATTACCACCGGTTACTTCACCATCCCCCGCAGCCGGTACAACTCCTCCAGCGCTTGCCTTGGCGTCAGGCTGTCGGGGTCGATGGACTTCAGGGCCTCTTCCACCGGGGAGGGTTCCGCCGGAGTGGCGGGGGCCGACGCCGTTGCGGCCGGGGCGGGACGCTTGAGTGCGGCGCTGAACAGCGGCAGGTCTTCCGCCAGCCGGTGGATGGCGGCGTTCTGCTCGCCCGACTCCAGGATGGTCAGCACCTCCTCGGCCCGGCCGACCACGGCGCCCGGCAGGCCGGCCAGCTTGGCGACGTGAATGCCGTAGCTGCGGTCGGCGGCACCCGCCGTCACCTCGTGCAGGAAGACCACGTCGCCCTGCCACTCCTTGATGCGCATGGTGTGACAGCTGAGCGCCGGCAGCTTCGACGCCAGCATGGTCAGTTCGTGATAGTGCGTGGCGAACAGCGCGCGGCAGCGGTTGACGTCGTGCAGATGCTCCACGCAGGCCCAGGCGATGGACAGGCCGTCGAAGGTCGCCGTGCCGCGCCCGATCTCGTCCAGGATGACCAGCGCGCGTTCCCCGGACTGATTCAGGATGGCGGCGGTTTCCACCATCTCCACCATGAAGGTGGAGCGCCCGCGCGCCAGATCGTCGGCCGCACCGACACGGCTGTAGAGCCGGTCGACCACGCCGATGTGCGCGCTGTCCGCCGGGACGAAGCTGCCCATCTGCGCCAGCACGGCGATCAGCGCGTTCTGGCGCAGGAAGGTGGACTTGCCGGCCATGTTCGGGCCGGTCAGCAGCCACAGCCGGTTGTCCGGGGCAAGGTCGCAGTCGTTCGCGACGAAGGGGCCGGCGTTGCCGGCGTCCAGCACCGCTTCCACCACCGGATGCCGGCCGCCCCGGATGGAGAAGGCGAGGCTGCCGTCCACGGTTGGTCGGCTGTAGCGCCGCTCCACCGCCAGTTCGGCCAGCGAGGTCGCCACGTCCAGCGCGGCCAGCGCGTGGGCGGCCTGGGCGATGGCGTCGGCGCGGCCCGTCACCCCCTCCACCAGTTCGTTGAACAGCTCCAGCTCCACGGCCAGCGCCTTGTCGGCGGCCTCGGAGATGCGGCGCTCCAGGTCCGACAGCTCCACCGTGCCGAAGCGCACGGCGTTCGCCATGGTCTGGCGGTGCATGAAGACCTCGCGCCCCTTGCCGGACATCAGCTTGTCCGCGTGGGTCGCCGTCACCTCGATGTGATAGCCCAGCACGTTGTTGTGCTTGACCTTCAGCGTCGGCACGCCCGCGAGATCGGCATACTTCGCCTGAAGCCCGGCGATCAGCCGGCGGCTTTCGTCGCGCAGCGTCACCAGCTCGTCCAGCGCGTAGGAGTAGCCTTGCGCGATGAAGCCGCCGTCGCGGGCCAGCAGCGGCAGCTCCGGTGACAGGGCTTGCGTCAACTGGTGGACCAGCTCGCTGTGCTCGCCCAGCCCCTTGGCGACCGCGCCCAACCCGTCGGGCAGGGGGCCAGGGACGCCGTTCAGCAGCATGCGGATGGCCGAGGCCTGGGCCAGCCCGTCGCGTACAGCGGCCAGGTCGCGCGGACCGCCACGCCCCAGCGTCAGGCGGGACAGCGCGCGCTCCAGGTCCGGGCAGCGGCGCAGGCCTTCCCGCAGGTCCAGGCGCAGCCGCTCCTCGGTCATGGCGAACTCGACCATGTCGTGGCGCTTGGCGATGGCCGTGGGGTTGGTCAGCGGGGCCGAGAGCTGGGCGGCGAGCAGCCGCGCGCCGGCCCCGGTCACCGTGCGGTCGATGGTGGCGAGCAGGCTGCCGCGCCGCTCCCCCGTCAGGGTGCGGGTCAGCTCCAGGTTGCGGCGGGTCGCGGCGTCGATCTCCATGACCGCACCGGGGCCGAGCCGGCGGGGCGGCGACAGGCGCGGCACGCGGCCCTTTTGCGTCAACTCCACATAGGCGACCAGCGCACCGGCCGCCGCGACTTCCGCGCGGGAGAACTGGCCGTAGGCGTCCAGCGTGCCGACGCCGTAGACCGTCAGCAGGCGCTGCCGGCCGTTCTCGCTGTCGAAGCGCGGGGTGGGCTGCACGGTCAGGCGCGCCTTCCACTCCCCCCACAGCTCGTACAGGTCGGGGCTCTGGCACAGCTTTTCGGAAACCAGCACCTCCTGCGGGTCGAGGCGGCCGAGCGCGGCGCCAAGGCCGGCGCGCTCCACTGGCTGGACCACCAGCTCGCCCGTGGACAGCTCCAGCCACGCCAGCCCCACCCCGCCCGCGGCCTCCGCCACCGCCGCCAGCCAGTTGGAGGAGCGGGAATCCAGCAGCGAATCCTCGGTCAGCGTGCCGGGGGTGACGATGCGGATGACGCCGCGCTTCACGACCGATTTGCTGCCGCGCTTCTTGGCCTCGGCGGGGTCCTCCATCTGCTCGCAGATGGCGACGCGGAAGCCCTGGCGGATCAGGCGTTGCAGGTAGGATTCGTGGCTGTGCACCGGCACGCCGCACATGGGGATGTCCTCGCCCAGGTGCTGGCCGCGCTTGGTCAGGGCGATGTCCAGCGCGCGAGCCGCGTTCACCGCGTCCTCGAAGAACATCTCGTAGAAGTCGCCCATCCGGTAGAACAGCAGGCAATCCGGGTGCGCCTGCTTGATCTCCAGATACTGCACCATCATCGGGGTGGCGTCCGAAGGAATGGCGGCGGGGACGGCGGCGGCAATCGCGTCTGACACGGGAGGTACGACCGGGTTTCGATGGTGGGGGAACGGAATGGGGCGCCACCCTAGCACGAGCCGCGCCCTGCGGAAGAGAGGCTTGGCGGTGGGGGGCGGCAGCGGGGGCCTGGGCCGGGGTCTATGCGTTGCGGGCCTTTGTTTCCGGCGGCGCCGTCCGGTAGACTGCCCATCCTTACGAAGCTGGGGAGGAAGAGGCCGTGACGCAAGCGTCCGACAACAACCGCGCTCCGAACGCCGCCCAATCGAATGCCATTCAATCGAATGCGGGGCGCGAGGTGCACGAGGTCGTCGCCCTGTTCGAAACGCGCGAGGCGTTCGACCGCGCCGTCGCCGCCCTTCTGGAGGCCGGCTTCACCCGCGAGGATCTGTCCATCCTGGCGAGCCACACCTCGCTGGAGGCCGCCGACCAGCGCCCGCCCGCCCCGCGCGACGAGGCGCTGACCGGTCTGGTGGGCGAGCTGAAATACGCTTTCCCGCTGACCACCGCCGGGCTGCTCGCCATCGTCGGCGGGCCGATCGCCGCCCCGCTGGCGGCGCTGGTGGCGGCCGGTCTGGGCGGTGTCGCCATCAAGGACTATCTGGACGAGCTGACCAGCCACCCCGACACCGACGAGTTCAGCCGGGCGCTGGAAGCCGGGGGCGTGATCCTCTGGGTCCGCGTCACCGATCCGGCCGTCGAGGCCAAGGCCGGCGCCATCCTGGAACGCCACGGCGGCAGGAACGTCCATCTGGCCGTGCGCGAGGAGTGAAGAAAAGCCCCTCGCCCGGCTCCGCCGGGAGAGGGCGAGGGGATGGGCGAGGGGGCTTTACGTCGTCACGCCGCGCAGGCGCGGATCTCGCCGTCTCCGTTCACCAGGACCAGACCGTGCCGCTTGTACTGGGCCTGGACGATGGCCGCCCAGCCCATGCGGATCAGGGCGATCTTTTCGCTGTCCTCGGCGATGGTGCCGCAGACCACGTCGCAGACCTCAAGCAGCAGGCTGTCGGACACGGCGCCGGGGTGAAGGTTCGCCGCGTGCAGCAGCCAAGCGATCAGGTCGATGATGCTGTGGCGCGGCAGGCCGCGCTCCGCGAGCGTCAGCGCGTTGCCGAGGTTCGCCAGTTCGCCGCGCGCCTTGTCCGCCGTTCCGGTCATCGGAGCTCTCCCGTCTTTCCCGGATGAATCCCTACTCCGAATGGGAATAGCGTTCAGTGACAGCGGTCACAGCCCCTTCAGGCCGGGACGTTCCCTTGGGCCAGCACCTGTCCGACCTTCTGGACCAGGGCGTCGGGGGTGAAGGGCTTGGGCAAAAGCAGCGTGCCGGCCTCGAACTCCGACTCGTTGGCGATGCCGGCATAGCCGGTCATGTAGACGACCTTCAGCGCCGGGCACTGGCGCCGCGCCATCTCGGCGAGCTGGCGGCCGTTCAGGCCGGGCAGGCCGACGTCGGTCAGCATCAGGTGGAAGGGTGTGGAGCCCTCGACCAGCGCCATGGCGGAGGGGGCGTCCTCCGCCTCCTCCACGTCGTAGCCGGCGCCGCGCAGCGCCTCGGCCGCGACGAAGCGGACGATGGCCTCGTCCTCCACCAGAAGGATGCGCCGCGGCCCCCCGCCGGCGATGCCCGGAGCGGCTGAGCCGGTCGTGGCCGGGGCCACCGTATCGGCGGGCTCCTCGGCCGGCGGGACGTGGCGGGGCAGGTACAGCTCCACCGTCGTCCCCTGGCTGAGGGAGGAGAGGATGCGAGCACCGCCGCCGCACTGGCGCACGATGCCGTAGACCTGGCTGAGGCCCAGCCCCGTGCCCTGGCCGACCGGCTTGGTGGTGAAGAAGGGATCGAAGGCGCGGGCCAGCACGTCCGGCGGCATGCCCGTTCCGGTGTCGGACACGCACAGGCGGACATAGTCGCCGGGCGGGACGTCGCCGATGGCCGCGGCGGTGGTGGCATTCAGCGCGACGTTCGCGGTCCGGACGCGCAGCCGCCCGCCCTCCGGCATGGCGTCGCGGGCGTTGATGGCGAGGTTCAGCAGCGCCGTTTCCACCTGCACCGGATCGCAGGAGGTGAGCCACAGCTCCTCGGCCAGCTCCATTTCCAGCGTGATGGATTCGGTCAGCGAGCGGCGCAGCAGCGGCGTCATGCCCGACACCAGCCGGTTCATATCCTCGGTGCTGCGGTTCAGCGGCTGCTGGCGGGCGAAGGCGAGCAGCCGCTGCGTCAGGTTGGCCGCCCGGTTGGCGCCCTGCAGGGCGATGTCGATGGGGCCGTCGAGGTCCTTGCCCTCGACCCTGTGGCCACCGTGGGCAAGGCGGCTGCGGAGCGTTTCCAGGCTACCGATGATGGCGGTCAGCAGGTTGTTGAAGTCGTGCGCGATGCCGCCGGTCAGTTTGCCGATGGCCTCTAGCTTCTGGCTCTGGCGCAGCGCGGCTTCGGCCAGCTCGCGCTTGGCGGCCTCCTGCTCCAGGCGGATCAGCGCGGCGCGCTCGCGGTTGGTCTGGCGCAGGGCCAGCAGCGTCATCAGGAACAGCGACAGGGCGGCACCGCCGCACAGCAGGCCCAGGATCAGCACATGCTGGCGCCAGGGGGCGAGCACCGCGTCCTGCCCGGCGGCCAGCACGACATAGACCGGGTACTTGCCGACCTTGCGGTAGGCGACCAGCCGCTTCACGTTGTCGATGGCCGAGGCGCCGGTGAAGCTTCCCCGCTCCGGCTCGGCGGCCACGGCGCGGCGGAAGTTCTGGCTGGCCATCTGCGGGGCGGTGCCCGGCGGCGGGATCTCCGCGTCGCGGATCAGGAAGACGCCGTCCTCCCGGATCAGTCCGGCCGCGTGGTTGAGGTGGGGCGCCGCCTCCCGGTACAGGCGCACCAGCGTCTCCGCCCTGATCGACACGGCGATCAGACCGTTGAAGCGTCCGTCGGGGGAGGGGCGCCGACGCGCCACCACGAAGAAGGTCTGCTTGCTGATCGATTCCTGGATGGCGCGGGACAGGATGAAGTCCGACCCGCCGTCGCGCAGGGCGGTGAAGTGCTCGCGCTGGCTGGCGTCGGTCATCGGCGACGGGAAATAGCGGCTGCCCGCCACCGTGATCCCCTGCGGCGAGGTGATCCAGATGGCGTCCACCTGCTCCAGCCCCTGGTCGAGGTCGCGCAGGAACCGATGAACGTCCTCCGACCGGGCGATCTCGTCCCAGGACAGGCCGGCGATGCGGCCCTCCACCTGGCGGATCACCAGATCCTGGATTTCCAGCATGCGCAGCGCATGTTCATGCAGGATGTCGGTGGTCCGGCGCAGCGACTCCTCCGCCTCCTCCAGGATGCGGGCGCGGTCGTAGGCGCAGACGCCGGCAAAGATGACGAGCGGAAGGACAAGGCTGGCAATCAGGATGCCGATCAGGCTCCGCATCGGTGACTTCGAAGACAGCGCCATGGATAGCCCTTCTGCGCCGGCGCTGCTGGGGAGCGAACCCGGCCCTGGCCCGGCATCGTAAGGCATTCCGACGGTTGCGGAAAAGGGTTTGTTGGATCGCATTCCGAGTCGCGTGCGGTCCCCCGCGTTTCCGGCTATAGTCCCCGCGCTTCACGGTTTGTCGCACCCGTTGTTATTCCTGGGAAGGCTTTCGCTTTGCCGATGCTCTCTGCCCGCGCCGCCGCGCCCAAGTCCGCCACACCCGGGTCCGCCGCGCCTGAGTCTGCTGCCGACGCCCAGCACATCCCGAACCGCCGCGCGATCCTGTCCCGGCGCAAGCTGGCGGAGGAGCTGGAAAAGCTGGTCGAGCAGTTTGGGACCGGCGACAAGCTGCGCCCCGCCCTGATCGCCTGCCTGCGCACCGCGCTGAACGACGGCCGGGCGGAGGTGCGCAGCCGGTTCGAGGCCAAGGGTTCGGGCGAGGACTGCGTGCGGCAGAACTGCTACCTTGCCGACGGGCTGGTCCGCACGCTGGCCGACTTCACGATCCAGAACATCTTCCCCACGGCCAACCCGACCTCGGGCGAGGTGTTCGACATCGTCGCGACCGGCGGCTACGGCCGTGGGGAGCTGGCGCCCTTCTCCGACATCGACCTGCTGTTCCTGCTGCCCTACAAGCGCACGCCGCGCGTGGAGCAGGTGGTCGAGTACATGCTCTACATCCTGTGGGATCTCGGGCTGAAGGTCGGCCACGCGGTGCGCAGCGTGGACGAGTGCATCCGGCAGTCCAAGGCCGACGTCACCATCCGCACCGCCATCCTGGAGAGCCGCTACCTCTGGGGTCCGCGCAAGCTCTACGGCGAGCTGAAGCGCCGCTTCGACAAGGAGGTCGTCGCCGGATCCGGGCCGGAGTTCGTGGAGGCCAAGCTGGCCGAGCGCGACAACCGCCACCTGAAGCTGGGCGACAGCCGCTATGTGCTGGAACCCAACCTGAAGGACGGCAAGGGGGGCCTGCGCGACCTGCAGACGCTGTTCTGGATCGCCAAGTACCTGTATCGCGTGGAGGACGTGGAGGATCTGGTCGGCAAGAAGGTCCTGCTGCCGGAGGAGGCGCAGCGCTTCGCCAAGGCGCAGAACTTCCTGTGGACCGCGCGCTGCCACCTGCACTACCTGACCGGCCGCATGGAAGACCGGATGACCTTCGACGTGCAGACGGAGATCGGCAGCCGCATGGGATACACCGACCACGCCGGGACCAAGGGCGTGGAACGATTCATGAAGCACTATTTCCTGGTCGCCAAGGACGTGGGCGACCTGACGCGCATCTTCTGCGCGGCGCTGGAGGCGGAATCGAAGCGCCCGCCGAAGTTCAACATCCTGCGGCTGGCCGCGCTGACCCGGCGCAAGGACGTGGACGGCTTCATCGTGGACGGCGAACGGCTGAACGTCCGCAGCGACCGCCAGTTCAAGGAAGCGCCGCTGGACATGATCCGGCTGTTCCACTGCGCCCAGATCAACGACATCGACATCCACCCGAACGCGCTGCGCGCCATCACGCGCTCCCTGTCGGTGGTGGGGCCGAAGCTGCGCGCGGACCCGGAGGCCAACCGGCTGTTCCTGGAGATCCTGACCGGCCCCAAGGACCCGGAAATCACGCTCCGCCGCATGAACGAGGCCGGCGTGCTCGCCCGCTTCATCCCCGACTTCGGCCGGGTGGTGGCGCAGATGCAGTACGACATGTACCACGTCTACACGGTGGACGAGCACACGCTGTTCGCGCTGGGCATCCTGCACAAGATCGAGACGGGCGAGCTGACCGACGAGCTGCCGCTGTCGTCGGAGGTGATCCACAAGGTGGTGTCGCGGCGCGCGCTCTACGTCGCGGTGCTGCTGCACGACATCGCCAAGGGGCGCGGCGGCGACCATTCCGTGCTGGGCGCGCGGGTGGCGGAAAAGCTCTGCCCGCGCCTGGGCCTGACGGCGGAGGAGACGGAGACGGTGGCGTGGCTGGTGCGCTGGCACCTCGCCATGTCGCAGGTCGCCTTCAAGCGCGACCTGGAGGACGACAAGACCGTGCGCGACTTCGTCTCGCTGGTCCAGTCGCCGGAGCGTCTGCGCCTGCTGCTGGTGCTGACCGTGGCCGACATCCGCGCCGTGGGGCCGCAGCGCTGGAACAACTGGAAGGCCACGCTGCTGCGCGAGCTGTACAACCGGTCGGAAGAGCTGATGTCCGGCGGCCTGTCGGTGGAGGGGCGCGGGCGCCGCATCCAGGCGGCGCAGGCGGCACTCCGGGCCGAACTCAGCGACTTCGACGATGCCGACTTCGACCGGCACACGGCGCTGGGCTACCCGGCCTACTGGCTGGCCTTCGACGCCGAAACGCTGGCCCGCCACGCGCGGCTGGTCCGCGAGGCGGAGCGCGACCAGCGCCCGCTGACCGTGGACACCCGCATCGACCGCGGCCGCGCCATCACGGAAGTCACGATCTACGCTACCGACCACCACGGCCTGTTCTCCCGCCTTGCCGGCGCGCTGGCGGCGTCGGGGGCGGACATCGTGGACGCGCGCATCTTCACCATGACCAACGGCATGGCGCTGGACGTCTTCACCGTGCAGGACGCGGCCGGTGGCGGCGCCTTCGAGAGCGGCGACAAGCTTGCCAAACTGTCGGTGATGATCGAACGGGTGCTGTCCGGCCAGCTGAAGCCGCTGCACGACCTCGCCCAGCGCAAGGCCCCGCACGCCAGCCGCACCCGCGTCTTCCACGTGCCGCCGCGCGTGCTGATCGACAACAACGCCTCCACCACCCACACGGTGATCGAGGTGAACGGCCGCGACCGGCCGGGCCTGCTGTACGACCTGACCCGCGCCCTGTCGAACCTGACCCTGCAGATCTCGTCGGCGAAGATTTCCACCTATGGGGAAAAGGCCATCGACGTGTTTTACGTGAAGGACGTGTTCGGCCTGAAGGTGACCCACGAGAACAAGCTGGCCCAAATCCGGGAACGCCTGCTCCACTCCATGGCCGACGCGGCGGGGTAAGGGGCCGTTCCATGCTCCCCGATCTGCATCTCTGCCACGTCTTCGTCTTCGTCGAACCCGGCGCGCCCGAGGCGGCGGCCCTCGATGCCGCCGGGCTGCGGCCGAGCTACCGGCGGCAGCACCCGGGGCAGGGGACGGCCAACCTCTGCTATTGCTTCGACAACGCCTTCCTTGAGCTTCTGTGGGAAACGGACGCCGACGCGATCCGCGGTCCGTCCATCGCGCGGACCCGCCTTGCCGAGCGGGCGCGGTGGCGCGAGACGGGGGCCTGCCCGTTCGGCATCTCCGTCCGCACGGACTCCGCCGGCCAGCCCTTGCCGTTCGAGACGTGGGACTTCGCGCCGCCCTACCTGCCGCCCGGCATGACGATCCCGGTTTCCTTGGACAGCGAGGATCCGGCGCGGCTTTTCCTGTTCCGTTCCCCCGGAAGCACGCGGCCCGACGCCTGGACCGACGGCCGGGCCGGCGACCGCCAGAGCGCGGCGGGATTGGCGGAGATCGTGGGCGTTCACCTGTCCATGCCGCTGGACGGTCCACCGGGTGGTGATCTCGCAGTTCTGAGCGCCGCCGGCATCCTCACGGTCGAAGCCTTGCCCAAGGGCGCGCCGCCCCGGCTGGAGCTGTCCCTGTCCCGCGCCGACGGCGGGCCGCTACGGCGCCTGTCGCTTCCGGATTTCCGCTGGCTGGACTGAAGGCGCGCGGTCAGGCCTTGTCCGTCCGCTCCTCCACCCACTCGTCGATCAGGCCGGCGGCCACGCCGGCCACGATGCCGTTGACCGATCCGGCCAGCAGGTCCGACGCCCAGTGGCGTTCGGTCGCCATGCTCGACCAGCAGACGGCGGCGGCGAAGCCGACGCTGGTGACGGTCACCGGCGAGAAGCCCCGGTTCATGCCGATCACCGTCGCGACCGCCGCCACGTCCGTGGCGTGGCCCGAGGGGAAGGAGGCGTGCTTGCCGTCGGCCTTGCCCCAGCGGGACGGGTCGCCGCCCTCGTTCGGGCGGGCGCGGCAGACCATCCGCTTGCCGGCCTTGGCCGCCATGGTGCCCAGCAGGATGGCGAGCAGCCCCTGCCGCGCGAGCCGCGACAGCGCCGGCTCTTCCCGCCCTCGCCCGGCGGCCCACAGGCCTGTCAGCACCGGGACCAGCACCTTGCGCGAGGCCTGCACCTGAAGGCTGTCGCGCAGGGCTGGCGCCTCTTCGCCCAGCGCGACGGATTTGCGGTGGGCCGCAGCGTCGAGATCGCTCACGCGGCGCAGGACTTCTTTTCCCAAGTGATCGGCGGTCAAGGCCCGTACTCCCGACTGGAGGCTGCGTTCGGAACATGGGACGCAACCGGCGCGCCCCCGGAAAGCTCCAACCGCGCCGCTGCCGTTTCGTCGCGGGGTACCCCTCCGTCCCGTTTGGCAATCGCCGACCATTCGGCGCCCATTCCGGAGCCATGGCCGGGGGAGTCGGCGATTGCCAAACCGCGATCCGGCGGGGTTTGGGCAGCGTTTGGCAATCGCCGACCATCGCCGCGCCGAGTCGCCGCGATTCGAGCCACCGGGGCGTTTGGCAATCACCGACCAGGGCACGAGTCGGCCGGATTCCCACAGGGACCTTTGGCGATGGCCGACCCGTTCCTTGGCGATGGCCGACCGATTCCCGAGTCGTCCACAGGCAATCGCCGACCTAGCAAATAGACTCCGGCAATTAGGGTCCAATTAGCTTGGTCGGTGATCGCCAAATGGACTCCCGGGGCGGTGCATGATCGACTGCGGGCATCATGGAGCGGGGGGATCGGGGACCGATGGGCGACGTACACCAACTCATCATCACGCACGGCCGGCAGGAAGCCCGGAACCTCGTCGATCCGAAGCGCGCCAGCGTCGTCGACGTCGCGGCGGCGGTGCTTGAGGATGAGTCGAACGCGCTCGGCATCACCTATTCCGGCTTCTGCCTGACCAGCCTGCCGCACCGGAAACTGGCGCCCGACGCTGAATGGCGCCGCGACCAGGGCCGCGTGACCCTGCTGGTGGAGCCGGGGAAGGAGCGCAAACGCGACGGCAGCCTGATGCCCGTGGGTGTGCCCTACGGCGCCAAGGCGCGGCTGATCCTGCTGTACCTGCAGACCCGCGCGATCCAGGACAACAGCCGCGAGATCGAGCTTGGCCGCTCCATGAACGACTGGCTGGACCGCATGGGCGTGTCGGCCGGCGGCTCCACCTACAAGGCGGTGCAGGAGCAGGCGACCCGCATCAACCTGTGCCGCCTGACCTTCTTCTGGGACAAGGACGGGGCGGAGGGCTTCGCCAAGGAGAACATCGTCAACGGCGGCATCCGGCTGCGCGACGACGACGGGCAGGGCACGCTGTGGCGCGAGACGGTGCAACTGTCGGAGACCTTCTTCGCGGCCCTGAAGCGTTCCCCCGTGCCGATCTGGGAGCCGGCGATCCGCCACATCGGCGGCTGTTCCATGGCCATCGACGTGTATGTGTGGCTCGCCTACCGCCTGCATGTGCTGCGCGACCCGACGCCGGTGACCTGGAAGGCGCTCTTCAACCAGTTCGGCGGCGGGTACAAGGAACTGAAGCACTTCAAGCCGGAGTTCCGCGTGGCCCTCGACCTCGCGCTGGCCGTCTACGAGACCGCCCGCGTGGAGTTCTCCGACACCGGCGTCCTCCTGCACCCCTCGCCCCCGCCGATTCCCGAGCGCAAGCTGCTGAGTCGGTGATTGCCAAATCCAAGAACCCCTCGCCCGCAGGGAAATCGCATTTGGCGCTTTTAGCCCTCTCCCCTCTGGGGAGAGGGTGGCCCGGAGGGCCGGTGGGGGGGTTGCGCATGGCGGAAGGTCCGGCAAAAACGCAACCCCCC
>NZ_JBPXMQ020000015.1:0-151517 GCF_053470405.2 Azospirillum mesophilum
TCACTTATGTGCGAAGCCTTCTGGATCCCCGCCTTCGCGGGGATGACGATGGAAAGGTGGTCGTTCTTAAAGTCAGCGCCTATGCGCGAAGGCGGGGATCCAGACGCCCGTCTGGGCGTCATATGAGTCAGTCCTTGACTCATATCGCCGCTGAAAGCGGCTCATGCTGGATTCCCGCCTCTCGCGCTGGCGAAGCCAGCGCTGACGGCGTCAGGCGGATTGAAAATCCGCTGAGAGCCTTCGCGGGAATGACGGAAAAGTTGCAAGCAGGGTTCAGAAATGCCCCCTCACCGCCTCCCCGCGCGGAACGGCACGGCGGGCACGCCCTCCCCCTTCGGCGCGTCGGCCGTCAGCGGCGTGTCGGACAGCAGGTCCTTGATCTGCACGCCCAGCATGTCCTCCTGGCTCTTCTCCGCCTGTTCGAGAAGCTGGGCGGTGCGCTCCTGCCAGGGCAGTTCCAACCCGCCAAGCCCGCGCACGGAGCCGCGCAAGCCGATCCCCAGCGCCTTCATCAGGTCGAACAGCGTCGATTCGCCGAGGTCGCGCGTGACCACCCAGGCGTCGCGGGTGGTGTGGGCGACCCAGTGGGCGTCGCGCAGCTGCTCCAGGATGCCGTCGATCAGCACGGTCCCGACCGGCACCCGGCCGACCAGAGTCCGCCGGCGCAGGCCCACGCCCAGGCGGCTGGCGTCCATCAGCTCGTGCAACACGGCCAGCGCCAGCCCCAGCCGCTGGGCGGGAAGCAGCCCCTCCGGCCCGCCGCGCGTGATCTTGCCGGCCCGCCATTCGGGCAGTGAGGCGGTGACGACCGCGCCGAACAGCACCGTGGACCAGGCGATGTACAGCCAGAACAGGAAGATCGGCACCGTCGCCAGCGCGCCGTAGATGGTCTGGTAGGCTGGAAACTCCCGCATGTACCAGGCGAATCCCGCCTTCGACACCTCCAGCAGGACCGAGGCGACCGCCCCGCCGCAGGCGGCGTCCAACCAGTAAACCTCCCGATTCGGGATGATGATGTACAGAAGCGTGCAGCCGATCAGTTGCAGCAGGAACGGCAGCACCGCGCCGATGCCCACCAGCGGGTCGGCGTAGGATTCCAAATGGGCGAACTGCAGCACCGTCCACAGCGTGCTGGACAGCGACAGGCTGGCGCCGGCGAACAGCGGGCTCAGCGACACCACCGCCCAGAAGGACAGGATGCGCGTGACGTAGGAGCGCGGCTCCCGCACCCGCCAGACGGTGGCGAACGACCCCTCGATCGTCCAGATCAGCAGCACCGACGAGAAGGCCAGCCCGATGATCCCGAACACCGGCATCTGGCCGGCGTTGGCCATGAAGGCCGCCAGATATTGCAGGATGGCGTCGCTGTTCTCCGGCACCAGATTCTTGAACAGCAGCGTCTGGATGCGCGACTGCAGGGCGTTGAAAGCCGGGAAGGCCGAGAAGATGGCGAAGCCGATGGTCATCAGCGGCACCAGCGCCAGCAGCGACGTGTAGGTCAGCGACGCCGCCGTCTGGAAGCAGTTGTCGTTGTAGAAGCGCATCGCGGAGTAGGCGATGAACCCGCCCACCTCGCGCAGGCGGCCCGGCGGCCCCTTGCGGGGCGTTCCCTGGGGGGATCGTTCAGGTTCGATCATGCGCGACCTCCCGCCCTGGTTTGACCGGCCCGGGCTTTCGTGTAGGATGCGGCCAACTTTTCAAAGCATACTCTTGATTAACGAGGTACGGATGTCCAACCCGAAGCCGCTCATGGACGGCAAGCGCGGCCTGATCATGGGCGTGGCGAACGACCGTTCGATCGCCTGGGGAATTGCCTCCACGCTGGCGCAGCACGGCGCCGAGCTGGCCTTCACCTACCAGGGCGACGCCCTGCTGAAGCGCGTGAAGCCGCTGGCCGAGCAGGTCAAGGCGCCCATCGTCGTTCCCTGCGACGTGACGGACGAGGCCAGCATCGACGCGACCTTCGCCGCCATCGAGAAGGAGTGGGGCTCGCTGGACTTCGTGGTTCATGCGATCGCCTTTTCCGACAAGAGCGAGTTGGACGGTCTCTACCTCAACACGACGCGGAGCAACTTCCTCCGCACGATGGACATTTCCTGCTACTCCTTCACCGCGGTGGCGCAGCGCGCCGTGCCGCTGATGAAGAACGGCGGCAGCCTCGTCACCCTGTCCTATTATGGTGCGGAGCGCGTGATGCCGCACTACAACGTGATGGGCGTGGCCAAGGCGGCGCTGGAGGCCAGCGTGCGCTACCTCGCCGTCGATCTGGGCGGGCAGGACATCCGCGTCAACGCCATCTCCGCCGGCCCGATCAAGACGCTGGCGGCCAGCGGCATCGGCGACTTCCGCTACATCCTGAAGTGGAACGAGCTGAACGCCCCGCTGAAGCGCAACGTCACCATCGGCGAGGTCGGCGGCGCCGGCCTGTTCCTGCTGTCCGACCTGGGTGCCGGCGTGACCGGCGAGGTGATGCATGTGGACGCCGGCTACCACACCGTGGGCATGGTGGCGGTGGACGCGGCGGCCGAGGTCGGCCAACTGCTGAACTCGCTGGGCGGCGCGGCCAAGTCCGAGTAACCGCAAGGCCGGGCAATCGCGAAAATGGCGGGCGCGCAACATTCGGTCGGCGCGCCCGCCATTTTTAATCGTTCGTAGGCTGCAAAGCCACTTTTGCTTGTTTCCCGCGCCCGCTATCTTCCGCGCCCGAGCCAGGGTGTGGAGTGAAGTGTCGATGCGAGCGCGGCGGCAGTCGGATTCGGTGTCCCCGATCCTGGAGCAGATCCTGTTCGGCGGCTCCAGCGTGTCGATGAACATGATCGCGCTGACCCGGAAGATTCCCGCGGAGTCGCGCCTGTTCCGCGCCCAGGGGCTGAACAACGCCATCCTGTTCAAATACCCCAATTTCGACGAGCGCACCGACGACTACATCAACCCGATCCTCGATCCGGAGGATGAGGACGAATACGGCGTGCGGCCGGTCGAAACCGGCATCTACATCCCCCACAGCGTGGACAACACCGAAGGTGGCGGCATCGCCATCTACCTGCGGTCGCGCAACGCCGACCTGTTGCTGAACGAGCAGTTCGGCCTGACGGACGACGGCGACAAGGACGCGGCGGCCGACCTGCGGACGCTCGCCCTGATCGACAGCGTCCCCTCGCTGGACCCCTTCCTGCTGAAAGCCTGCTTCGAGGTCGAGAAGGTCAGCGCCGATCCGCGTCACTGGATGATCGAGGACGCGGAGGACCAGCAGATCCGCCGGCTGATCCGCATGCGCATCGAGCCCATCGTCCGCAAGGCCATCGAAGGCGGCAACGCCAACAGCCAGAGCATCGAGCGCTTCCTGGAAGCGATCTGGAACCCCGACCTGGAGGAAGCCGGCCTGTTCGTCTCCGCCTTCGGCATCGAACGCGGCGAGGCCGATTCCATCTTCAGCGCCTGGAAGGGCACGACCTTCTATGAATACCAGCTCCGCCGCATCGCGCCGCGGGCGCGGATCGTCCTGAACTGGCTGAAGTCGAAGGATTGCCTGCCGGTCGACATCCGCATGCACAAGCCCTACGAGACTCAACTGCTGATGCATGTCGAGAAGGTGGGCAAGGCGTTGGAAACCACGCTGATGGACATCCGGAAGATCCTGGCCGACTACGAAGCCAGCTTCACCGCCTTCATGGCCGGCGAACCGGAGCCCTTCCGCGACTATCTGCGCAAGATCCGCACCCATTACTGGCTGCTGGGCTATTGCGTGTCGGCCCTGACCAGCGTCGCGCATCTGGACGCCCGCTGCATGCGCAACAACCCGTCGCGCAAGCTCTATTTCGAGATGATGCACAAGCTGCTGCGCCAGTTCGACGTGGCGCTCGACCGCCGCCGCGAACAGAAGGGTGCGTTCTGACGGGAAGCATCAGGGCCATCGCATATGGAGAAGACGTTCCTCTTCTATGACACTCGTCATCCCCGCGAAGGCGGGGATCCAGAAAACTTCGCACATAAGCGGCTGAAAAGGCTGGATCCCCGCCTTCGCGGGGATGACGGTGATCCTATGAATGGAAATCAGTCTCCAAGTGCCATGGCCCTGCGGGAAGCATTGCGCGTTCTTGCTTCGTTTCCACGCATCCGCTACGCTCAAACCATCAACGGCGGATTTGCGCCCGAAGAGCACAACGCCGATTGATACGCACACACATCGTTGTGCAGAGGCTGCAAATCGGCCCAACGCCGCCCAACGCAGGAGCGTGGTTACTCCTCGCCCGTCCCCAGCGGGAGAGGGAGGGGATGGGAGAGGGCTTAAGTGCGCCTTTGCGGACAATCCGGTTGCATTCATACGCATGACAGTGCCATGGATCGGAACCCCGTCCCGATCACCACCACCATGGCGTGAAGACACCGGCCGCCGCCTTAGCCCTGCTGTTGAGCACCGTCACCGCGCGGGCGGAGGGGCTTGCGCCCACTCTGTCGGATTGGGGGACGGCCGGGCTGCTGCAAACCCCCACCGCGCGCGCGCTGCCGGACGGAACGGTCACCGGCACCTTCACCCTGCTGGGCGACCTGCACCGGCACATCGCCGTCGGCGCGCAGCTTCTTCCCAACCTTGAGGTCACCCTGCGCAACACGCTGTACCCGAACTGGTACGGCATCAGCGACCCCGGCGTGGACGCGAAGCTCCGTCTGCTGCGGGAGGGGGAGTGGTGGCCGGCGCTGGCGGTCGGCGGGCGGGACGTGACGGGGTCCGGCTTCGACCTGCCCGGCAAGGGCCGCTTTGCCGGGGAGTATCTGGTCGCCTCCCGCCGCTGGTGGAACCTGGACCTGAGCCTGGGGCTCGGCTGGGGCGGGCTTGGCGACTATGGGCATTTCAAGAACCCGCTGCGCTTCCTTGGCGGGCGGTTCCAGCGCGACCGCGACCCGACGCAGCCCGGCGCGCGCGGCCCGCGGGCATGGTTCACCGGCGACCGCACGGCGCTGTTCGGCGGGGTGGAGTGGCACTCCCCCGTGGAAGGTCTGAGCGTCAAGCTGGAGTACAGCGGCGACAGCTTCCGCGCCCAGCAGCAGGAAGACCCGCTGTTCCAGCCCGGCCTGCCCGTCAACGCCGGCTTGGCCTACCGCCCCCTGCCCTGGGTGGAACTCGGCGCCGGCGTCGAGCAAGGCAAGCGCGCCATGCTGCGCCTGACCGCCCGCTTCGACCCTGGCGAGAAGAGCGAAGAGACGGCCACCACGCCGCCGCCCGCCGTCGGCCCGCGCCCGCCCCGCGAAAGCGCCCTCCCCGCCGAGGACGTCGCCACCCTGGCCCGCGCCCACGGCCTGCCGGCCCGCTCCGCGCTGGTGGCCGGCGACCGCGCCGCCCTGTGGCTCGACCCGGCGGGCACCGGCACCATGCCGCTGGCGCAGGAGGCCGGGCGCGCCGCCCGCCTGCTGGCCGATGCGGTTCCGGCGGAGGTGGAGCAACTGACCATCGCCACCGGCAACGCCGGGCTGGAGGGCGCGGCCGTCACCCTGCTCCGCCGCGACGTTGAGCGCGCCGCCAACAAGCGCGGCAGCGCGGAAGAGATCTGGCACACCGCCCAGGTCGCTCCCACCGCCGGCCCCGCGCCCGACTGGCCCATGCGGTGGAGCCTCACGCTGCACCCCACCGCCGAGATCAGCCTGTTCGAGCAGGGCGCCCCCTTCGTCCAGCGCACCTTCACCGACGCGGTGCTGATGACGGAGCCGGCCCGCGGCCTCGTCCTCGGCACGGGGCTGCGCGCCAACCTGTCGGGCAACCTCAGCCTGCTGGACACCAACGCGGTCCCGGCGGAGCAGCCCGTGCGCAGCGACCTGCCGCTCTACGCGGCCCAGCGTCTTGAACTGGAGCATCTCTACGCCGCGTGGCTCGCCAACCCCGCGCCGGGCTGGGCCACGCGGCTGTCCATCGGCCAATTCGAAGAAATGTTCGGCGGCATCGGCGGCGAAGCGCTCTATCACCCGCTGGAGGCGCGCTGGGCCGCCGGGCTGGACCTGAACCGGGTGTGGAAGCGCCCGCCCGGCGATCCGCTCCGCCTCGCCCCCGACAGCGGACGGACGACCGGCCACGCGAGCCTCTATTGGGAGGCGCCCGGTGCGGCGACCACGACGGCGCTGCGCGTGGGGCGGTATCTCGGCGGGGATTGGGGCGGGACGCTGGAACTGATGCGCGCCTTCGACGGCGGCGTCCGCCTGTCCGCCCACCTGACCTGGACCGAAGGGCCGGACGGCGGGCAGAGCCGCTTCGGCGGGCGGCTGGAACAAGGACTGTCGCTGGTGGTGCCCTTCGGGCCGTCGGGCTCGATCCCGGTCGGGGGAACCACCGACGTGACGGTGGGCACGCTGGGCCGCGACGCGGGGCAACGGCTGCGCCAGCCGTTGCCCCTGTACGAGACCACGGTGCCGGCGGGCTTCGGCCGCCTCGCCGGCACATGGTCACACCTGATGGACTGACCGTCCCCGCCTCAGCGAACGGAGGCGATGGTGCCGGTGCGCGGGTCAAGCTCCACCGTGGTCCAGCGGCCGTTCTGGTCCTGGGCCTCGGCCACATAGTTCTGGCCCTGCTTGCGGAAGTCGCGCACGGACGTGAAGCCCGCCGCGCTGAAGTAGTTCAGCAGGGAGGTCTGCATCAGTTCGGTGCGGTTCTGGCCACGCCCGGCGCGCTGCGCCACGTTCGGATCGACGTTCATCAGGACTTGGCGGTTGTCGGTCGAGCCCATGCCGCCCGTGGAGCCCATGGTGCCCGTGGAACCCATGGTCCCCGTGGAGCCATAGCTCCCGGTCGAACCGTAGGTGCCGGCCGAGCCGGTCGAGCCGTAGGCCCCGCTGCTGCCCATGGTGCTTCCCATGCTGCTGCCGCTGGTGCCGGCGCGCGACCCCGGGCTGTTCCAGGTCTGCGAAGCGCCGGAGCGGTTGTTGTCCCACGGATCGGGCTGCTCCGCCGGCAGGCTGCGGACCGCCGGGCTGGTGGTCGGCAGACCCGACGGGCTCGACCGCTCGTAGCCGGAGCGGGAGGCGTCGTTCTGGTAGGTGTTGTTCTGGTAGGTGTTGCCGTAGGTCTGGGCCATCGCCGCAGGCGCGGCCGCCAGGGTGGCGGCCAGCACGGCCAGGGAAAGCTTCGCGTTCATCGTTTTCCTCTCCTCACGGATCGAGCGCCGTCGCCGGGGGCATCCGGCGCAGCGCTCCGCACCCGCACCTTCCCGATGCGGGCTCTCGCCCCGACAACAGCGCCCGGCCCCGTCTTGTTGCGGTCAAGTCTGCGGTGCCGGAGAGGGCGCTATCCGTTTGGAACAAGGGCTACCCAAGAAAAGTCCTTTACGGACGCACCGTCCGGGAACCTTCCGCTCCAGACAGTGTTCTGGACAGTACAAATCGCTCTTCACAGAGTGGCCGTTCTTCAGACTGCGCGTCGGACGAGCTGTCATGCGCTTCGGGCCGAGCGAGGGAGGGTAGGATGCTCTATTGGGCACTGGTTTTCTTCGTCATCGCGCTGGTCGCCGGCGCTCTCGGTTTCGGCGGGATTGCGTCGGCCTCATCCGGCATTGCGCAAATCCTGTTCTTCCTGTTCCTGGTCTTGTTTGCCGCGAGCTTGATTCTGGGCCTGGTGCGGCGCCGCTAGACCCAGCACCCGGCCTTCACGGGAAGGCCGGGTGATTTTCCCCCGCATGGCGCCCGCGTCCGGCCCGCCTTTTCTCTACGGGCCGGACGCGCGAGTACCCCAAGCCTCTCGATGTTAGCCTCGCACCTGCCGGCAACGCTCCCCCCCCGAGCGTTGCCGGCTTCTTGTGTGCGCCCGGCAAAAAAGAAAGGGGAAAAGGGGCTCAGTCCTCGTCGTCCGAGCCCGGGGTGCGGCCTTCCATCAGCTGGCGGAGCGCCCTCCGCCCGCGCGACAGGCGGGACTTCACCGTGCCGATGGAAATGCCGAGGATGTCCGCCGCCTCGCCGTAGGAGATTCCCTCCAGCCCGATCAGCAGCACCACCTCGCGCTGCTCCGTCGGCAGCATGCCCAGGGCGCGTTTCAGGTCGCGCAGTTCCAGCCGCACGAACTGGCCGCCATGCGCGGCCCCGATGCTGGCCTGCGCTTCCCCGTCGATGTCGACCACGGTCTGACGCCGGCGGATGCCGTTGATGTGCAGGTTGCGCAGAATCGTGAAGAGCCAGGCGCGCAGGTTGCTTCCCGGCCGCCACAGATGCAGGCGGGACAGGGCGCGTTCCAGGCATTCCTGGACGAGGTCGTCGGCCAGCGTCGCATCGCGCACCATGGCGCGGGCGAAGCGGCGCAAGCGGGGAATTTCCGCCTCGATCTGGGCGATGACCGCAGGATCGGGCGGCACCGGTGGAGCGCCGGAAACCTCCGCGTCGACCTCCGCGCCATCTTCGGCCTCGGCCTCGGCGTCCAGCTCGCCGTCGTCCACGCGCGAACCGTCATCGACGGGGTCGAGCGCAACGGGATCGAGCGGCGCGGGGTCGCACGCCGGATGGCGCAAGGAACTCGCGACGTGGTTCGCCATCGGTGGAACGCTGCCTCCCTAAGTACCGAAAGCCTCAAGCGCACCAGAAACGCTGGAAGCATCAGGCCGGCCCCCGTTCTGCGCCGTTTGCGCCCGGAGAATCACCGGATTTCCCAAAGACAATCGCTGGCCCTTGAGTACGTAATGACCGAACGGACGGGCTGCCAGTTGGGAAAAAGGCTAGGCACTCACACAATTTGGCGAGATTACCTCTTACATGCCACGCATTGCCCAAACGGGACCGGAACTTTTACTGGCGAGAAGCGTATTCATCCCGCACATTCGGGAGGTAGCATGACTTTTCCAAAAAGAAAAAGACCGACTGGCGTCGGCCAGCCGGTCTCCAATGCTTTTTGCGGGAGTGCAAGGCGTATCGCCCGCGATGAACCGTGGTATTCACCCCTCCCTGAGGCCGCCGACAGCGGTTCTTCATTATCCTTTCGTAGGCGTTTCCGTCCCGTAGCAGTGTTTTTGTTTCTTTCGGCGCTGCGTTCCCGCCTGCAAAAGACATTACCCGTTTGCACCTTCGCCGAACATTCCGACCTTGGCAGTAGCGGCGCACGCATCCCGCATACACCCAAAGACCGAAGGCTTTCCCCAAATGGGGAAGAGCGCGCCCGATGGTGTGGGCTTGTGGTCGCGGCGCTGCTGGCCGGCGCCCCCACGGCGGCGTTGGCCGGCGCGGATGGAGGCACGATCCGCGCGCTGGAGGCCCTGGCGACCAAGGGCAGCGCCCGCGCCCAGTATGAGTTGGGTCTGCGCTACGAGGTCGGCAAAGGCGTGAACCGCGACGAGCGTCTGGCCCTGTCGCTCTACTGCCGCGCGGCGCGGCAGGATTACGCCGAGGCAGCCTACCGCGCCGGGCGCATGCACATGGCCGGCAAGGGCACCGTGACGCGCGACGAGGAGCTTGGCCGCGCCTGGCTGCGGCGGGCTGCGGCGCTCGGCCATGAGGACTCGCAGGAGGCCGTGAAGGCGTCCGCCGGCAAGGGCAAGGCCCCCGACCGCTGCGAACCGCCGAGCATCCGCTGGGGCGTGATCCGCATGCCGCCCAAGGAAATCCGCAGCATGGTCACCAAGATGGCCCCCACCTACGGGCTCGACCCCGATCTGGTGCTGGCGGTCATCGCGGTGGAATCGGGCTACCGCGTGGATGTGGTGTCGGACAAGAACGCCATGGGGCTGATGCAGCTGATCCCCGAGACGGCGGAACGGTTCGGCGTGACCAAGCCCTTCGACCCGGAACAGAACCTGCGCGGCGGCATGAAGTACCTGCGCTGGCTTCTGGCCTACTTCGACGGGAACGTTCCGCTGGCCCTGGCCGGCTACAACGCGGGCGAAGGTGCCGTCCTGCAATACAAGGGCATCCCGCCCTACCGCGAGACGCAGGACTATGTGGAAAAGGTGCAGAGCGTCTACCCGCGCCGCCACCACCCCCACGACCCGAACGTCGTCCGCTCCGCCGGCCTCGTCACCGCGAAGCAGGAGGAAGTCGCCGAGTTGAGCAGTTCACCCCGGTCGCGCGCGACGGCGAAACGATAAGAGAAAACAGCCCCAAACGACGACGGCCCGCCAAGTTGGCGGGCCGTTGCTCGTTGTGCCGGAGGATGGCGTCCCCTAGGGGATTCGAACCCCTGTTACCGCCGTGAGAGGGCGATGTCCTAGGCCTCTAGACGAAGGGGACCTTCATCGGGCGCCGCGCTGTCTGTATCAGCCATCCTTGCGAATGGCGTCCCCTAGGGGATTCGAACCCCTGTTACCGCCGTGAGAGGGCGATGTCCTAGGCCTCTAGACGAAGGGGACAGTTCATTCGTCGTCTGACGACAGCGCGTCGTCGGCGTGGGCGGGTTTGTAGCGAACCAGCCGTTCGCGATCAAGCTTTTTCTGACAGCTTTTTTGCGATTTCCAGAAAGCCGTCCACGGCGGCCTGCGGCGTGTCGAAGGCGGTGACCAGACGCAGCAGCGTGCCGTCCCAGCGGTAGAAGCGGAAGCCCGCCGCTTCCAGCCCGTCCGCCACGGCGGCGGGCAGGCGCACGAAGATCTCGTTGGCCTCCACAGGGTGGGCCAGTTCCGCCCCTGGCAGGGCGGCAAGGCCCTGCGCCAGACGATCAGCCATCGTGTTGGCGTGGCGGGCCAGCCGCAGCCACAGGTCGTCCGCCAGCCACGCGTCGAGCTGCGCCGACAGGAAGCGCATCTTGGAGACGAGGTGCGCGCCGCGCTTGCGCAGGAAGCCGAAATCCTCGGCCAGCGCGGGGTTGAAGAAGACCACCGCCTCCGCCGCAAGGCAGCCGCCCTTGGTGCCGCCCAGCGCCAGCACGTCCACGCCGACCTTCCAGGTTACGTCCGCCGGCGCGCAGCCCAGCCGGGCGATGGCGTTGGCGAAGCGGGCGCCGTCCATATGCACCGCCATGCCGTGGTCGTGCGCCACGTCGACCAGGGCCGCGACCTCCTCCGGACGGTAGACCGTGCCGGCCTCGGTCGCCTGGGTCAGGCTGAGCGCCGCGGGCTGGACCCGGTGCACCACGCCGATGCCGGCCCGGCCCAGCGCCGCCGACAGGGCATCGGGCGACAGCTTGCCGCCCTCCCCCGCCAGCCCCACGAGCTTGGCACCGTCCGTGAAGTTTTCCGGCGCGCCGCACTCGTCGGTGTTGATGTGGCTGTCCTCGTGGCAGTAGACCGCCCCGTAGGACGGCACCAGCGCCGACAGGGCCAGCGCGTTGGCGGCCGTGCCGGTGGCGACCGGGAAGACCGCGACCTCCGTCTCGAAGGTCGCCGACAGGCGCTGCGTGACGCTGGCGGTCAGCGCGTCGTCGCCGTAGGGGTTGGCGGAGCCGATGGAGGCGGCGGCCAAGGCGTTGATGATCTCCGGCGCGGCGCCGGCCACGTTGTCGCTGCGGAAGTCGTAGCTCATCGCGCGGACGCTGCCTTTCCGGTGGTGACGGTGGTGGTGATGGCGCCGTTGCGCGGGTCCATGACGTAGAGGCGGTCAGCGCCGTCCGGCACGGTGACGCGGAACAGGACGCGGTTGCCGACCGGCACCGGGTCGCTCATGCGCGCACCCGCCGGCAGGTCGAGCCCGACCTCCTCCGCCTTCGCCGCGGGGACGACGCGTTCGGCGTCGGCGGCGGCGCGGCGTTCGGGGTCGTTCATGCGCTTGTAGAGTTCCGCGCCGATCACGGCGAAGCCAACGATGATCAACACGCCCATGATGACGATGAGTGCCTTGAGGAACTTCACGGTTTGGGGTCCACTCTCGCGCGGATGTTAAGGAGTTTGGCCGAACGATGCCCGAGCGCACCGAGATCAGCAACAACGACACGGGCAACAACGACGCGGGCGCGGATGGTCCGCTCGCCTACGAGGTCCCGGCCGACTGCGCCGGGGACCGGCTCGACAAGGTTCTGGCGGCGGGGCTGCCCGGCCTGTCGCGCTCGCGCGTCCAGGCGCTTCTGGAGCAGGGATGCGTGCGCGAGGGCGGGCGGACGATAACGGACCCCTCCCTGCGGGTCAAACCCGGCCAAACTTTCGACGTTTTCATCCCCGAAGCTGAACCTGCGCAACCCGAAGCCCAGGACATCCCCCTGGACGTGGTCTACGAGGACGAGGACGTTCTGGTGATCGACAAGCCCGCCGGTCTGGTGGTCCACCCCGCCGCCGGCAACCCGGACAACACGCTGGTGAACGCGCTGCTCGCCCATTGCGGCGACAGCCTGTCGGGCATCGGCGGCGTGAAGCGGCCGGGCATCGTGCACCGACTCGACAAGGACACCAGCGGCCTGATGGTGGTCGCCAAGAACGACCGCGCGCACCACGCGCTGACGGAGCAGTTCTCCGGCCGGTCGCTCAGCCGGACCTATCTGGCGCTCGTCTGGGGCGTCCCCTCGCCCAAAGAGGGCCGAATCGAGGGCAACATCGGCCGCAGCACCGCCGACCGCAAGAAGATGGCCGTGGTGAGCAACGGCGGGAAGCACGCCGCCACCCGCTACCGCGTGGTGAAGGCCTTCGGCACCGCCCTGGCGCTGGTCGAATGCGTGCTGGAAACCGGGCGCACCCACCAGATCCGCGTGCACATGGCGCATATCGGCCATCCCGTCGTGGGGGATCCCCTTTACGGCAAGGGACGGGCCGGGCGGCCCGGCGGCAAGCACGCCTCGGCCATTCCGGAACCGCATCGCGGCCTGTTTGTTGGCTTTCCACGGCAGGCGCTGCACGCCACGGCGCTGACCTTCGTCCACCCGACGCGCGGCGAGCCCGTGCGCTTCCAGGCCGGCCTGCCCCCGGATATGGAGCGTCTGATCGCTACCTTAGAATCGCTTTAAAAAGACTATACCCATCTACGGAAGTCGGTTATTCTCGCGTTATCGGCCGCCCACGCTCCAGCTTCGGTTCGGGGCTTCGGGCGGAGCGGCACAGCACAGTTGAACGGTCGGGTGCCCGGCAGAAGGCACGAACAACGACCGTCGGAGAGGGCGAAGCATGGCGACACTATCCAGCGTTCCGGTCATCAGTTCCGAAAGCAACCTCTCGCGCTACCTCCAGGAAATCCGCAAGTTTCCGATGCTGGCGGCAGAGGAGGAGTACATGCTGGCCAAGCGCTGGCAGGAGATCGAGGATTCGGAGGCCGCGCACAAGCTGGTCACCAGCCACCTGCGGCTCGTGGCGAAGATCGCCATGGGCTACCGCGGCTACGGCCTGCCCCTGTCGGAACTGATCTCCGAAGGCAATGTCGGCATGATGCAGGCGGTCAAGCGCTTCGACCCCGACCGCGGCTTCCGGCTGGCGACCTACGCCATGTGGTGGATTCGCGCCGCCATCCAGGAATACATCCTGCACAGCTGGTCGCTCGTGAAGATGGGCACCACGGCCGCGCAGAAGAAGCTGTTCTTCAACCTGCGCCGCCTGAAGGGCCAGATGCAGGCCATCGAGGAAGGCGACATGTCGCCCGAGCAGGTGCGCCAGATCGCCACGACCCTTGAGGTGCCGGAGCAGGACGTCGTCAACATGAACCGCCGCCTGAGCGCCCCCGACCATTCGCTGAACGCGCCGCTGCGCGCCGACAGCGAGGGCGAGTGGCAGGACTGGCTGGTGGACGAGACGGCCAACCAGGAAATCTCGCTCGCCGAGAGCGAGGAGCTTGGCAAGCGCCGCAAGCTTCTGGCCCATGCCATGGAAAGCCTGAACGAGCGCGAGCGCCACATCCTGATGGAGCGCCGCCTGCGCGACAACCCGACCACGCTGGAAGACCTCTCGCAGAAATACGGCATCAGCCGCGAGCGCGTCCGCCAGATCGAGGTCCGCGCCTTCGAAAAGCTCCAGAAGGCCATCAAGAACGCCGCCCTGGAGCAGAAGCTGGCGGGGTGAGGCCGTTCAAACCCCTCTCCCGCCGGGGGCGGGAGAGGGGGGTTCTGTCGGTTACGCCCCAAACGGCTCCTCGCCCGGCAGGGGGCCGCCGGATTCGTCGAAGGTTTCGCCGGCCACGTCCGGTCCCCATTCCTGGACCAGGGCGACCTTCGTCTGCTTCAGCGCGTCCACGCGCTTCTCCGCGCGCATCACCTCGAAATTCGCCACCGTCGGCGGGATGCCGTAATAGAGCGCCCAGCCGATGGCCGCCGCCCCGTACATGATCAGCCACGCCACGGGATCGGTGAAGATCTTCCCCGCCGCCATGATCGTGTGGTTGTGCTTCCACAGGTCGATGGCGAAGGGCATGCAGCCGCAGAAGTTCAGACCGCCGACGGTGATCGGCGCGGACTTCTCCGGATCGCGGTCGGTGATGTAGGCGACGATGGTCGGGATCATGCCGACGCCGAACAGGATGGAGGTCGGCAACACCACCAGTCCCGCCGGAATGATCAGCAGGATCAGCGTCAGCATGCTGCCTTTGCGTTTCTTCTTCCCGCCGCGGGCCATGCGCGTCCCCTCCAGCCGTCAAAAGGCGAAGAACAGGATGATGCCGGCGACCAGCAGGGTCGACAGCAGGCTCGACACGATGGCGGCCACCTGGCGCCCGGTCGATTCGATGATGACCTGACGGTCGCCGATCATCTGGCGCAGCTTGTTGATTTCCGTGTCGGCTTCCCGGTAGGCGATCTGGGCTGCCTCGAACTCCAGCTTGTCGTGGCGCAGCGATTCCGGGTCGTCCACGATTTTCAGCAGCTCGCCCAGCCGGCCGTTGTGAGCGGCGGAGTCGGCCTGCTTGCGCACGGCTTCCTGCTGCGGGCGGCTGTGGAAGCGGCGGAAGGCCGGCTCCAGCAGAGCCACCACCCAGGCCGCCAGATGCGACAGCCCGTCCGTGCCGGTGCGGGCCTGCACGTCCGCCAGGATGGTCAGCATGGCGATGGTCCGCCGCAGCGTTTCGACGCTGGAGCCGAGTTGGCCGTACAGCACCTCCTCCGTCCGCTTGTGGCGCACGGCCAGGAAGGCGGCGATGTGGCGGTCGATGGGTTCCTTGTGGCGCTCCCCGCCGGCCCCCACCCAGTCCAGCGCGCGCAGCAGCTCCGCCGGGCTGGTGGGGATCTGCTTGGCGACCAGCGGGCTGATGCAGGGCATGGTCGGGTTCATCTCGTACAGCACCCGCTCCACGCCCAGCCCATGCGGCGTGCGGTCCAGGAAGGCGCGGATCTGGTCGAAGTTCTGCACCATCGGCACGAACTCCGGCTTGAAGTCCGACTGCACGTTGACCCAGAACATGGGAAGCTGGTTGGCCAGCACCTCCGCCACCGGCTGGGGCGATTCGCCGCGCAGGAAGGCGTCGGCGAGCATGGTGCCGATGCCGTCCGGCATCATCGCCTTGCCGCGGTAGCGGAGAGGCGCCGTGGGGTCGAGCGCCATGCAGACGCGCGCCACCAGCCGTTCCGACATGCTGCCGGCCTTGCCGGTCGAGGCGGTCTGAATGGCGTTGCCGACCGCCTCCGCCCGCGCGTCGTCGCCCATGGAGCGGCGCAGCCACTTGTCCAGCTCGCCGCCCTCGATCACCGTGGCGGCGGCGGCCACATGCTTGGAAAAGGCGCGGGCCAGCGTGCGGCAGTGCCAGTATTCCTGCCCCTGGAACTCCAGCGGCCGGGCGGCGCGGCGCGGCACCTGCGGCTGCTTCGGGCTGAGGCGGCGCCCCGCCACCCAGAGGTCGAGGTCCTGGAGGGTCCAGCGCTGCTTGGGATCGTCCACCAGCAGGCCGCGAATCACCTCGTTGATGGCCAGCGGCAGGCGCATCTGGCCGACCAGCGCCGGGTAGGATCCGCGCTCGATCTTCGCCTGGACGATCGCTTCGTCGTCCAGCCCGGCCACCGGGTTGCGGCCCAGCAGCAGGAGCAGCAGCGTCACGCCCAGCGAATAGAGGTCGTCGGCCATCGTGCCGTTGCCGCGCCCGGCGGGCGAGGCCATGGCGCGCTCCACCGTTTCCAGCAGCACCGGCTGGCCGTATCCGGGCGGCGTGGACACGCATTCGCCCAGCATCAGGCTGCCGGTCGCGAGGTCGCGCTGGAACAGGTTGTTCGGCCGGATGGCGCCGTGCACCACGCCGCGGCTCGACAGCTCCTTCAGCGCCGACACCAGCGGATGGACGATCTGGCGGGTCAGGTGGTCTTCGGGAATCGGCTCGGAGGGCTCGTTGAGGCCGCTCATCAGCCGGCGGCCGCCCGGCCGTTCGAAGATCAGGCAATAGCGCCGCCCGTGGTCGGCGGGCCAGTCCACCACGCCCCAGTCGAGCAGGCGCATGTGCACCTGATTGTCCAGGCTGGCGACGGTGGAGGCGATGTCGGTGCGCGGCAGGGTCGCGCCGTGGCAGATGATCGCGTAGGGCTCGGTCCGCTTGTCGCGCAGCGAGCGCGCCGTGAAGGCGTTGCCCCCGACCCCGTTCAGCAGCGGGATCGGCGCGTTGGGCAGAATCTCGTACCGTTCGCCCAGCTTGACCGGTTCGGCGTTCGCCATCATCCGATCCGCGGCGGCGGCGCTCATGGCATCGGATGGCATTGGCTGGCGGTTCCCCGGGACTGCGTGCGTGTGCACGTCCTAGGTGGCGCACAAAGGGCAAACAAACCCTTAACGAGTGGAAAAGGAACCATGAGCCCCTCTCCCGCCGGAAGCGGAAGAGGGGCTGCAAGGGCTTCCGTCAATCCTGGAACGGGTCGTTCATCAGGATGGTGTCGTCGCGCTCGGGGCTGGTGGAGAGCAGCGCCACCGGGGCCTGGATCAGCTCTTCCACATGGCGGACGTACTTCACGGCCTGGGCCGGCAACTCCGCCCAGGAGCGGGCGCCCTGGGTGCTGTCCTTCCAGCCCTCGAAGGTCTCGTAGATCGGCTCCACGCGGGCCTGGGCGCCGGCGTTGGCCGGGAAATAGTCCAGCTCCTGCCCGTCCAGCCGGTAGCCGACGCAGACCTTGATCTCGTCGAAGCCATCCAGCACGTCCAGCTTGGTCATGGCGATGCCGTCGATGCCGCCGGTCTTCACGGCCTGGCGGACCATCACGGCGTCGAACCAGCCGCAGCGGCGCTTGCGCCCGGTGACCACGCCGAACTCCTTGCCGCGCTGGCCGATCAGCTCGCCGATGTCGTCGAACAGCTCGGTCGGGAACGGGCCGGAGCCGACGCGCGTCGTGTAGGCCTTGCAGATGCCCAGCACGTAGCCGACCGCGCGCGGCCCCATGCCGCTGCCGGCCGCCGCGTTGCCCGCCACCGTGTTGGAGGAGGTGACGTACGGGTAGGTGCCGTGGTCGATGTCGAGCATGGAGCCCTGCGCGCCCTCGAACAGGATGCGCTTGCCGGCGCGGCGCAGCTCGTCCAGCGTCTTCCAGACGACGGCGGCGTAGGGCAGCACCTGCGGGGTGATCTCGCGCAGCGGGTCGAGCAGGTCGGCCGGCTTCATCTCCTCCGCACCCAGGCCGCGGAGCAGCAGGTTGTGGTGGGCGAGCAGCGCGTCCACCTTCTCCTTCAGCACGGCCTCGTCGGACAGGTCGCACAGGCGGATGGCGCGGCGGGCCACCTTGTCTTCATAGGCCGGGCCGATGCCGCGGCCGGTGGTGCCGATCTTGCCGGCGCCGCGCGCCTCTTCACGGGCGCGGTCGATGGCGCCGTGCACGGGCAGGATCAGCGGCACGTTCTCGGCGACCTTCAGGGTGGCCGGCGACACGTCCACGCCCTGGCTCTTGATCGCCGTCACCTCGCGGATGAAGGCCCACGGGTCGAAGACGACGCCGTTGCCGATGACCGACAGCTTGCCCGGCCGAACCACGCCCGAAGGCAGCAGGCTCAGCTTGTACGTCACGCCGTTGATCACCAGCGTGTGGCCGGCGTTGTGACCGCCCTGGAAGCGCACCACCACGTCGGCCCGGCTGGACAGCCAGTCGACGATCTTGCCCTTGCCCTCGTCGCCCCACTGGGCGCCGACCACCGCCACGTTGGCCATGTGTGTCTCCGCAGAAAAAGAAATCCGTGCATCGCCCCCTCCGCGCTCGGAGGAGGCAGGAAAAGTCCGTTCAGCCTACTCCAGGGCCTTCACGGCACCGTCGGCCAGACGGTGGCCGCAGTTCAGGCGCCGGGCCTCCGCGTCCGGGTCGGCCGCCGGGGCGAGCCCCGCCACGGTCACCCAGCCCTCGGCGCGCAGCTTGCCCGCCACGGCCCAGGAAGTGCCATGCGGCACATAAACGCGCTTGGCCGCCGCCGGTGCCGGAACGGCGCGCAGCAGCGTGTCCATGTAGAGAGTGAAGCCGGTCGCCGGCTCGCCCTCTTCCGCCTCCTCCGGACGGCCGGCGCGGTAGCGCCCGCCCGCCCCCAGTTCGCCGCGCACGTCGCGCGCGAACAGGGTGAAGCTCAGCCCCGTCTGGTATTCGAAGCCGCGATGCTCGACCAGATCGACGGTGATCGTCAGGTCCGGCCGCGCGGCGCGCAGCAGGCGCAGCGCCTCCGTCAGGCGGCGGCGGTCCTTCTCGGCGTCTTCCGGAAGCGACAGGCCGGCCAGCACCTGCATGGCGCGCTCGGCCGGGCCGGAAGCGCCCATCAGCGTTTGCAGCAGCGCCGCCGCCGGACCGCCGACCGCCGCCACGGCGGCGGCGTCCTTGCGGTCGAGCGCGGCACGCAGGCGGGCCGTCTCCCCCTCGGCAAGGCCGAGGCCGCGGCACACCAGCGGCACCATGGTAGGCACGCAGAGATCGACGGACAGGTGCCGGACCCCCACCCCCTCCAGCGCGTGCGCGGCGAGCAGGATCACCTCGGCGTCCGCCTCGGCCTCCAGCGGGCCGATCAGCTCCACGCCGACCTGGGTGAACTGCCGTTCGGGGCGAAGCTGCGAGCCTTTCACGCGCAGCACCTGCCCCGAATAGCAAAGCCGCAGCGGGCGGGCCTCGTTCTTCAGCCGTGTCGTGGCGATGCGGGCGATCTGCGGCGTGATGTCGGCGCGCACCGCCATCATGCGCTGCGACAGCGGGTCCATCAGGCGGAAGGTCTGCTTCGCCATAGCCGCACCGGAGCCGGACAGCAGGTTCTCCTCGAACTCCACCAGCGGCGGCTTCACGCGCTGGTAGCCGTGCGCGGTGAACTCCGCCAGCAGGCGTTCCACCGCCGCCGCTTCGTGCGCCGCCTCGGGCGGCAGCACGTCGTGCAGGCCGGCGGGCAACAGGGCGGAGCTGATGGTGTCTGCGGGCATGGCCAGCGTCGTCTCGTCGAAAATGGGCAGGCGCACGACCTCGCGGCCATCGGCGCGAGCGTCGGACATACGGAGCGGGTCAATACCCCACACCCCAGTCCCATGCAAACGGAAAAGCCCCGCAGGGGGTGCCCGTCTCCCCTGCGCAAACCACAGCCGCCCGATTATCGGGGCCGGCAATCATTGGAAAACAGCGTTGATTTTGGTTGCAAAATGTCGGATTTGTGCACGCGACGAGGCTCGCAAGGTCGGGGCAAGGGGCCATGGCGCGCGCGGCCAACAGTTTCGAAGTGCAAATCTACAAGCTGGACCACTGGGTCCTGGACAGCCGCTTCGACGCGGAGGCGGAGGCGCTGGCCTACGGCAGGCGCATCCTGTCCGGCGGCCGGGTCGAGGGGATCCGCGTGGTGCGCGACCGGCGGCGCCCCGACGGCCGCCATGTCGAGACGGAAGTCCACGCGGAATTCCGCCCCATCTCCACCCGGATCACCATCGCTCCCATCGACGAGGCGCCGGCTGTCTGCGTCACGCCGGACCAGTGCTACGGCCTGCAGAGCCGCATGATTTTCAACCGCATCCTGCGCAATTATGTCGAGCGCGTCGTCGTGACGCCGACCGAGGTGCTGCACCACCACGCGGAACTGAAGCGGCTGCTCGCCAAGGACAACCTCGCCCAACTAGCGGTCGGCCGGGTGGCGGCCTTGCAGGCGGAAAAGGCCCGGACCGATGGACGCGCCCGGCGGGAGGAGCTGAACAGCCTGCTCCACACCGTCGCGGAACGGGCGCGCGCCGCCGCGGCGCGCAAGGACCTGCCGGCGATCACCCGAACCGGCTTCCGCCCGATGTTCGACGCGCTGAACGCCAAGCTGCCGCCGGAGGAGCGCGACTTCCTCGCCCGCGTCGTGCTGTCGCGGGAAACCGTGCAGATGCGCAACTGGCTCGCCAAGCTGGAGTTCCTGGGCGAGCTGGTGCGCGAGGACGGCGGCTTGGCGGACGAGCCGCTGACCCTGCTGGACGGCGCCATCGCCGACGTGATGGGCGCGCCCTCCGTGGCGCAACAGCTTTTGGGCGACCAGGGCAGCTTGGTCGAGGCGCTGTGCAACCTGATCGACCTGTCGCGCGGCCGCTTGTCGCCGGGCGGCCGGGCGGAGGACGACCGCGCCGTGCAACTGAACGAGCTTCTGGCCTTCCACGATCTGGACGAGACGCGGCTGGTGATCCTCGACCTCGTGCGCCGGGAACTCAGGGGCACCCACCCGCTCTACCGCCACGATTCGACGAAGGAGAAGGACGCCTTCCTGACGGTGCTTCGGCGCACCCTCGCCCCGGACGGGCTGACCGGCGGCGGGCCGATGGCGGAGTCGCTGGTGCTGCGCTACCTCCGCTTTCTGGAGGCGGGCGGCGCCACCGGCCGACGGCAGGCGATCACCGAGATCCTGGCCCGCATTCCCGACGGCAAGGATCAGGTGCGCTTCCTCATCGCGCTGGCCGATTCGGACCTGGGACGGCAGCACGCCGACGACATCGGGGCGGCGCTGGAAAAATTGACCGGCGGCCCGGCCAGCTTCGTGTGGTTCGTGGACCGCGACCAGCCGCCCAAAGAGATCCTGGACGCCCTGACGGCGCTCTACGGCCAGGTTCTGGAGTCGGCCCTGGAGGAGCCGTTGCGCGGACAGGTGGCGGAAAATGTGGACAACCTGCTGGTCGCCTACATCGTCAACTGCCGGGTGGTGGAGCAGCTCGACAACCCGGAGGACGCGCTGCGCCACCGGGCCAACCGCCTGATCCAGCTCTGCGCGCCGGGAACTCTGCGCAGCCGCCGGGCGCTGGACATGGTCCGCCAGCGGGTCGTCTCGCACCTGCGCCAGCCGAACTTCGAACACAAATACGTCGAGGACCTGCCCGACCACCGCGCCCAGCAGGGCGCGCTGCGCGAGTTCTACCGCCTGCTCGGCGAAGCCGGCTTGACCTAACAACCCCTCGCCCGCCTCCGGCGGGAGAGGGAGGGACCCGCGCCGAAGGCGTGGGAGGGTGAGGGCAAGGTTTACCCAAAAATCCATCCTACGCTTCATCAGGAATCTCGTTAAAACCTTGCCCTCACCCTCCCGCCTGCGGCGGGCCCCTCCCTCTCCCAGCGGGGCTGGGCGAGGGGTGCTATGCCCGGCGATCCCCCACGCCGAAGATCCAGCCTTCCTGGCGGCGGGCGCGGGTGTCCATGGCGGGCGGGCTCCAGACCTCGGGGCGGGCGGCCAGCCAGCGAAGCCCAGCCGCGGAGACGAGCGCGTCTGCGTCGTGGTCGGTGACGGAGACCGGCAAGCGGGCCGGTTCCGAGTCCAGGAAGCCCAGCGCCGCGTCCACGTCCGCCGCATCGCGGATCTTGCGCAGGCCGAAGCCGGCGCGCTTCAGGAACAGACGCGGGTAGATCTCGCAGAAGACGGCCCGGCCCGGCCCTGTCGCGTCGAAGGGCCAGACCGCCACGCGATCCGGCGCGGCCTGTTTCAGCGCGCGCAGCATCCGCATGCCGGCGAGAGCGCCCTTCCCCACCTGCTTCGACCCGATCAGCTTGTAGGGGCTCTGCGGGCTGCCATAGCCGTCGGCGCGGCACATCCGCTCGGTCAGCCGGTGCGGGTCCTTGT
This sequence comes from Azospirillum mesophilum, assembly GCF_053470405.2. NCBI lineage: Bacteria > Pseudomonadati > Pseudomonadota > Alphaproteobacteria > Rhodospirillales > Azospirillaceae > Azospirillum > Azospirillum mesophilum. Next base: position 21,780 of record NZ_JBPXMQ020000015.1, read on the forward strand.
ACCAGTCGGGCTGCAATCCAGAGCGCCAGAAATCGGCGCCGTAATCGGGATGCTCGGCAAAGGCGCCGCCCGCGAAGTCCGGCTCGGCGGCGGCGACCTCCTCCACCCGGTCCCACAGATCGAACACCGTCGCGGCGTCCGGATCGGCGAAATAGCGCCGGGCGACCGCGAAGGGCAGCGAAAAGGCGCAGTCGATGCCGACCAGTGCCGGGCCGCGAGCCACCGACTCCAGAAGCCACGCGAACACGGCCGAACGCGACCACCAGCCGTTGGCAGACGCGACGATCCGGGGCGGCGCCGCGCCGGCCGCGCATTCCGCAACGGCGACGCCGGCGTAGCGTTTGCCACGGGCGCCGGACCAGTCGATGGCGATGAACCGGGAAAATGCGGGAGGCTGTCCGTCGGCGTTTTCCAAAAGGATATCAACTCCCTGTCAGAGTCCGGCGCGGCGCGCAGGCCTGGTGCGATGCGCGATCCCGCCGATTGCATAAAAAATGATGCTGGTGACGGGCTCAAGTCTGCGCGACAATGCGGAAACATCCTTTCCGACAGTCATAGCCGCCATACGGCCACCGGGGCTTGTTCCGCCATGCAGGACCGTTCTCTCGCCAACAGGGTTTCCGGGGCCTACGCCATTGCGGGCGGCCTGTGGATCCTGCTGGGCAGCGAAGCGACCGGCAAACTCTTCGGCAGCAACATCGCGGCGCAAAGCTCGTTCGAGATCCTGAAGGGGCTGTTCTTCATCGCGACCACGGCGCTGGCCCTGCGCTGGCTGCTGGGCCGGGAGATGAAGCGCCGGAACGAGGCGGACGCGGAACGGGTGAAGGCCACGCGGCGCCTCACCCTGCTGCTGGACCAGTCGGTGGAGGCGCTGTCCCACACGCTCAGCCAGCGCGACCCCTACACCGCCGGCCATCAGGAGCGGGTGGCCGCCCTGTCCGTGGCGATCGCGCGCCGGATGGGGCTGGCGGAGGACCGGGTGGCGGCGATCCGGACCGGCGCTCTGCTGCACGATGTCGGCAAGATCGGCATCCCGGCGGAAATCCTGTCGAAGCCGGGCCGCCTCAGCGCCGACGAGTTCAACCTCGTCAAGAGCCACGCACGCATCGGCGGCACCATCGTCGGCAAAATCGACTTCGAATCGGCGATCCACGCGGTGGTCAGCCAGCACCACGAGCGGCTGGACGGCACCGGCTACCCGCAAGGCCTGCGCGGCGACGCCATCGCCGTCGAGGCGCGGATCGTCGCCGTTGCCGACGTGGTGGAGGCCATGACCTCCCACCGCCCCTACCGCCCCGCCCTGGGCGTCGAAGCGGCGGAGGCCGAGATCCGCGCGCTGCGCGGGGCGAAGCTCGACGCCGGGGCGGTGGACGCCTGCCTCGCCATCATTGCGGAAGGGCTGGACCGCGTGTGGCCGGGCTACGGCAAGCTGCCGGCAGACCTGCGCCCCATGTCATTGGCAGAGACACCAGTCACGGAGACACCAGTCGCGGAGACGGTGGCGCAAGCGGCGCTGTGAAGTCCGCTCAGCCCTCGCCCGTCGTCTTCCGCTCCCTCAGCCGCGCCCAGTAGTCCTGGCGCTTCTTGATCTCGCGTTCGAAGCCGCGCTCCACCGGCTGGTAGAACTCCCGCCGGGCCATGCCGTCCGGGAAATAGTTCTGGCCGGAGAATCCATCCGCCGTGTCGTGGTCGTATTCGTAACCCTTGCCGTAGCCGATCTGCTTCATCAGCTTGGTCGGCGCGTTCAGGATGTGCTTGGGCGGCATCAGGGAGCCGGTCTCCTTCGCCGCGCGCACCGCGCTCTTGTAGGCGGTGTAGGCCGCGTTCGACTTGGGCGCGGTGCCCAGATAGACGACCAGCTGCGCGATGGCCAGTTCGCCCTCCGGGCTGCCCAGCCGCTCGTAGGCCTCCCAGGCGGCGATGGCCTGCGTCAGCGCGTTGGGGTCGGCCAGCCCGATGTCTTCCACGGCGAAGCGGGTGAGGCGGCGGGCGATGTAGCGCGGGTCCTCCCCGCCCTCCAGCATGCGCGCGTACCAGTAGAGCGCCGCGTCCGTGTCGGAGCCGCGCAGCGACTTGTGCAGCGCGCTGATGAGGTTGTAGTGCCCCTCCTGCGCCTTGTCGTAGATCGGCGCGCGGCGCTGGATGGTGGTGGCGAGCCCGTTGTTGTCCAGCACCGTGCCTTCTGGCAAAGCGAACAGCTCTTCGCACAGGTTCAGGCAGAAGCGGCCGTCGCCGTCCGCCATGGCCTTCAGCGCGGCGCGCGCGTCGGGCTCCAGCGGCAGGGGGCGGCCCATCTCCGCCTCCGCCCGCGTCAGCAGCTTTTCCAGCGCGGCGTCGTCCAGGCGGTTCAGCACGAAGACCTGGGCGCGCGACAGCAACGCCGCGTTCAGCTCGAAGGACGGATTCTCGGTCGTGGCGCCGACCAGCGTGACGGTTCCGTCCTCCACATAGGGCAGGAAACCGTCCTGTTGCGACCGGTTGAAGCGGTGGATTTCGTCGATGAACAGCAGCGTGCCCTGCCCCGCCGCCCGGCGCGCCCTGGCGGCGTCGAAGACCTTGCGCAGGTCGGCCACGCCGGAAAAGACCGCCGACAGCGGTTCGAAATGCAGGTCGGTCGATTGCGCCAGCAGGCGGGCGATGGTCGTCTTGCCGCAGCCCGGCGGCCCCCACAGGATCATGGAGGCGAGCCGCCGCGCCGAGACCATGCGGCCGAGCGGGCCGTCGGGCTTCAGCAGATGCTCCTGCCCGACGACTTCGCCGAGGTTGCGCGGCCGCAGCCGGTCGGCCAGCGGGCGCGGGGCGCCCGCCTCGAACAGCCCTCCGCTTCCCTGGTCGCCGCGTTTGCTCATCGTGGGATCAGCGAGTCGCCGCCCCGCAGCGCTGATAGCACTGGCGCAGCGAATACTGGCAGTTGTCGGTCGGGGTGAAGGGCGCCAAGCGGTCCGGACGCTCCGCGCCGCTCTGCGCACGCGCGGCGACCGAGTCCATGCAGGAATTGTTGCTGCGCTCGCACTGGGCGCGGCAGCTGTCGTCGCTGCCGGCGCTGCCGCCCAGGCGCAACGACTGGTCGTCGGCGCCCCGGTTCGCCGGAGCGGCCGGACGCGGCGTGCCGGGGGCGGCCGTGGTGGCCGTCGGGGCCGGGGCGCCGGCGGTCGTCGGACCGGACCGCCGCGCCGGACCGTCCGAACAGGCGGACAGCGCGACCAGGGCGAGGGCCAGGGCCGGCCCCAGGATGGTGATCGGACGGAACATCTCGGCTAGGCTCCCATTGTTCTTGCGCGGCCAAGGAGGTTGGCGGAAGGTCGTTGGCGGCCGGTCCGGATCGGATCAGGCCGGATCGGCCGCGGGCACACCGCCCACTATGCCGGGAACGCAAGCGATAAGGGAATGATTCAAATGGCCCCCACCAGCGGAGGACAGACTCCACGGCGACGCAGTTCGGTCGCGGTCTTCGCGGCCCTGCTCATTGGCGGCCTTCTGCTGCTTGTCGTCCGCATGCTCGCCATGCCGGAGGTCAGCTTCGGCGAAATCCTGGTGCCCGCGCTGGGCGGCATCGCGATGGCCGCGGCCATCGCCGTCATCGTGCTCCGCGACCGGCGCGAGCGCGCCGCCATGCCCCCGTCCCGGCGCGACTCGCAGGACCAGGGCATGCCGGACTGACCGGCCCCGTCGTGTGGGGCGCTGGTCGTTTTTCGAAGGCGCCCTACACGAACTTGAAGCTGAGCAGCCCGCCGATGACGATCACCAGCAGCACGGTGGTCACCAGCATCAGCCGCTTTTCGATGATGTCGCGCACCTGCGGCCCGTAGAAGTGCAGCAAAATCGCGATCATGTAGAATCGCGAGAAGCGCGCGACAATGGAGCACAGCACGAAGACCGTCAGGTCCAGATGCGCGAACCCCGCGGTGATCGTCAGCAGCTTGTAGGGGATCGGCGTCACGCCCTTCAGGATCAGGAACCAGGGGCCGAATTCGGCGAACATGTCCTGGAACCGCTGGAAGCTGTCCTGGGCGTTGTAGAAGTCGATGATCAGCCGGCCGATGCTTTCGAACAGGTAGTAGCCGACCGCATAGCCGAACATCCCCCCGATCAGCGAGGCCAGCGCGCAGATGTTGGTGTAGCGCCAGAGCTTCTTCGGCTCCGACAGGCACATCGGCACCAGCATCACGTCCGGCGGAAGCGGAAAGAAGGAGCTTTCCGCGAACGACACCGCAGCCATCCACCACACGGCATCCTTCCGCGCGGAGAGCTGCAAAATCCGATTGTAGAGAGGTCTCAGCATACCGCGCGCGCGGCGCTCCCCCGGAAGTGACGGAACCCAGAAACCGGAAACCCTCCCCCCGGGAATGAACCCGGAGGGAGGGCCGGTCGATCACCTATATCGGTCGCCGAGGCCGTAAGGGCAACGGCAACGATAGGATTTCATCGGGTCGCGAGCGACTTAGGCCTGGGCCTCGGTCTCTTCCGCGACTTCCACCGGGCCGGAGTCCAGGCCCTTGGCGGCCAGGTCACGGTCGACCAGCTCGATGACGCCCATGGCGGCGGCGTCGCCGTAGCGGAAGCCGGCCTTCAGGACGCGGGTGTAGCCACCCTGGCGGTCCTTGTAGCGATCGGCGATGACCGTGAACAGCTTGGTGACCATCGCGTCGTCGCGCAGCTGCGCGAAGGCGAGACGGCGGTTGGCCAGGCCACCCTTCTTGCCGAGCGTGATCAGACGCTCGACGATCGGGCGCAGATCCTTCGCCTTCGGCAGGGTGGTCTTGATCTGCTCGTGCTTGATCAGCGCGTTCGCCATGTTCGAGAACATGGCCTTACGGTGGCTGGTGGTCTTGCTGAACTTACGTCCGGAAACGCCGTGACGCATGGCAGTCCTCCTTCATGGCGTGGCCCCCCTCGGGGAGCCGGTGGTGAACCCCGCCGCCCAATCCGCGAAGCGGGTGGTACGGCACGGGGGCGGGCCGGGTAGACCTTGGGGAAACCTGCCCCCTCCCCGACCCTCCCCCGCTTCGCGGGAGAGGGAGATCGGTCCCCTCCACCGCGAAAGCGGGGGAGGGTTAGGGAGGGGGAAAAACGCTTGCTTAGTACGGCTCTTCCAGACGCTTGGCCAGCTCTTCGATGTTCTCGGGCGGCCAGTTCGGGATTTCCATACCGAGGTGCAGGCCCATCTGAGCCAGCACTTCCTTGATCTCGTTCAGCGACTTGCGGCCGAAGTTCGGGGTGCGGAGCATTTCCGCTTCCGTCTTCTGCACCAGATCGCCGATGTAGACGATGTTGTCGTTCTTGAGGCAGTTGGCCGAACGGACCGACAGTTCCAGCTCGTCCACCTTGCGGAGCAGGTTCTTGTTGAACGGAACCTCCTCGTGCTTCTCCTCGGCGACCGCGTGGGTCGGCTCCTCGAAGTTGATGAACAGCTGCAGCTGGTCCTGCAGGATGCGGGCGGCCAGAGCCACCGCGTCGTCCGGCTTCACGGACCCGTTGGTCTCGACGACCATCGACAGGCGGTCATAGTCGGTGACCTGCCCGACGCGGGCGTTGTCGACCTTGTAGGAGATCTTGCGGACCGGCGAGAACAGGGCGTCCACCGGGATCAGGCCGATGGGGGCGTCTTCCGGACGGTTCTGGCTGGCCGGGACGTAGCCCTTGCCGGTCTCGACCGTCAGTTCCATGTTCAGGCGGGCGCCGGCGTCCAGCGTGCAGATCACGAGATCCGGGTCCATCACCTGGATGTCCGCACCGGTCTCGATCATGCCGGCCTTCACCTCGCCGGGGCCTTCGGCGCGCAGGCGCATGCGCTTTGGGCCGTCGCCGCCCATGCGCAGGCCCATCGACTTGATGTTGAGGACGATGTCCGTCACATCCTCGCGCACGCCGGGGATCGAGGAGAACTCGTGCAGCACGCCGTCGATCTGGATCGACGTGACGGCGGCACCCTGAAGCGAGGACAGCAGAACGCGGCGCAGCGCGTTGCCGAGAGTCAGGCCGAAGCCGCGCTCCAGCGGCTCGGCCACGACGGTCGCCACGCGGTCGGCGTCGTCACCGGGCTGGATGTCCAGCTTGTTCGGCTTAATCAGTTCCTGCCAGTTCTTCTGAAGAGCCACGGGTCTACCTCATGCCATCGGATCGTTGAACGCAATCCCGCGGCGGCCGACCGTTCCCATCCGATGGCGCCGCGATGGCTGCGGCGTCTGTCCCGGAACGGTTGACCCCCGCGGGAGCGGAGTCTAAAGCGAAATCAGACGCGACGCTTCTTCGGCGGGCGAACGCCGTTGTGCGGGATCGGCGTGACGTCGCGGATCGAGGTGATCTGGAAGCCGATGGCCTGGAGGGCGCGCAGCGCCGACTCACGGCCCGAACCCGGACCCTTCACCTCGACCTCGAGGGTCTTCATGCCGTGCTCCTGAGCCTTGCGGCCGGCGTCCTCGGCGGCCACCTGGGCGGCGTACGGAGTCGACTTGCGCGAGCCCTTGAAGCCCATCGTGCCCGACGACGACCAGGCAATCGTGTTGCCCTGCGCGTCGGTGATGGTGATCATGGTGTTGTTGAAGGAGGCGTTCACGTGGGCGACGCCGGAGGTGATGTTCTTGCGCTCACGACGGCGAAGACGCTGCGAAGCGGCGGAGGGCTTAGCCATGGTTGGTACGTCCTCTTACTTCTTCTTGCCGGCGATCGGCTTGGCCGGACCCTTGCGGGTACGGGCGTTCGTGTGGGTGCGCTGGCCGTGGACCGGCAGGCCCTTGCGGTGACGCAGGCCGCGGTAGCAGGCCATGTCCATCAAACGCTTGATGTTCATCGCGACGGAGCGACGCAGGTCGCCTTCGACCTGATACTCGGCGTCGATGGTCTCACGGATCTTGAGGATCTCGTCGTCCGTGAGCTGGTTGACGCGACGCTCGGCCGGAATGGCGAGCTTCGCGCAGATTTCCTTGGCCTTGAACGGGCCGATGCCATGGATGTAGGTCAACCCGATCTCCACGCGCTTCTGCGCGGGGATGTTGACGCCAGCGATACGCGCCACGCTGCTCTCCTCGATATCTCAACGGCAGCCCTCGTGGGCCACCTACACACCGATTGAATCCCGATGACGGCAGACCCGACCTCGGGACGCAAAATGTCCCTCGCAAACCCGGCGGGTTCGCGAGAGGGGCCGACTATAGAAAAAGCCGAAGCCTTGTCAAGGTTATTTGCAGACCTTGCAAGGGGCCTTCCGGATACCCGCTCAGTCCGGGTGGATTTCCCACGGTTGACAAGCACCGCCACACCTTTTGAGATGAGCGCAGGCGCCCGGCAGAGGCGCCCCGCAAACGAAGGGAGTGGCCATGCGAGGCGCACGATGCGCGGAAAGACCGGCAACAACGCCGGCCCGCGCTTGTTCGAAGCGCTGGACATTCCGGCCGCCGTCCGCCGGCGGCCGCCCCCTCCTCCCCCGCAGGCCAGATCCCAGACGGCCAGACTCCAGAAGGCACAAGCAATGAACCGCAAAGGCAGCCCGATCCGCCGCTTCCGCCTCACCAAAGTCGTCGCCACGCTGGGACCGGCGTCCTCTTCGCCGGAGATGATCCGCAGCCTGTTCGAGGCGGGCGTGGACGTGTTCCGGCTGAACTTCAGCCACGGCTCGCACGAGGACCACGGCCAGCGCCTCGCCGCCATCCGCGCGCTGGAGTCCGAACTCGACCATCCCATCTGCGTGATGGCCGACCTGCAAGGGCCGAAGCTGCGGCTGGGCACCTTTGCCGGCGGGCCGATCTCGGTCGGCGCCGGCCACAAAATCCGCCTGGACCTGTCGCGGGAGCCCGGCGACACCACCCGTGTCGGCCTGCCCCATCCGGAAATCTTCGCGGCCTTGGAGCCCGAGGCCGAACTGCTGGTGGACGACGGCAAGGTGCGGCTGCGCGTCGTCGATTGCAGCGCGGAGCATGCCGACTGCGTCGTGCTGTCCGGCACCCGCCTGTCGGACCGCAAGGGTGTCAACGTGCCGGGCGTGGTGCTGCCGCTGTCGCCGCTGACCGAAAAGGATCTCACCGACCTCGCCTTCGCGCTCGACCAGGGGGTGGACTGGGTCGCCCTGTCCTTCGTGCAGCGGCCGGAGGACGTGGCGGAGGCGCGCAAGCTGATCGACGGCCGCGCCGCCCTGCTGTCCAAGCTGGAAAAGCCGCAGGCCATCCAGCACCTCGACCAGATCATCGAGCTGTCGGACGGCATCATGGTGGCGCGCGGCGACCTGGGCGTGGAACTGCCGGCGGAGGACGTGCCCAGCATCCAGAAGCGGATCATCCGCGAGTCGCGCCGCGCCGGCAAGCCGGTGGTCGTCGCGACGCAGATGCTGGAATCGATGATCTCCGCCCCCGCCCCGACCCGCGCGGAGGCGTCCGACGTCGCGACCGCCGTCTATGACGGCGCGGACGCGGTGATGCTGTCGGCGGAAACGGCCTCCGGATCCTACCCGATCGAGGCGGTGTCGATGATGGACCGCATCGCCCGCCGGGTGGAAACCGACCCGCTCTACCGCACGGTCATGGACGCCCAGCACCCGGACCCGCAGCACACCGCCGCCGATGCCATCACCGCGGCGGCGCGGCAGGTCGCCCACACCATCCAGGCGGCGGCGATCGTGACCTACACGACCAGCGGCTCCACCACGCTCCGCGCCGCGCGCGAGCGGCCGGAAGTGCCGATCATGTGCCTGACCTCCAGCCTGGAAACGGCGCGGCGCCTGCAAATCGCCTACGGCGTGCACAGCGTCCATTCGGCCGATGTGAGCAACTTCAACGAAATGGTCCAGAAGGCCGCCCGCTGCGCCCACGAGGATGGCTTGGCGCTGGAAGGCCAGCGGCTGGTCATCACCGCCGGCGTTCCCTTCGGCACCCCCGGCAACACCAACATCCTGCGGATCGCCTGGGTCGAGGCGGAGTAAGCACCACCAACGGCCCCTCTCCTCCTGCCGGGGGAGAGGGGCTTTTTACGCCGGCACCAGCTCCGCCGGGACCACGCGGGGGAAGCGCAGGGTGAAGGTGGTGCCGCGGCCGGGGGCGCTGTCCAGCGCGATGCGGCCCTTCAGCGTGCGCGTGGCGATGTTGTAGACGATGTTCAGCCCCAGACCGCTGCCGCCGGAGCTGCGGTTGGTCGTGAAGAAGGGGTCGAACACCTTCCTTTGAAGTTCCGGCGGGATGCCGCGCCCGTTGTCGGAATAGACCAGCTCCACCTCCTCCTCGCCCACCGGCCTCACGGTGACGCGCAGGGTGCCGTGCTGCCCCGGTTCGAAGCCGTGGATGATCGAGTTCATCACGAAGTTGGTCAGCACCTGACTGAGCGCGCCCGGATAGCCGTCGATCATCAGGTCTTCCGGGCAGTCCACCTCCACCGTGTGGGCGGCGCGCTTGATACGCACGCCGAGGCTGCGCAGCACCTCGTGGATGTAGTCGCGCAGGTCGAAGGCGCGGCGCTCCTCGCTCGCCTGATCGACGGCGATCTGCTTGAAGCTCTGGATCAGCTGGGCGGCGCGGTCGATGTTCATCAGCATCAGCTGCGTCGCCTCCCCCGCCGTCTCCAGGAAGTCGGCGAAGTCCGGCTTGCGGATCTGCCCCGCCTCGAAATCGCGGCGGATGTGGCGGATGCGTTCGGCCAGCAGTGAGGCGCCGGTCAGCGCGATGCCGATGGGCGTGTTGATCTCGTGCGCCACGCCGGCCACCAGGGAGCCCAGCGCCGCCATCTTCTCCGACTGGATCAGGTGGGCCTGCGCCTCCTTCAGGTCGCGCAGGGCGCGCTCGGCCTCCTCCTTGGCGGCGTGCACCTGCTCCTCGGCGCGGATGCGCTCCGTCACGTCGGTGTAGGACCCGACGATGCGCAGCGCCCGGCCGTCCGCCCCCAGCACCCGGATCGCGCGCGCCGCCAGATGGACGGTGTGCCCCTGCCGGTGCCGGTAGCGCTGGAGCATCTGACACTCTTCGATGACCCCCTCGGCGAAGTCGGTGACCATGCGCAGCGCCGTCTCCCGGTCCTCCGGCAGGATCAGCTCCTTCCAGCGCTCCATGGAGTTGTCCATCTCGTCCTCGCCATAGCCGAGCAGCCCCCACCATTGCGGCGAGAACCAGACGAGGCCGGTGCGCAGGTCCCATTGCGAGATGCCCTCGCGCGCGGCCCGGATGGCGAGTTCGAACAGCTCTCGGCTGGCGGCCAGCTCCCGTTCGGCCTGCTTGCGCTCGGTGACGTCGGTGAAGGTGGTGACGAAGCCACCGTCCGGCAGCGCGGTGGTCAGGCTCTCCACGACCAGCCCGTCGGTGCGGGCGCGCTCCTCCCGCAACTCCTCGCCGGTGGCGCAGACGTTCGCGACCATCTCGGCGACCAGGGCCGCCTCGTCGCGCCGGCTGTAGGTTCCGCGCTCGCCGACATGCCCGACCATCTCCGCGAAGGGACGGTGGAAGTGCGGGAAGCCGCGCTCCATGTCCAGCAGCTCCAGCGCCCGCTGGTTCCAGGCGGTCAGGCGCAGGTCGCGGTCGAAGGCCATGACGCCCTGGCTCAGCCCGTTCAGCACGGCGCTGGTCTGGGTCCACTGCGCCTCCAGCTCCTGCTCCGCGCGCTTGCGGGCGGAGATGTCGTTGACGCAGGCGAGCAGCGCCGTCTCGCCCTGATAGCGGAACATCCGGGCGGAGAGGATCACCCACAGCTCCCGCCCGTCGGCGGTCCGCATGCGCGTCTCGAAGCCGTCGAGGCGCCCGCCCCCCTCGCGCAGAAGCGTGATCAGGCGGTCGCGCTCCTCGGGGTCGCTGTAGTGGTCATAGGCGTTGACGCGCCCGATCACCTGCTCCAGCGGGATGCCGAACAGCGAGCTGGCGTGCTGGTTCGTCGTCAGCACCAGACCGTCCGACACGCGCGTCACCACCAGCGGGAAGGAGATGGCCTGCATGATCTGGCCCTGCGCCTCATCGGCGCGGGCGCGGTCGGTGACGTCGGTGTAGACGCGCAGGAAGCCGCCGCCCGGCAGCGGCGAATGGCGCGCGTCCAGGATCGACCCGTCGGACCGCGTCAGCCGGTAGGCGAAGGCATCGGCGCGCCGGCACAGCGCCATCCGCTCCGCCACGATCCCGTCCGGCTGACCGCGGCCGTAGTCGCCGCGCTCCGCCGTGAAGCGGATCAGATCGGCCATCGGGCGCCCGGACACGACCATCTCCGGCGGCAGGCGGAACATCTCCGCATAGCGTCGGTTCCAGACGGCCAGCCGCATATCCGCGTCAAAGGCGCTGACCGCGTCGGACATCGCGTCGAACATGGTCTCGAACATGGCGCGGTTGGCGGTGAGGTCCGGTCCGGCCTCCGGCTCCGCCTCGGCCGTTCCCGCGCCAAGCAGGGTCAGGACCGTTTCCCCCTCCTCCCCCTCCGCCGGGGCGAGGGTGAAGCGGCGGCCGTCGGCGGCCGTCACCGTCACGGACTGGCCGGCGCGCAGCCGAGTCGCCGCATCCCGTGGGGCGACGCCGTCGAGAAGCGCCGCCATGGCCGCCCCCGGCGCACCGCCGAGGGCCGCGCGAAAGGCCGGGTTCGCCCAGATCAGGCGTCCATCGGGATCGAAGCGGGCCAGACCGGCACCCGCCATGCGCGCATCCTCCCCAAGGGCTTCCCGAGCATACGACGAACGTCAAGCACGGGCTGGTTGAGCGGACAATACACGAAATCCACGCCCGCGCCCATGATAAGGCGAGGAGCCGCGGTTCTTCCTCACGCATTCTCCGGCTCGCGCATTCTTCGGTATGTTCGCTGTTCTATCGGCGGGTTGGAAACGGAAGACGGAAACCGAAATGGCCGAGATTGCCGCCTACAGCGGGCTGTTCATGACCGCGTTCCTGGCCGCGACCGTCTTTCCGGCGCAGTCGGAGCTTCTGCTGGCCGGCATGCACGCCAGCGGCAACTACGGCCACTGGGCGCTGCTGGGCGTGGCGACGGTGGGGAACGTGCTGGGCTCCGCCGCGAACTGGGCGCTCGGGCGCTACCTGATGCATTTCCAGGACCGGCGCTGGTTTCCGGTCACGCCGGGCATGGTGGACCGCGCCACGCGCTGGTACCAGCGCTTCGGCCTGTGGTCGCTGCTGCTGGCCTGGATGCCGGTGATTGGCGACCCGCTGACCCTGGTGGCCGGTATTCTGCGGGTGGACTTCCGGATTTTCCTGGCTCTGGTCACGCTGGGCAAGGGCGCGCGCTACGCCGCGCTGGTCCTGGCGGTGTGACGGGCATAAGTTTCGTCCCACGTTCTGATCCCGGAGCCGCGCATGACCACCCCCGACGCCGACACCCCCGCCCTGGACCGTTCGCCGTTCCGCCGCCGGCTGTGGATGGCGCTGGGCTACGCGGCGGTGGGGTTGGGCCTTGCCGGGACGGTGCTGCCGCTTCTGCCGACCACGCCGTTCCTCCTGCTGGCCGCCTGGGCCTTCGCCAAGGGCAGCCCGGCGCTGCGCGACCGCCTTTACAGCGACCCGCGCTTCGGCCCGCTGCTGCGCGACTGGCACGCGGAGGGCGCCATCCCCCGCCGGGCGAAGGTCGCGGCGCTGGCCGGGATGAGCGTCAGTTGGATCATCGTGGCGCTGACCAGCGGCAAGGTCTTCGTCATGGCCGTGTCCGGCGCCTGCATGGCGATGGTGGCGGTCTACATCGTCACCCGCCCCTCCCCCTCGGGCCGGGTCACGGCGTCCGCGCTGCAAAACGAAGCTTGAGCGAAAGGCCAAGGCGAAGTATTACCGTCGCGCAAATCCGGGCGGACAGTCGCGCCGCAGAAAAGTCCTTATGAGGTTTGAGGCTTTTCCGAAACCGGCCGACCCTTGATTACGATCAATCGGCGGCCGGACAGCGTCGCTTATTGTGCCGTCCGCGACCCCATCCGGAGCCAAGGCACGCGACATGCCCGACGGAAGCCTAGTCAAGCCGGCGAAAATTCCGCTTTACGAGAGCCACAAGACGATTCACCCGAAGGCCGTCTCCGGGCGGTTCCGCCGGCTGAAGACGATCACGTGGTGGGTGCTGCTGGCGATCTTCTTCATCGCCCCCTGGATCCGCTGGGAACGTGGCGCCGACGCCCCGGCCCAGGCGGTTCTGCTGGACCTGACCACGCCGCGCTTCTTCGTGTTCTGGATCGAGATCTGGCCGCAGGAAATCTACTACCTGACGGGCATCCTGATCGTCGCGGCGCTGGGGCTGTTCCTGGCCACCTCGCTGGCCGGCCGCGTCTGGTGTGGCTTCGCCTGCCCCCACACCGTGTGGACCGACCTGTTCGTCGCCATCGAGCGCTTCTTCGAAGGCGACCGGGCGGAGCGCATCCGCATGGAAAACGCCCCCTGGACCACGCAGAAGATCCTGCGCAAGGCCGGCAAGCACGCCGGCTGGCTGGCGCTGAGCCTGGTCACCGGCTTCGGCTTCGTCGCCTACTTCACCGACGCGCCGCAGCTGGCGGTCGACCTGCTGACCTTCAACGCCTCCTACGAGGCGGTCGTCTTCTACGGCCTGTTCGCCGGCATGACCTACATCATGGCCGGCTGGACCCGCGAGCAGATGTGCTACTACATGTGCCCGTGGCCGCGCATCCAGACCGCCATGCTGGACGAGCACAGCCTCGTCGTCACCTACGACACCATGCGCGGCGACAAGCGCGGCCCGAAGCGCAAGTCGCAGAACTGGGACGAGCGCAAGGCGGCGGGCTTCGGCGACTGCATCGACTGCGGCCAGTGCGTGCAGGTCTGCCCGGCCGGCATCGACATCCGCACGGGCGAGCAGGCGGACTGCATCAACTGCGGCCTGTGCGCCGACGCCTGCGACAGCATCATGACCCAGCAGGGCCTGCCGACCGGCCTGATCCGCTTCGACACGCTGGCGTCCCAGGACGCCCGCGCGCAGGGCAAGCCCTACGTCTGGCGCGCGGTGCGTCCGCGCACGATCATCTACAGCCTGCTGATGCTGGTGATCGCCGGCGCCATGGCCTGGACCTACGCGCTCCGCCCCCGGCTGGACATCGCCGTCCAGCGCGACCGCGCGCCGCTGTTCGTGACGCTCCAGGACGGGTCGATCCGCAACGCCTACACCTTCAAGGTCTCCAACAAGACCCGCCAGAGCCGCTCCTACGCCCTGGTGGCCGGCGGCATCGCGGGTGCCGAGGTCAAGGTCGTCGGCGAGAACGAGGCGGAGACGACGGACCGCTCCACCCACATCTCGGCGGCGCCGGACAGCGTGGCGACCTACCGCGTCTACGTCACCGCGCCGCGCGCGTCGGTGAACTCCACCTCGGTCCCGGTGACCTTCCAGCTCACCGACACGACCAACGGGGACAAGGACGCCTACAAGTCCGTGTTCCTCGGCCCGAACAACTGAGGCCATCGTCATGACCACCCCCGGCAAGGACCGCCCCCTTCGGATCGGTCCCCCTCGGATCGGCATCGTCACGGTTTCCGACCGGGCGAGCCGGGGGATCTACGAGGACAAGGGCGGCCCCGCCATCCGGGCGGAGCTGGACCGGATCATCACCTCCCCCTGGGAGCCGGTGGTCCGCGTCATCCCCGACGAGTTGGAAGAAATCGTCACCACCCTCATCGAACTGGCGGACTGGGAGCACTGCGACCTGATCGTCACCACCGGCGGCACCGGTCCCGCGCCGCGCGACGTGACGCCGGAGGCGACCGAGAAGGTCTGCCAGAAGATGATGCCGGGCTTCGGGGAGCTGATGCGCTCCGTCAGCCTCGCCGTGGTGCCGACGGCCATCCTGTCCCGCCAGACGGCCGGCATCCGCGGCAGCAGCCTGATCGTGAACCTGCCGGGCAAGCCGTCGGCCATTCACGATTGTTTGATGGCCGTGTTCCCGGCCATTCCCTACTGCCTCGACCTGATCGGCGGCGCCTGGATCGACACGGATCCGGCGGTTTGCAAGGCGTTCCGCCCGAAGGCCTGAGATCGCCTTACCTCTTCCGAACCAGCGCAAAAGGACACCACCCGCATGGTCATGTTGCCATGCGGGAACCGATGCTCACCTTCTTCGTTCGTGGGGAACGGGGACCCGGTACCAAGGTGAGCCAGTTATGCTGTTCGATTTCGAGCCCTCGGGCATCAACGACACCTATCTGCGCCTGACCCGGCGCGGAGTTTCGTGCATCGTCGCACCGGCCGGCGCTTGGAACGGTCTGCTGCGGGTGAACTACATCGTCGCGGGCTCGCCCGGCGGCGCCGACCCGCACATGATTTACCGATGCCTCGACGTGGGCTGGGACGACGGCCGCTTCTGCTGGAAGGGGCGTGCAGCCCCCGTCATGACCACCTCCCCGATGGTGGAGATCCTGCTGGAACGCGGGCTGGTCACCGACGGCGAGGCGGAGCGGCTTCTGTTCGGCATCAACAGCCCGGCCACCGGCGCCTCTTCCGACGAGGCGCTGATGCTGCGCGCAACGCTGCTGGGTTGCAGCTTTTCTCCGATCTACGACGACACGCCCCTGGAGTCCGGCCCGCCGCGTGTGGTCGGCTTCGCGCTGCGGACCCTGGCCGACCCCGGCGCCTTCGTGCTGGAGGCCCGCGACGGCGTGCCCGTGCTGGACGGCCCGGCCCGCGACGCGCTGAAGCGTGCTCTGGCGGGCGGAAACCCTTGATGGAATTGGGTTGACGTCGGTCAAGGACGACGGAGCGGTCACGGCGCAGGGTTGGGGCATGATCGATGCCCACCAACGCGCGGGAAACGCCATGTCCAGTTCCGTTGCCGGCCAGACCGAGACCCGGCCGACGCCGCTGATCTTCGCTTACGGCTTCCGGCCCTTCTTCCTGCTGTCCGGGGTCGCGGCCTTTGCCCTGCTGGCGGGGTGGATCGCCGTGCTGGTGACCGGTGTCTGGCCGGACGAGGCCATCCCCGCGAGTTCGTGGCACGCCCACGAAATGCTGTTCGCTTTCGTAAGCGCGGCCGTCGCGGGCTTCCTGCTGACCGCCGTGCCGAGCTGGACCGGGACCAAGGCCCTGTCCGGCTCGCCGCTGGCCGTGCTGGTCGGGCTGTGGCTGGCGGGCCGCGTCGCGGTTCTGCCCTTCACGGGCGTGCCGCTGCCGGTCGCGGCGGCCATCGACCTCGCCTTCTTCCCGGCGCTCGGACTGGCGCTCGCGAAGCCGCTCGTGGCGGCGGGCAAGCTGCGCAACACCGCCTTCCTCGGCCTGCTGGCCCTGATGACCGGCGCCAACCTGCTGTTCCATCTGGAGTGGCTGGGGCTGGCGGAGGACGGCGTCCAGCAGGGCGAGTTGCTGGCGATCGGGGTCGTGCTGATGATGGTGGCGGTGATCGGCGGGCGCATCGTGCCGGCCTTCACCCGCAACGCGCTGCGCGCTCAAGGCATCGACGCTTCGGTGGACTCGCTGCCCTGGCTGGAGCGGGTGGCGCTGGTGTCCACGCTTGCGATGATCGCCGCCGATCTGGCGCTGCCGGACTCCGTGCTGGCCGGCCTGCTCGCCCTCGTCGCGGCGGTGGCGCACGCCGTGCGGCTGTCGCGCTGGCAGCCGATGAAGACGCTGGGCCAGCCGATCCTGTGGGTGCTGCATCTGGGCTACGCCTGGGTGCCGGTCGCGCTGGCCTGCAAGGCCGCGCATCTGCTGGGCGGCGTGCTGGCCGACTCCGCCTGGATCCACGCGCTGACCGCCGGGGCCTTCAGCACGATGATCCTGGCGGTGATGACCCGCGCCACGCTGGGCCACACCGGCCGGCCGCTGGTGGCGGCGCGCCCGACGGTGGCGGCCTACCTGCTGCTGACGGCGGCGGCGGCGCTGCGCGTGCTGGCGCCGGAACTGCCGGGCGACCTCTCCTGGCATGCCCTGGAGGCGGCGGGGGCGGCCTGGATCGCGGCCTTCGCGCTGTATCTCTGGGTCTACGCGCCCATCCTGCTGGCCCCGCGCGCCGACGGGCGCCCCGGCTGACCCTTGCCCATCTGGCCGAGCGTCTTGGGGCTGTGCCGGCCGATGAAGCTTGAGCCGAAGCGGCGCTGCAAGTCCTCCGGATCGCGGTAAATCTCCATGCAGCCGGCGCGGCGGAGATCCTGTTCGGGAAAGCCGCCGCACAGCACCCCCAGCACCGGCAGCCCGGCGCGGACGGCCGCCTTGGCGTCCCACGGGCTGTCGCCGACCACCACCGCCTCCTCCGCCGGCAGGCCGAGTTTGTCCAACGCCGCCTGGAAGATGTCCGGATACGGCTTCGACCGGTCGGCATCGTCGGACGAGGTCTCCACGTCCACCAGATCCTCAATCTCCGCGGCCTGCTTGTAATGCTCCAGCTCGTCCCCATTAGCGGAGGAGGCGAGCGCGATGCGCAGGCCGTCGGCGTGCAGGTGCTGGAACAGCCCGCGCACCCGGCGGAAGCCGCGGACCTTCGGCATGTATTTGCGCGCGAACAGGTCGTGCCGGAAATGGTCCATCTCGTCCTGGATGCGCTCCAGATCCTTGGCCGGCACGAAGACGGGCATGAGCTGGTCGCCGCCCTTGCCGATCTGGACGCGCACCTCGTCGAAATCCGCGTGGTAGCCGAAATGCCGGATCGCCTCGACCCAGGCATGGGCGTGCAGGTCGACCGAGTCGACCAGCGTCCCATCCACGTCGAAGATGACCGCCCTCACGATGTCAGCCATGACCGCCTCCCCACCATCAGCGTTCCCTGCCATTGTTCCTTGCGAACAGGCGGCGCGAAGGCGTGTTCCGGGCGGAGATTTCGCGTGAGATAGAAATTGTCACGGAAACCCCGCCATGGTCCCGCCCGTTTACGCTCCATCACGCCGGAGACGAACGGACATGAGCACCAAACTGAAGAGCTACGCGTCCCGCCTCGCCCGCGCCACCGCCCAGCGTCTGGCGAGCCACCGTCTGACCCGGCGCAAGGACCAGCGCCGCGCGCCGATGGAGTGCCTGGACCTGGAGCTTTTCCAGGTGGACATCCGGATGTGAGCGGCGGGGGGCTCCGCCACTTAGCACCAATGTCCAATTTCGGGCCGGGGGCGCCCAGGCTCAAGCTGAGGGTTGACGCCTCCACCACCCGAAAAGGGACCGTGCATGCTCCGCGCCGCCATCCTGACCGTTTTCTGCACCGCTGCTCTCGCCGGAACCGCCCAGGCCCAGGCCCAGGCTCAGACGCTGAAGTTCTGGAACCTGACCACGGAAACCATCACGGAGCTGAAGCTGGCCGAGCCCGGCACCGGCAAGTGGGGCAAGAACCAGGCGCTGAACGACAAGGACAAGACGGTCGAGGCCGACGAGCGCCTGAAGCTCACCGACGTGAAGCCCGGCACCTGGGACGTCCGGGTGAAGGACAAGAAGGGCCGGACCTGCGTGCTGCGCAACGTCACCCTGTCGGGCACCGACGCCTACGCCTTCTCCATCAGCGAGGACGAAATGGCGAAGTGCCCGAAAAAGTGATGCTCGTCACCGCCCGCCCGACACGTTGAGCAAAGCGCCTGTCACGTAGGACGCCGCGTCCGACAGCAGCCACAGCACGCTTTCCGCCACCTCCTCCGCCGTGCCGGGGCGCCCGACGGGCGGCGTGGCGGCCAGCGTGTCGAGCCGGCTGCCGTGGCCGGGGATCACCTGGATGTCCGTGTCGATCAGGCCGGGGCGCACGCAATTGACACGGATGCCCTCCTTCGCGACCTCGCGGGCGAGGCCGACGGTCAGGCTGTCCACCGCGCCCTTGGCGGCGGCGTAGGTCACGAACTCGTTGGCGGAGCCCAGCACCGCGGCCATGGAGCCGACGTTGACGATGCCCCCGCCCGAACCGCCATGGCGGGTGGACATGCGACGCACCGCCTCCCGCGCGCAGAGGATGGCGCCCAGCACGTCGATGTCCAGGGTCCGGCGGATGCCCTCCGCTGGTGCCTCGTCCAGGCGGCCGTAGGGACCGACGATGCCGGCGTTGTTGACCAGCCCGGCGGTTCGGCCGAAGCGGGCCTCGGCGGCGTCGAAGAGCGCGCGCACGTCCTCCTCCCGCGCCACGTCCCCTTGCACGGCCTGGGCCTGCCCGCCGGCCTCCCGGATCGCGGCCAGGGTGGCCTCCGCCGCCTCCGCGTTGCCGAGGTATGAGAAGGTGACGGCGTAGCCGCGCTGCGCCGCCATGCGGGCGACGGCGGCGCCGATGCCCCGGCCACCGCCGGTGACGATGAGAGACTTGATGTTTTCGGTCATGGTGGCTCAGCCCTCCCGCGACGTGTCGGCCTTGGGCAGCGTGATGCCGGCCAGCCGTTCGAAGATCTTGATGACGGCGGAATCATCCTCCTGCCCCAGCCCGGCCGACGCCGCCATAGTGAACATCTGCAAGGCCGTCGCCGCCAGCGGCGTCGGGAAGGTCATGCGCCGGGCGGAGTCAACCACGATGCCCAGGTCCTTCACGGCGATGTCCACCGCGCTGTGCGGGCTGTAGTCGCCGGCGAGGATGTGCGGCACGCGGTTCTCGAACATCCAGCTGTTGCCGGCGCTGGAGGTGATGACGTCGTGGATGCGCTGCGGATCGACCCCGGCCCGCATGCCGTAGGCCATCGCCTCCGCCGCTGCGGCGACGTGCACGCCGGCCAGCAGCTGGGCGATGGTCTTGACCACGGAGCCCTGGCCATGCTCCGTCCCCACCCGGTGCAGCGTGCCGGAGGCGGCGGCGAGCAGATCCTCCGCCCGCGCGAAGGCCTCCTCGGGACCGGAGGCCATGATGGTCATGCGCCCCTCGCCTGCCCGCACCGGGCCGCCGCTGACCGGCGCGTCCAGCATCAGCAGGCCAAGCTCCGCGAGCCGCCGCCCGGCATCCTCCGCGAAGGCGGCCGGGACCGTGGCGGACTGCACCACGCAGCCTCCCTTCGGCAGCGTTGCGGCGATGCCGTCCGGGCCGAACAGCACCTCCTCCACCTGCTCCGCCGTCGCGACCAGCACGATCACGCGGTCCACCCGGCGGCCGAGTTCGGCGGGGGAGCCCACCGCCTCCCCGCCCTGGGTGACGAGGCTCATGCACTTGGCAGGCTCGGCGTCGCAGCCGATCACGCGGAAGCCCCCGCGCAGCAGCGACATCGCCACGCCCATGCCCATGGAACCGAGCCCGATGACACCCGCGACGCGGGCCTGAGTAAGGTCTTCGCTCATGGTCCTCCCGACGGGCGCGCGGCGCGCGCCGTTCTGATCCATGCCGTCTTCGGCGGCGTTGGCCCGAAGTGTCGGCGGTGGAGCGGGGGTGCGTCAAGCCATGGGCGGAGACCATGGGGAGAGGGTGGCGGAACCGTGCAACGGACCCGCCGTTAAGCGCCCAAAGGTCCGGAGACACCGATGCGCCTCGCCGCCCTTCTCGCCCTCGGCTTGCTGCTGCCCGCACCGGTTTTCGCCCATGGAACCGCCGGGGGCGTCGGCTGGAGCATCGACCTGTGGTCGGCGGTGCCGCTGGCGCTGTCCGCCGGGCTGTATCTGGTCGGGTTCCGGCGCTGGCGGCGCCGGCGGGCGGTGTTGTTCTGGATGGGCTGGGCGGTGGTGGCGCTGGAGGACCAGCAGCTGGCGGGGCTCATCATGTGGGTGCCGGGCGCCCTGGTCTGTGTGGGCGTGGCACTGGCCCTGGTCGCCCGCTGGCTGCGGCAGGCGGGGGCGAGGGCATAAAGCGAAAGCAGAGCGAAAAAGCCCATACCTTTTTCACAGATGATTTTTGTCGAAAAGCCGGTTATTCGAGTGCCTATCATCGCTGGACAGGGCACCATGACACAGGCTACCCCCACCGCCCGCAGTTGGCTGAACGAAGCGCTGCACCGCATTGAGGCGGACTTCAACCGGTCGGCCGACACGCACCTGCTGCGGCTGCCGATCCCGTCCGCGCCGGGCGTCACGCTGTATTTCAAGGACGAGTCCACCCACCCCACCGGCAGCCTGAAGCACCGGCTGGCGCGCTCGCTGTTCCTCTACGCGCTGTGCAACGGTTGGGTGCGCGAGGGGACGACGGTGATCGAGGCGTCGTCCGGCTCCACCGCCGTGTCGGAGGCCTATTTCGCCCAGCTTCTCGACCTGCCCTTCGTCGCCGTGGTGCCGCGCGGCACGTCGCCGGCCAAGATCGCGCAGATCGAGTTCTACGGCGGCCGCTGTCACATGGTGGAGCGCGCGTCGGAGGTCTGCGCGGAGGCGCAACGGCTGGCCGAAGCCTGCGGCGGCCACTTCATGGACCAGTTCACCTACGCCGAGCGGGCCACCGACTGGCGCGGCAACAACAACATCGCCCAGTCCATCTTCGAGCAGATGGCGCAGGAGCCCCACCCCGTTCCGGACTGGATCGTCTGCGCGGCGGGCACCGGCGGCACGTCCGCCACCATGGGGCGCTTCGTGCGCTACCGGCGGATGGCGACGCGCGTCTGCGTGCCGGACCCGGAGCATTCCGCCTTCTTCGACGGCTTCCAGCGCCGCGACCCCAAGGCCACCGTGGACCGCGGCTCGCGCATCGAGGGCATCGGCCGCCCGCGCGTCGAGCCCTCCTTCCAGCCCGGCGTGATCGACCGCATGATCAAGGTGCCCGACGCGGCCAGCGTCGCCGCCGTCTGGGTGCTGCGCGAACGGCTGGGGCGGTCCTGCGGCGGCTCCACGGGCACCAACCTCGTCGGCGCGCTCCAACTGATCGCCGAGATGGTGCGCGAGGGACGCCAGGGCAGCGTCGTGACGCTGATCTGCGATCCGGGCGAACGCTACGCCGGGACCTATTTCGACCGGGGCTGGCTGGAGTCCAACGGCATCGACATCGCCCCGTGGATGGAGCGGATCGAGGCCTTCTTCCGCAGCGGGAACTGGGACGGGAACGATCTGGCGTCGGTCGAACGCTGAGCAGCGTTTCCGCGAATTTTTCGGTTATGGGCGCCATCGACGCGGGGCTGACGAAATGCACTTTCTTTGTTTTGTAAGAGTGATATTCTGGAATAACCATTTTTACGTGTGGAAAGATTCCAATGATTCGAACCTGGCGCGAACCGAGGCGAAAAGACTGCATGCTGGAGGGCATGCTGATCTCGGTCGGTTGGACCAGCACGGACAAGGGAAGCGGCGCCAAGATGGACCTGAGCGTCTACCGGACCGTGGTGCCTCCGGGTTGGTTCTGGATGGGCATGCTGGCCGTGAAGGGACACCGCAGCGAAAAGGAGAGGTCCAAGGAACTGGTCGTCCGCCCTCACCCCAATTGGCACGGTCCGGCACCGCTGGTGGAATGCAAGACGTTCCAGCGCGTCTGGGACGTCGACAAGATTAGCAACTCCTTCTTCCAGCTCTACCGGGCGGTGCCTCCCAACGGCTACATGGCTGTCGGCGATATGTTCGATAAAAGCACCGGCGAAACCAAGCCGGGGTGGTATGTTCAGCAGTACGCATGCTTCCACCCCGACTGCCTCGAAACCGTGGAGTTGGGCGGGGAAATCTGGAACGATCGCGGCTCCAACTCGACCGATGACGGCAGCATGTGGGAAATTCCAGGCGCCTCCCCCGATGGCGAATGGCGACGGTTCCGCGCCACCGCCGGCTACGGCAAGCCGGGCGGCCCCGCCTACCGGCTGAAGATGTCGCAGGTCGAGATTATTGAGAATCGTACTGACGGCTAAACCCACAGCCGCTTCGGCACGCGAAGCAGCACGTAGAGCACCAGCAGATGCGCCGCCGACCAGGCGGCGGCCGCGGCGGGCATCAGCCATTCCGGCGCGGTGCTCGCCGCCGCGACGCGCAGGGCGGCGGCAAGGCTGACCAGCGCCACGCCGACGGTGGCCGGGCGGGAAAAGGCGGGCGGAAGCGCTTCCCGCTGCAAGGTCGCGCGCACCATCATGGAGGCCGCCAGCGTGCCGAGCGCCCCCGCCCCCATCACATGCCAGCCGGCCCCGCCGGACAGCGGGTCCAGCCGCTCGATCCCCAGGAACAGCCAGCCGAGCCCGAGCCAGCCGTAGCCGAGATGCAGGCTCCACAGGTCCGGGCGCTTCAGCACGGCGTCGGTACGCCAGCGCGCCAGCCGCGCCCAGGCGGTCAGCCCGGCCACGGCGGCGCCCGCCGCCCCGATCCAGGCGAGCGGCCCGGACACGGCCCCCGCCGCGACGGTCAGCGCGGCCAGGACGGCCCCGGCGACGCCGGCCCATTCCAGGCGGGGCTGCACGCGCTCGACCGGCGCGCCGCCTTGGCCGCGCACCTCCTGGACGGTGGCGGACGGGATGATCCGTCCGCCCATCACCAGCATCAGGGTGCCGACGAGGTGCAGCGCCAGCAGCGCCCCCGCCCGCCCGCCGTCCCCGCCCCACCAGGACAGCGCCTCGGCCAGCGCGAAGGCGCCGATCACCGGGCCGAACAGGATGTTGTGGCTGCTCTTGGAGGCGCGGATGAAGGGCACGCCGGCCAGCACGAACAGCGCCACCGGGTAGGCCAGGGCCACCGGCGCCGCGACGGCCAGCGGGAAGCCCCCCAGCACCGCGACCCGCCCCGCCAGCCACGCCGCGAAGGCGAGATTCAGCGCCATCCTCGACGGCCGCGTCAGCAGGAATCCGCCGACCACCGCCAGCGCGTAGCCCAGCAGCATTTCGTGCGCGTGCAGCGCCGGCGTCCAGCCGAGGCCAAGCCAGCCGAAATAACCCGCCACCCACAGGGGCACGCTGAGGGCGGCGTAGAGCGCGGCGGCGGGAAAGAACAGGCGGTGCCCGTAAGGACGGCGGGGCGTCGGGGGAACGAAGAAGGCCATGCGGAGCTCGCGTCGCCGGGAACTGCCCCACCTTAACCCGGAACGGCGCGGCTTATCTCCCGCCATTCTCTAAGGTTGAAAGATCGCCTTCCGGCAACCCAAGCTCGCGGGCCTTCAGCAGCCGGCGCAGAATCTTGCCGCTGCGGGTGTGCGGAAACCGGTCGGCAACGGCGATCTCGCGCGGCGCCAGAGCCGGGCCGAGGCGGCGGCGCGCGTAGGCGATCAGGTCGCGGGACAGGGCTTCGCCCTCCGAAAAGCCGGGCTTCAGCGCAACGAAGGCCTTCACCACCTCCCCCGCCGTCGGGTCGGGCTTGCCGATCACCGCCGCTTCGGCGACGGCGGGGTGTTCCAGAAGGACGCTCTCCACCTCGAACGGCCCGACGAGGTGGCCGGAGGTCTTGATGATGTCGTCCACCCGCCCGACGAAGGTGAAGCGCCCGTCCGGATCGCGCCGGGCAAGGTCGCCGCTGCGGCACCAGACGCCATCAGGATCATGGGCGAAGGCGGCGCGCGTGTGCGCCTCGTCGTTCAGATAGCCCTGGAACAGCGACGGCCAGGGCGGGCGCAGCACCAACTCGCCGGCCGCGCCGGGCTCCGCCCTCACATCGGCTTCGATGCCCGGAACGGGAAAGCCCAGCGTTCCCGGCACCACCGGCTGACCCGGCAGGGTGGCGAGCATGATCGCCCCCGTCTCCGTCTGCCACCAAGTGTCGTGGACGGGATGGCCGAAGGCCCGCTGTCCCCATGTGACGGCCTCGGCGTCCAGCGGCTCCCCCACGCTGGCGATGTGGCGCAGGCTGGACAGGTCGTAGCGCCGCACAAGGTCCGTGCCGGCGCGCATCAACAGGCGGATCGCGGTCGGTGTGGTGTACCAGACGGCCACGCGCTCCCGCTCCAGCAGCGCGCACCAGCGCGCGGGGTCGAAGTCGCCCTCGTCCGCGACCACCGTTGCCCCGACGGCCAGCGGCGCCAGGATGCCGTAGACCGTGCCGGTCACCCAGCCCGGATCGGCCGTGCACCAGAAGACGTCACCGGGGCGCAGGCCCAGCGCGTCGCGCGCGGTGGCGTGCTGAGCGACGATGGCGCCGTGCCCGTGCAGCGCCCCCTTCGGCGCGCCGGTCGTGCCGCTGGTGAAATGCAGCAGCGCCGGATCGTCCGGCACGGTGGGCGCGCAGGTAAACGGCTCCAGGGCGGACAGGCGCGCGTCCCAGCCCTCGTCCACCATCACCACGTCGCAGGGCTGCGGCAGGTCCGCCGGGGCCTTGCGCGCCCACAGCGCCGGCGTGGTCACCACCACCCGCGCCTTGGCCAGCGCCAGACGCAGCCGCACCGGCTCCGGCCCGAAGGCGGCGAACAGCGGGGCATAGAGGCAGCCGGCCTTCAGCGCGCCGAGCGCCGCCACATACAGCGCGGGCAGGCGCGGCAGCAGAGTCGCCACCACCTCCCCCCGCCGCACGCCCATCCCGCGCAGCAGCGCCGCGAAGCGCCCGCTGGCGTCGGACAGCTCGGCGTAGGTCAGCGTCGTCGTGGCGCCGTCGCGCCCGGCCCAGCGCAGCGCCGGGCGGTCCCCCCGCCCCGCTGCGACATGCCGGTCCACCGCCACCCAGGCCATGTTGATCCCGCCCCAGGGCGCGGCCAGCGCCGCCGCCTCGGCGGCCCAATAGGCGGCCCGATCGCCTGTAGGGCCGCTCATAGCGTCAGCACCACATGGGTGACGCCGGGGTCGTCCCTGGAGCTGTGGCGCTTGAAGCCAAAAGCTTCGCACAGGCGCAGCATGGCGCGGTTTTCGTGCAGCACCTCGCCGAAGATCTCCGTCAGGCCGGCGGTGCGGGCGTGGTCGATGATGCGGCGCATCAGCACGGGGCCGAGCCCCAGCCCCGCCATGTCGTGCGCCAGCATGATGGCGAACTCCGCCCGCTCCCCGTCGGCGGCGCGGGCGAGATGCACCACCCCATGCACCGCCGCCACGCCCGCCCGGCCGGGGTCGGTCACGGCGAGCCCCATTTCCCGGTCGTAGTCGAGCTGCGTCATGCGGGCGGCGATACCGTGGCTCAGTTCCTGCTTCTGCGTGAAGAAGCGCAGGCGGATTTCGGCGGAGGTCAGGCGCTTGAACAGGGCCTTCAGCGCCGGCTCGTCCTCCGGCACCAGGGGGCGGATCAGCAGCGTCCGGCCGTCCGCCAGTGGCAGCGGCCGTTCCAAATGCTTCGGGTAGGGCCGGATCGTGAAGGGCGTGCGCGGCCGCCCACCCTCGATCAGGCGGGCCGAGGCACCGCCGATGCTCAGCCCGGCGGCGCTCAGCCGCACGGGGGCCAGGGTCAGATGCGCCAGCTCCTCCACGTCGGCGGCGAGCTGCGCAATTTTCAGCAGAGTCAGGGCGGAGGCGTCCAAACTGGCGCCGTCCAGCCCCTCCTCCTGCGCCAACTGCACGGCGGGAACCCGCAACAGCGCCTCGCGGGCGAGCGTCATGGTCAGGGGCGGCAAGGCCATCGTGCTCTCGCCGGGCAGGCGCGCGGCGAGGTGCCCGACCGTCAGCACCGGCCCGAACCGTGTGTCCTCGCGCAGGCTGACGGCGAGGTCGTGGCCGGCCACGCTCGCCACATCCCCAACCGGCAGGCCGTAGGCGGCGAGCAGGGCGACCGTCTCCGGGGCGCTGAGCGCGGTGCGCCCAGCGGCCACCACGCCGTCGATCACCCGCCGGGCCTCGGTCACGTCCGGCGTGAAGTCCTCCGGCACCGAGGGCGGGGTTTCGGTCAGAAGCGCCTGATTGCGGCGGAAGGCCAGGGCATGGCGGAAGGCGCGCACCGCCCGGTCGGGCGTGTCGAAAACGGGGACGTGGTGGCGCGCCAGCTCGGCGGTGGCGTGGTCGGCGTCGCGCTCGCCCAGCCAGCTCGTCAGGACCGGCGTGCGGCTGGTGGCGTCGAGGCTCGCGGCAATGGTGCGTGCCACCTCGCCCGCCGGGACGAGCGCGGTCGGTGCGTGCAGAAGCAGCACCGCGTCCACCGCCGGATCGGCGCGCAGGCGCGACAGCGCGGCGGCGTAGGCGACGCCCTCCGCCTCCTCCCCGAGGTCGAGCGGGTTGGACAGCCCCGCCGGGGCGGCAAGGCGGCCCAACCCATCCGCAATCCCATCGGAAACGGCGTCGGCGGCGAGCTGCCCCACCCCGCGCCCGTTGGCGACGATGGCCAGCCGGTCGCCGCGGATCGGGTGGGACACGCCCAGCACCTCCAGCGCGTCGAACAGATCCTCCAGCGCCGACACGCGCAGCAGGCCGGCGCGACGAATGGCCGCGTCGAAAACGCCGTCGCCGCCGTCGGCCCGGCCGGTGCGGAGCAGGATCACCGGCTTCATCCGGGCCGCCGCCCGCGCCGCCGAGACGAATCGGCGCGCCTCCCCCACTTGGTCCAGCACCAGCAGGATGGCGTGGCAGTCGACCTGCGCGGCAAGATAGTCCAGCAGGTCGGCCGCCTCGACGTCCACCGCGTCGCCCAGCACCGCGACGTGGGAAAAGCCGGTTCCGCGCCGTTGCGCCCAGTCGATGACCGCGCCGGCCAGCGTGCCGGACTGCGTCACCAGCGCCACACGCCCGCTCGGCGGCGGACGGTGGAAGGCGCCGGCGCAGAAGCGCTTGCCGGGCATCGCCACGCCCAGGCTGGCCGGCCCCAGCAGGCGCAGGCCGTGGGCGCGCGCCGCCTCCTTCAAGGCCCTGCGCAGGTCCGGCCCGTCGCCGTGCGCGCCCAGCAGCAGCGCGGCCTTCGCCCCGCCCTGCCCGGCCTGCGCGACCAGCGCGGGCAACCGCTCCGCCGATGCGGCGATGACCACCAGTTCCGGAACGGAGGCGAGCGTCGGCAGGGCCGCCGCCTCCACCCGCTGCACCACCCCGCCGTAGCCGGCGGCGAGGTTGCGCGCGGCGACGCGGGCCAGCGGCGGGTCGCCGTCCGCCACCACGGCGACGCCCTTCGGACGGAACAGGGCCTCCAACTCGCGAACCGGCATGCGACGTTCCTCCGCCATGGCTCTCGCTTTTCTTGCGTTTTCGTCATGGCTTGGTCAGGTTTCCCGTCTGCATGATGCCTTGCGCACGCCGCCGGAGGAAGCGGCGGCGCGAATGGAGGAAAGACCATGGCCCGGATCGGAGGAGACCGGATCGAGGGCGACCGGATCGAGCGGGCGGTGTTGGACGCCCTGTCCGGCGTGGCGCCCGACGCCGACCTCTCGGCGCTGGTTCCCGACCGCCCGTTCCGCGACCAGTTCGACTTCGATTCCGTGGACTTCCTGAACTTCGTCCTGAAGCTGGAAAACGCGCTGGGCATCCGCGTGCCGGAGCTGGACTACCCGCAACTGATCTCGCTGGACGGCTGCCGCGCCTATCTGGGCAAGGCGCCGGCATGACCCGCCTGCGCTCTCAGCCGGAACGCTGAGAATCCGCAAGCCCGCACCGGACAAGGGGTTGGGGGCACGGGGCGAGCCGTGTTATGGGAAGGCGCCTTTCCGCATGCCCAAAGGACTATGCCCATGCGCCCGGTCAAGATCGCCCCGTCCATCCTCTCCGCCGATTTCGCCCGGCTGGGCGAGGAAGTGCGCGCCGTCGATGCGGCGGGCGCCGACTACATCCACATCGACGTGATGGACGGCCATTTCGTGCCGAACATCACCATCGGCCCGGCGGTCGTGAAGGCGCTGCGCCCGCACACGGCGAAGACCTTCGACGTGCACCTGATGATCTCCCCCGTGGACCCCTACATCGCGGCCTTCGCCGAGGCCGGGGCCGACATCATCACCGTCCATCCGGAAGCCGGCCCGCACGTCCACCGCACGATCCAGCTCATCAAGTCGCTGGGCAAGAAGGCCGGCCTGTCGCTGAACCCGGCCACCCCGCTGGAGGCCGTGGATTACCTGCTTGAGGATCTGGACCTCGTGCTTGTGATGACGGTGAACCCCGGCTTCGGCGGGCAGAGCTTCATCAACGGCCAGCTTCCGAAGATCCGCGAACTGCGCCGGCGCATCGACGCGCTGGGCAAGCCCATCGACCTCCAGGTCGACGGCGGCATCAACGGCGAGACCGCCCGCATCGCCATCGAGGCCGGCGCGGACGTGCTGGTCGCCGGCACCGCCACCTTCACCGGCGGCCCGGAGCGCTACGCCGAGAACATCCGCATGCTGCGCTGGTAACCGCTTATCCCTGCCCCCCTCTCCCCTCACGGAGGAGAGGGGGCCGAGAGGCCCCTTACTGCTGTGCGGTCGGCACGCCGGAGCCGGCGAGCGCCTGGGCCTGCTGAAGGTGCTGCTGCAGCATCGGCAGCGCCTGCGCCGCGAATTCCCGGAAGGGCTGCATGCCCGGATCGGTGGAGGTGCGCGCCGCCTCGTACTGGCGGATGGTCTCCTGATGCGCCAGGACCTGGTTGACCAGATATTGCCGGTCGAAATCGCGCCCCGACAGGCCCTGCATCTGCGTCATCATCTGCTGCTGGTGGCCGGTCAGGACCGGTTCCGGCGTGATGCCGTTCGCGCGCGACAGCGCCATCAGCTGCTGGTTCCCCAGCGTGTGGTCCTGGACCATCTTGTTGGCGAAACCACGCACGCCCTCGACGCTGGAGCGGTCCATCGCCAGTCGGCTGGACTCGACCTCGAAAATGCCGCCGGAGGCGGCCTGCTGCGCGAATCCGGCTGCGGTCGACGTCTCACCCAAAGTCGTCACCTTGCCCCCCAGCGAGGAGGAGGTGTCGCCGATCCCCTTGGCGGCGCCGGCCGGTGCGGTGGTGGTGGCAGTCTGCGCCAGGGCGGCGCCGCCGATTGCGGAAACCGACAGCGCCACGACGGCGGCGGCCACGGCCTTGGCGTGGTTGCGTTTCATTCCTGCTCTCCCTTGATTCGGGCCCCGAAGGGCGCCGGGACAACATGGGGTCATCCGCAAAGGTTCCCCCTTCCGGGCAGAACCATTCGCCGCCACGCGCGTTATGGGTCAGTGGGAAGAGGGTCCCGCAACAGCAGGGAGAGATTGGTTATGGGTATCCTTTGGACGATCATCATCGGCTTCCTTGCCGGCATCATCGCCAAGTTCCTGATGCCGGGCCGCGATCCGGGCGGCTTCATCATCACGACGCTGCTTGGCATTGCCGGTGCCTTCGTCGCGACCTACCTGGGCGAGGCGGTCGGCTGGTACCGGGCCGGCGAGGGGGCTGGCTTCATCGGCGCCATCGTGGGCGCCATCATCATCCTTGCCATCTACCGCATGGTGGTCGGCCGGCGCACGACGGTCTGACCCCTCCCATCCTGGCAGCAGAAACAAAAAGGGCGGCCAAAAGGCCGCCCTCTCTTTTATTTGGGGCAAATTTGTCCGGGGCGAACGCCCGTCAGGCCAGCGCGACCGGCGTCGGCATGAACACGGCGCGCGAAATGGCGTCGCGGATCGCGTCGTTGGTGAAGGGCTTGCGCACGATCTGGCCGAGGTGGCGGGCGTCCGCCTCTTCAAGATCGCCGTCGTAGGCGGTGACGAAGATGGTCCGCATGGCGCGCTTCTGGCGCAGCCGCCGGGCGACCTCCACCCCGCTGCCGCCGTCGGCCAGCCGCACGTCGAGCAGGGCCAGCGTCGGCTTCTCGGCCTCAAGCAGTTCCAGCGCGTCGCGCTCGTTGCCGGCGGTGCCGCAGACGACATGGCCCATGTCGGTGACCAGTTCGCCGATCTCCATGGCGAGGACCGGGTTGTCCTCCACCACCAGCACCCGCTGGGTCAGGGCGCTGCGCACCTTGTCGCGCGCGACGGTCAGCCGTTCCGCGGCGTCCGCCGCCGAAATCTCCAGGACCTGGGCCGCTTCCGGCACCGACAGCCCTTCCAGGGTGATCAGCAGATACATGCGCCGCTCGCCTTCCGGCAAGGTGGCGAGCGCGCGTTCGATGGGATGGGGCGACGGCGCCGGGCGCCCTTCCCCCTCGTCGTCGAACAGCAGATTCAGGAGCGCGTAGAGCGGAATCCGCGCCCCTTTTTCAAGCCCGAACCGCGACGGCGCCATCACCGCGACCTCCACGCAGCGCGTCACCAGATCGTCGCCGGCGTCGGTCGATCCGGTCAGCGCGCGTGCGTAGCGGCGCAGGTAGGGCAGATGATCGTACAGTTGGCGTGCGTAGACTCGCATGACCCGTTCTTCCGCGCCGTGTGGTGGACCCGGCCGGGACCCGGCGCCCCACGCGCCGGCCGACCTGTTTGCTTAATCAACCGTTAACACACTGAAACACTATCATGCCCCCAGGCGGGGACGAACCGAAAAAAAGCCGAGGCTCCCTTCCCCTCTCGGTAGAGGTCAGCGAGCCCGCTCGCGCTGCTGGCGTGACCGCCATTGCCACGGCTTTTCCACCTTGCCCGCCCACAGGCCGAGCCGCTTGCTCTGCGCATAGTCCTCGCTGCGGGCGTAGGTGGGGGACAGGCTGCTGTAGGAGAAGGCCCAGCCGCGCGCGACCATCGCGGCCCCCAGATCGACGCCGCGCACACGGCATTCGCCCATCTTCAGACCGGTGCGATCCTTGTCGGCGATGGTGCACGTGATCTCCTCGTCCTTGACCAGACTGGCCAGCACCGCCGTGGCGATGCGGAAGCAGTCCAGCTCGTGGCCGTACCGGTTCCGGCATTTCTGCCCCGGATCGGGGGCGTCGATGCCCATCAGCCGGACGGGGGTGCCGTTGACGGTCAGCAGATCGCCTTCAACGGCGGCGCCTTTGCCTTTTAACGTTTCGTTGGGCGTGCTGGCGACCTTTCCTTTGGTCTTGCCACCCTGGGCATAAGCCGTTCCGGTTGTGAGGGTGACCAGCACCACCACCGAGAACCAGAAGGCTCTAATATACGGGCCTTCAGAACAGGGACGGGGTGGCATCGAGCGGGGCCGCGCAGTCTTCGTCGTCGTTGCGCACATTGTTGACCCGCGGGCCGACGGCGTAGGCCTCCAGCAGGTCGTCGGGCGCCGGCTTCAGCAGCCCTTCCAGCACGGGGGCCGGAGCCGCAGGGTCAAGCCAGAGGTCCCAGTCGGCTTCGTCCAGGATCACCGGCATGCGGTCGTGCAGCGGCTTCAGCACCGCGTTGGCCGTGGTGGTGACGATGGTCAGCGTCTCCAGCGGCGCGTCGGGGGCCGGGCCGCCCTTCGGTCCATTCCACCGCTCCCACAGGCCGGCGAAGGCGAAGGGCGCGCGGTCGCGGCGGCGGATGGCGTAGCCCTGCTTGCGCTTGCCCTCCGCCTTCCACTCGTAGAAGCCGTCGGTCGGCACGAGGCAGCGCCGCTTGCGGAACGCCTCGCGGAAGGAGGGCTTTTCCGCCACCGATTCGCCCCGCGCGTTGATCAGCCGCGCCCCGATGGACGGGTCGTCCGCCCAGAAGGGCACCAGCCCCCAGCGCAGCAGCACCAGATGCCGCCCGTCCTCCTCCCGCTTCACGGCGGGGAGGTCCTGCGTCGGGGCGACGTTCCAGCGCGGCTTCAGGTTCGGGCGCTCCGGAAAGCCGAAGACCTTCTGGATTTCCGCCACCGGCGTGGTGAGAAGCATGCGTCCGCACATGGCCCGCGACGTCCCCAAAAAGGTCGAGACAACAGCCTTGCAAACATAAGGAAACCCCGCCCCGCCTTCCAGCATGGCGGCGCCTGCGGAAGACCTATGCCCAGCGGCAAGAAGCCTCTTTCCAAAATAAAGGTATAAGTCCTAGCATCCCCGGCGCTGCCTTTGGGGAAGACGATGAAATACATACACGACTATGCCGTTGTGAAAAAACTTTTCCATCCCGCCCGTTTCGCGTCGTTACTTGCCGCCGTGATGCTGGCGACGGCCTGCGCCGCCTTGCAGCCCATGACGCCCTACGATCCGGAAATCGAAAAGGGGGTCACGGCCTATCATCTGGCGCTGGAGACGTTCATCCTGAAGATGGATCGGCTCGGCAAGGTCAAGGATGCAGCCGGGCGCTACGACAACAACCTCGCCTTCTACGACGACTCGCGCGCGGCGGTGGACACGCTGACCGTGCGGGCAGAGGCGCAGGACATCACCCGCAGCTGCGTCATCCCGGACACGGTCCGGCAAATCCTGGGCGCCGCCGGCGGGGCCGCCCTGCCCGCGCCAACTGCCCCAGCGACGGAAGCGGCGACCACCACGGACGGTTCCGGCGGCGGGGTCGGCTGCACCGTGAAGATGCTGCAGAACGTGCGCAGCCAGATTGACACGATGGCCCTGATCCACCAGGGCGAAACCTACCTGACCGGCCCGGCGGCCCAGCGGGTGCGCGACATCACCACGCAGGCGCTGCGCGCCATCCTCGCCGTCGAACTCGCCAAGAAGCGCAACCAGATTTGATCGGAGACCCGGACCATGGCCCTCGACGTTGAAAGCCTGGCGCAGCGGATGCTCGCGGCCGGCGCCGCCGCCTTCGGCGACAACTGGGACCGCACGGCGGCCTACGCCACGACGGAGTTCCAGAAGATCGCCCAGACCATCGCCGGCATCGAATCGGATCTGGCGCAGGTGCCCCCGGCTTACACGCCGGAAACCGCCAAGCTGCTGTTTTCCATGCAGCTCCAATCGACGGAAAACACGCTGATCGCCGCGTCGGAGATGGTCGAGATCGCCGTTCAGGCGGCCATCAAGGCCATGCTGGCGGTGGTCGGCGACGCGGTGCAGAAGGCGCTCGGCTTCGACCTGTTCGCGCTGGCGTAAGCAGGACCGCGGCAAGGCGGCCCTTCCCAGCGGGCGCGCTTGGCCCTACCTTACGGTGCGCATTCCGTCCGCTTCGGCCCACCCCCGATACAAGCGAAGAGCCCGCACCATGAAGAAGTTCGGCATCGGCCAGCCGGTCCCCCGCACCGAAGACGCGCGCCTGCTGACCGGCCGCGGCCGCTACACCGACGACGTGTCGCTGCCCGGCCAGACCTACGCGGTGTTCGTCCGCTCGCCCTACGCGCACGCCGCGATCCGCGGCATCGACACGGCCGACGCGGCGAGCCAGCCGGGGGTGCTGGGCATCTTCACGGTGGAGGATCTGGAGGCGGACGGCATTCAGCCGATCCCCTGTCAGGCGGGGCTGAAGCAGCGCGACGGCTCCGACTACGTCGCCCCGCCCCGTCCGGCGCTGGCCAAGGGGCGTGTGCGGCACGTCGGCGACCCGGTCGCGGTGGTGGTGGCGGAGACGCTGGACGCCGCCCGCGACGCGGCGGAGCTGGTGATGGTCGATTACGACGACCTGCCCTCCGTCACCGGCACGGCGGAGGCGCTGGAGCCCGGCCGCCCGCTGGTCTGGGACCAGGCGCCGAACAACCTCTGCTTCGACTGGGAGCAGGGCGACGAGGACGCGGTGAACGACGCCCTGTCCAAGGCCGCCCGCGTGGTCGAACTGGAGATCGTCAACAACCGCGTCGTCGCCAACCCGATGGAGGGCCGCGCCTGCCTCGCCGATGTGGAGGCGGACACCGGCCGTCTGGTCATCTACCTGACCAGCCAGGGCGTGCATGGGCTGCGCAAGCAGTTCTCGCAGCTGTTCAAGCTGCCGGAGAAACAGTTCCGCGTCGTCACCACCGACGTCGGCGGCGGCTTCGGCATGAAGCTGTTCAACTACCCCGAATACATGGTCTGCCTGTTCGCGGCGAAACGCCTGAAGCGCGCCGTGAAGTGGACGGCGGAGCGGACGGAGGGCTTCCTCAGCGACGACCACGGGCGCGACCACGTCAGCCGCGCCCGGCTGGCCGTGGACGCCGACGGCAAGTTCCTGGGGCTGCGTGTGGACACGGTGGCGAACCTCGGCGCCTACCTGTCGAACTACGGCCCGTTCATCCCGACCGACGCGGGGTCGGCCATGCTGGTCGGCTCCTACACCACGCCGGCCGTCTATGTGCGCGTGAAGGGCGTCTTCACCAACACCCAGCCGGTGGACGCCTACCGCGGCGCCGGCCGGCCGGAGGCGGCCTATCTGCTGGAACGCCTGATCGACCACGCGGGCCGCGTCACCGGCCTTGGCCCGGCGGAGATCCGGCGGCGCAACTTCATCCCCGCCAGCGCGATGCCTTTCGCCACCCCGATGGGCCAGACCTACGACACCGGCGACTTCCTGAAGAATCTGGAGGACGGGCTGGCGCTGGCCGGCTGGGACGGGCTGCCCGCCCGCAAGGCGGAGGCCAAGGCGCGCGGGAAACTGCGCGGCGCCGGCATCTCCACCTACATCGAGGCCTGCTCGGGCGGCGGGCCGGAGCAGGCGACCGTGCAGGTCAACGGCGACGGCCGCATCGTGCTGATGATCGGCACCCAGACCAACGGTCAGGGGCACGAGACCGCCTACAAGCAGATCCTCGCCGACCGGCTGGGCGTCCCGCCGGAGGACATCGAGGTCGTGCAGGGCGACACCGACCGCGTCACCTGGGGTGCCGGCACCGGCGGGTCCCGCTCTGTCCCCGTGGGCGGGGCCGCGCTGGCGGAAAGCGCCTCGCGCGTCGTGACGAAGGCCACGGACGTGGCGGCCGACCTGCTGGAGACCGCCGCCGTGGACGTGGAGTTCAAGGAAGGCGTCTTCAGCGTCGTCGGCACCGACCGCAGCGTCTCCTTCAAGGAGGTGGCCGCGAAGGCGGCGGCAACCGATTCTGCTTCTGGCGGCGGTATCGCCTTCTCCGAGATGGCGCGCTGGACCCCGCCGGCCAACACCTTCCCCAACGGCTGCCACGTCGCGGAGGTGGAGGTTGATCCGGAAACCGGCGTGGTCGAGGTGGTGGACTACACGGTGGTGGACGACTTCGGCACGGTGGTGAACCCGCTGCTGGTCATGGGCCAGGTGCACGGCGGCGTCGCCCAGGGCATCGGACAGGCCTTGCAGGAGCGCGTCGTGTTCGACCCGGACAGCGGCCAGCTGCTCAGCGGGTCCTTCATGGACTACCAGTTGCCCCGCGCGGTCGACATCCCGGACATCCGCATCAAGCTGAACTGCGTGCCCAGCACGACCAACGCGCTGGGCATGAAGGGGGCCGGCGAGGCCGGGGCCATCGGCGCGCCGCCGGCGGTCATCAACGCGCTGGTCGACGCGCTGTCGGACTACGGCATCCAGCATGTGGACATGCCGGCGACTCCGCTGTCGGTCTGGCAGGCCATCCAGGCGCACCGCCTGCGCGCGGCGGCCGAATGACGGCGCGGGCGTGAGCCGAGGGCGTGGCTGTTGTCACACCTCGAACCGATGAAAGTCGTGAAAAAGTCGCCATAATTTCACTTCCCAAAGACAAGGGAACAGCAAGGGGCGGAAAATGGCGGTTGAGACGGCGGGGGACGGCTGCGGCGGGTTGTGCGCCAACGGGCTCGGGTTCGATTTCACGATGGCGTTCCAACCCATCGTGGACGTCGAGGCTGGCCGCCCCTGGGCTCACGAAGCGCTGGTGCGTGGCCGCGAGGGCCAGGGGGCTGGCTGGGTGCTCGGGCAGGTGACCGAGGACACGCGCTATGCCTTCGACCAGTCCTGCCGGGTCAAGGCCATCGAGTTGGCCTCCCGCCTGGGGCTGCGGGACGCGCGGCTGTCCATCAACTTCCTGCCCAACGCGGTCTACAAGGCCGAGACCTGCATCCGCGCCACGCTGGCGGCGGCCGAGCGCACCGGCTTCCCGCCCGACCGGATCATCTTCGAGGTGACCGAGAACGAGCGCGTGGTGGACCACAACCACCTGAAGAGCATCTTCACGGAGTACAAGCGCCAGGGCTTCCAGACGGCCATCGACGACTTCGGCGCCGGCTATTCCGGCCTGAACCTGCTGGCCGAGTTCCAGCCGGACATCCTGAAACTGGACATGGAGCTGACCCGCGCCATCGACCGCGACCGCACCCGGCGCAGCATCGTCAAGGCCATCCTGATGGTCTGCCGCGACCTGGACATCACCCCCGTCGCCGAAGGCATCGAAACGGCGGACGAGGCGCAGACCCTGCGCGACCTGGGCATCACGCTGATGCAGGGCTATCTGTTCGCCAAGCCCGCGCTGGAGGCACTCGCCACCCCTCAGCCAATCAGCGTCGCCAGCGTGTAGGCCGCGGCGGCGGCCAGACCGCCCACGGCCAGCGTCTGCACGCCCGACCGTAGCGTCCCCACCCCGGTCAGCCGTCCCTTGACCGCGCCGAAGACGGCCAGTGCCACCAACGTGACGGCGACGGACACGCGCAGCGCCGGCGCCAGATGGTCCATCAGCATGTAGGGCAGCAGGGGGATCAGCCCGCCGACAACATAGGACCCGCCGATGGTCGCGGCGCTGGCCGGGGCGCGGCGGGGGTTCGGCTCCTCCAGCCCCAGTTCGAACTTCATCATGAAGTCTACCCAGCGCTGCCGGTCGCTGGCGATGGCCGTCACCACGGCGTCGAGCTGCGGCCCCCGCAGGCCATAGCTGCGGAAGATCGCGGCGACCTCGCGGCGTTCCTGCTCCGGCAGCTCATGGGTTTCGCGGGTCTCGCGGGCGTATTCGGAATGGTAGTGCTCCGCGTCCGTCCGCGCGGCGAGATAGCCGCCGAGCCCCATGGCGATGGAGCCCGCCACGATCTCCGCCAGCCCCGCCGTCACCACAAGCCCGGTGTCGTCCACCGCGCCGGACAGGCCGGCGGCCAGCGCGAAGGGCACCGTCAGCCCGTCGGCCATCCCGATCACCACGTCGCGGACGGTTTCGGAGGCGGTGAAGTGGCGCTCGGTGTGCGGGACGGTCGGCATGGGCGGCGGTCTCCTCCGTGGGCACTATCCCTGATACACCAATCGGCCCGCCCTCAACAGCCAAGCTCGCGCACCCGCCGGGTCATGTAGGCCATGCCGTCCCCGTAGGAGGCGAGCTTCGCCGCCAGCGCCGGCCCGCCGTCGTGGGGCAGAAATCCCTGCCGGTCCCAGAAGCCCCGCGCCTTCGGCGTGGAGGTCAGCGCCAGCCACCCATAGCCCCGCGCCACCGCGAGCATGTCCATATGCTCCACCGCCAGGGCCGCGAGCCCAAACCCGCGCGCCGCGGGCAGCAGCGCCACGTCGTGCAGGTACAGGCAGTCCGCCGCCTCCGGCAGCCCGCCCAGCGGCGAATCGAGCGGCGGCGGCGCACCCAGCACGCCCGGATGCATGACCGCGTAGCCGACGGGCTCCCCGCCAGCCAACTCCCTGCCGGCCAGCGCCATGCGGCACCCGTCCGGGAACAGGACCAGCCGCTCGGCGAAGACGGCGCGCTCCTCCGGGTAGTCGGGGTGGACGATGTCGGCGATGCGCATCACGGCGTCCAGATCCGCCGGCTTCATGCCCCGCCATTCCGCGATCATCCGCATTCTCCTTTCGTCCCTGCCCTTTCCGGGTCTTCCAGCCCGTGTGCCGGGCGCGCTATGGTGGGCGTTCGACTTGCCCACCGGAGGACCACATGACCGACACCGCCGCGGCGACCCTGCTGCCCAAGGTGCGGACCATCGCGCACGAAGCTGGTCAGGTGATCCTGCGCTTCTACAACGGCGGCATCGACGCCGCCACAAAGGTGGACGGCAGCCCCGTCACGCAGGCCGATCTCGCCGCCGAGCACGTCATCACCCCCGCCCTGCACCACCTCGCCCCCGGCATCCCGGTGGTGGCGGAGGAAGCCGTGGCCGCCGGGCACCGGCCGGACATCTCCGGCGGGCGCTTCTGGCTGGTCGATCCGCTGGACGGCACCAAGGAGTTCATCAGCCGCAACGGCGAGTTCACGGTCAACATCGCGCTGATCGAGAACGGAAAGCCGGTGCTGGGCGTGGTCTACGCCCCGGCGACCGGCGACCTCTACGCCGCGGCCGGGCCGGGCACCGCCGTGCATTGGGTGGAGGGCCGCCACGACTACCCCATCCACGTCCGCAAGCCCCCGGCCGAGGGCCTGACCGTCGTCGCCAGCCGGTCGCACGGCAGCGGCAGCGAACTGGAGACCTTCCTCGCCAACCACACGGTCAAGGACCGGGTGACCTGCGGCAGCTCCCTGAAGTTCTGCACCGTGGCGGCGGGCAAGGCCGACCTCTACCCCCGCTTCGGCCCGACCAGCGAGTGGGACACCGCCGCCGGCCATGCCGTGCTGATCGCCGCCGGCGGCCGGGTGGAGCAGCCGGACGGCTCCCCGCTCGTCTACGGCAAGGCGGACATCCTCAACCCCCACTTCGTTGCGTATGGATGGTGACGACCCTGTGTGACGCGGCCGTCGCGGTTCTGACCACCGCGGCGCCGCTGGAGAAGGTGCGCCTGACGCGGGACTACGCCGCCGCGTGGCGCGACGGCCGCATCAGCGAATTCGGCAACACCCTCCCACCGGAGCGCCCCGCCCGTCCGGAACGTCCGCCGCTGATGCTGCCCCGCGACATGCCCAAGCGCGGGCGCGGCGGCAGCGCGCAGAACCGCGTCGCCCTGCTGCACGCGCTCGCCCACATCGAGCTGAACGCCATCGACCTCGCCTGGGACATCGTCTGCCGCTTCGTCGGCGAGGGCATGCCCAAGGGCTTCACCGACGACTGGGTGCAGGTGGCCGACGACGAGGCCCGGCACTTTCTGATGCTGGAGGAACGGCTGAACGCGATGGGCTCCGGCTATGGCGAACTGCCAGCCCATGACGGCCTGTGGCAGGCGGCCATCACCACGGCCCACGACCTCGCCGCCCGGCTGGCGGTGGTGCCGATGGTGCTGGAGGCGCGTGGCCTGGACGTGACCCCCGACACCGTGCGCCGCCTGCGGGAGTTCGGCGACGAGGAGAGCGCCGGCCTGCTCCAGACCATCCACGACGAGGAAATCACCCACGTCGCGGCCGGCCGCCGCTGGTTCGGCCACCTCTGCGCCAAGCGCGGCGCGGACCCGGTGGAGACGTGGCAGGCTCTGGTGAAGCAGTATTTCCGGGGCAACCTGAAGAAGCCCTTCAACGTGACCAGCCGGCAGGCGGCGGACTTCGGACCGGAATTCTACGAGCCGATTGCGGAGTGAGTGCGGCGGTTGCCCCCTCCCTTCCCACGGCTATGCCGTGAGCCCCTTCCCTCCCCCGCTTTGCGGGAGAGGGTGAATTGCCGATGCGGCGGCAGTCCCCTCTCCCGCAAAGCGGGGGAGGGTTAGGGAGGGGGCAAAACCCCTTCTCACTCCAGCACCAACAGCGGCCGGAAGACCTCTTCCAAACTCGTCTGGTGACACCCCGCCTTCGCCACATTCCACGGTGTGACGTTGGTCGCCCGGATCAGCCGACGCACCACCCGCCCGTCCTCCACATCCCCGTCCTCCACGTCGAAATCCAGCACGTTCAGCGCGCCGTAGTCCTGCTCGAACGCGCCGAGCGCGCCCAGCCCAGCTCCGCAGGCCCAGGACAGCAGCAGGCGGTTCACGCCGTCGTGCGCGACCAGCAGCAGGCGGGTCCAGCCGGGTTCGGCCAGCAGCGCCTCCAGCGCCCCGACCACGCGGGCCTGCACCTCCGCGAAGGCGTCCCCGCCAGCGAAGCGGGCGCCGGGGGCGGTGGCCGCCTCGAAGCCGTAGACGTAGGCGGCCTCGCGTTCCTCGCGGGGGATCAGGCGGAAGCGGCCGGCGCGGAGTTCCAGGAAGCCCGGCGCCTCCTCCACCGCAAGGCCGCGCCCCTGCACGGCCAGTTCCGCCGTCTCGCGCGTGCGCGGCAGGCCGGAGCAGAGCACCCGGTCGAGCGGCACGGCCGCCAGCGCCTCCCCCGCCGCGCGGGCCTGCGCCCGCCCCTCCTCCGTCAGGCCGGCGAGCTTGGGGTTCAGCGGTTGGCCGGCCTCGTCGTAATAGGCCACCTTGCCGTGCCGCATCAGGTAGACGCGGCGCCGGCAGCGGGTGCCTTCCAACGGCGTGAAGGTCACGACTTCAGCGCCTTGGGGTTGGAGATGCCGAGCCGGGCGCGGACGATCTCCTCCAGGCATTCCATCAGCGTGTCCTGGCCGTCCTGGTCGAAGTCGCCCGCGGCGATCTCGATGCACAGCCGGTGTTGCAGACCCTCCACGCGCTTGCGCAGTTCCAGCCCGGACAGGCTGTCGTCCGCGTCCTCGCCATAGAGCGGCGCGAGCGCGCGGAGCATGGCGTGCCCGGCCTCGTCCAGCCCGGCCAGTTCCCGTTCCACGATGGACAGGGCGTTGGCGATCATCAGGGCGGTGTAGCGCTGGGCGGGCGGGATGTGGGGCAGAAACTCCTCGCGGAAAGTCTGCGCGGCGATGTTCAGCAATTCCCGGGCGTTGGGACTGGCGCGCATCAGCCGACCTCCTCCTCGTCGGTGGTTTGGGTGGCGACCGCCGGGACCATCGGGGCGATGGTCTTCAGGTGGCGCAGCAGGTCCATCTCGATTTCCGGCAGCATGCGGCCGGTCAGCGCCAGTTCCAGCGACGGCTCCTCGCCGGAGGTGTGGCGGCGGGCTTGCAGGATCGCGATGGCCGCCCAGCGCAGATAGGCCGAGGCCTCCCAATAGGCGACCGCCTGCGGATCGACGATGCGGCCGGAGGTCTCCTCGTAGCCGGCGTAGAAGTCCGCCCGGTCGGCCAGCCCGCCGGCCTCGCGGTCGTTGCGGCCGAACCGCCAGGAGCGGGCGCAGAACCAGCCCAAATCCTCCATGGGATCGCTGAAGCCCGCGAACTCCCAATCCAGGATCGCGGTCAGCCGCCCGCCCTCGACCAGATAGTTGCCGGTGCGAAAATCGCGGTGGCACAGCACGACGTCCTCGGTCTGCGGCGCGTTCACCTCCAGCCAACGCAGCCCCCAGGCCAGCACCGGGTCGCAGCTCGCCCGTTCCCCCATCCAGTCGCGGTAGGCATGGACACAGTCGATGGCCGGCGCGGGGTTCGGGACCGGCAGCCGGTCGAGGCCCGGCGTGTCCGGTCCGACCCGGTGCAGGCGGCCGAGCTGCCGCCCAAGCTCGCGGGCGAGGTCGCGCTGCGGCTGGTCGGACTTCACCAC
The DNA here is from genome assembly GCF_053470405.2 of Azospirillum mesophilum. Lineage (NCBI taxonomy): Bacteria > Pseudomonadati > Pseudomonadota > Alphaproteobacteria > Rhodospirillales > Azospirillaceae > Azospirillum > Azospirillum mesophilum. The sequence goes on from NZ_JBPXMQ020000015.1 coordinate 63,329, forward strand.
CTTGTGCCCGGCGCCGATGCCGTCGGCGCGGCGCATCACGTAGAACTCCGCACCCAGCACGGCGGGATCGGCGCAGGCGGCGATAGGCTCGGGCGCAGCCACCCCGGCGTCGAACGCGGCACGCAGGACGGCGAACTCCTGGCTTTTGGAGATGCTGGCCTTGATGCCCGCCGCCGATTGCGCGCGCAGCACGCAGGCGTGCCGCCCGGCGCGGGGGCCGCCGTCGATGTCCAACGTCACCGCAAGGTTCAGGGAAATGGCACCCCCACCGAGGCGCCCTTCGTCGGCCACCGACACGCGCTGCGCGCCCGTGGCCTGAGCCAGCCACGCCTCCAGGCGCGGGCGGCTCGTATCGTCAATCACTGCGCCCATTTCATCCCCACGCCCAGAACCCGTCGCCCTCGTCCATGTAGAAGCGCGACAAGACCATCTTGTGGACCTCCGACGCACCGTCAACCAGACGGGCCTGACGCGCGTAGCGGTACATCCATTCCAGCGGCGTATCCTTCGAATACCCCCTTGCGCCGCACAGCTGGATGGCGGTGTCCACCGCCTTGTGCAGCGTGTCGGCGACGTGGACCTTAGCCATCGACACCTCCTTGCGGCCGAAGTTTCCGCGGTCGAGCTGCCACGCCGCCTTCATGATCAGCAGGCGCCCGATCTCGATCTGTATGGCGACGTCGCCCAGCATCCACTGCACGCCCTCATGCTCGGCGAGCGTGGAACCGAAGCTTTCGCGCTCGCGCACATAGGCGGCGGCGATCTCCATGGCGCGCTTGGAAAGGCCGGTCCAGCGCATGCAGTGGGTCAGCCGCGCCGGGCCGAGGCGGATCTGCGTCGCCTTCAGCCCGTCGCCCACGTTCATCAGGACGTTCTCGTCGGCGACTTCCAACTCGTGGAAGCGCAGCTCGCAATGGCCGCCGTGCTCCTCCGGCCCCATGATCGGGATGCGGCGCACGATCTCCCAGCCCGGCTGGTCCTTGTCGAACAGGAAGGCGGTCAGGCCCTTGCGCTTGTCGTCGGAGGTGCGGGCCATCAGGATGAAGTGCTGCGCTTCCCCCGCCCCGGTGATGAACCACTTGTGGCCGGAGATGACCCAGCGGTCGCCCTTGCGCTCCGCCTTCGTCTTCATCATCGAGGGGTCGGAGCCGCCGCCGGGGTGCGGCTCGGTCATGGCGAAGGCCGACCGCACCTTGCCGTCGATGATCGGCTGGAGCCAGCGCTCCTTCTGCGCCGGCGTCGCCACCCTGTTGAGAAGCTGCATGTTGCCGTCGTCGGGTGCGGCGCAGTTGAAGCAGACCGGCCCGACGATGGAGCGGTTCATCTCCTCGTAGCTCGCCGCCATGCCGACGATGCCCAGCCCCTGCCCGCCGCGCTCCTTCGGCATCTGCGGCGCCCACAGGCCGGCGGCCTTCACCTCCGCGCGCACGCGCTCCAGCACGGCCGGCGCGATGTTCTCGTGCTCGTCGAAGGAGGCGGGGTCGGCCTCCAGCGGCAGGATGCGGTCCTGGACGAAGGCGCGCACGCGGCGGCGGAAATCCTCGATCTCCGGCGACAGGGTGAAGTCCATCGGTCTCGTTCCTCTCCGGATTTCGTTCTTGGTTACAAGGTGTTGACGAGGTGCCCGCCGTCCACCGGCACGATCGCGCCGGTCATGTAGGCCGACGCGTCGGAGCAGAGCAGCAGCAACGGCCCGTCCAGGTCCGACAACCGCCCCAGCCGCCGCTGCGGCACGCGCTTGACCAGCGCCTGTCCCGCGTCCGTCGCCAGGAAGTCGCGGTTCAGGTCGGTTTCCATGTAGCCGGGGGCGAGCGCGTTGACCCGGATGCCGTACCGCGCCCATTCCAGCGCCAGCGCCTGGGTCAGCTGCACCAGCCCCGCCTTGGACGCAGCGTAAGCCGCTACATGCCCGGCGACCCGCAGCCCGAGGATGGAAGCGATGTTGACGATGGAACCGCCCTTGCCCGCGTCCTTCATGACGCGCGCGGCTTCCTGCGCGACGAGGAAGGCGCCCTTCAGGTTTGTGTCGATCACCCGGTCCCAGTCCGCCTCGCTGTGGTCGAGCGCGGATTTGGAGACGGTCGTCCCGGCGTTGTTGACGAGGATGTCCACCCCGCCGAGCATCCCGGCGGCCTCCCGCACCCCGTCGCGGACGGATGCCGCGTCGGTGACGTCCAGCGGGACGGCGACGGCTTGGCCTCCGGCATCGGCGATCTCCGCCACCACCTCGTCCAGGCTCTCCCGCCGCCGCGCCGCCAGCGCCACGCGCGCGCCGCTGGCCGCCAGCACCGTGGCGAAGTGCCGGCCGAGGCCGGAGGACGCTCCAGTAACGAGGGCGGTGCGGTTGGTGAGGTCGAAGGTCATTGATGGTTTCCTGAAATGCTGGTCCTTGCCCCCTCCCTAACCCTCCCCCGCTGCGCGGGAGAGGGGATCTGTTCCGACGCCGCGGCAGTCCCCTCCACCGCGTAAGCGGGGGAGGGTTAGGGAGGGGGCCGCGAGGTATCCCCTCACAACCCCTTCGCCTGATCCCTCAGCACGAACTTCTGGATCTTCCCGGTCGACGTCTTCGGCAACGCTCCGAACACCACCGTGCGCGGGATTTTGTAGTGGGCGAGGTTTTCGCGGCAGTAGGCGATGATGTCCGCCTCCGTCACGTTCCCCTCCGATCCCGGCTTCAGCGTGACGAAGGCGCAGGGCGTCTCGCCCCATTTCTCGTCCGGGCGGGCGACGACGGCGGCCTCCATGACGTGGGGGTGCTTGTAGAGGACTTCCTCCACCTCCAGCGAGGCGATGTTCTCGCCGCCGGAAATGATGATGTCCTTGGCGCGGTCCTTGATCTCGACATAGCGGTCGGGGTGCAGCACGGCGAGGTCGCCGGTGTGCAGCCAGCCGTCGCGCAGAGCCTCCTCAGTGGCGACCGGGTTCTTCAGGTAGCCCTTCATCACCGTGTTGCCGCGCAGCGCCAATTCGCCCAGCGTCTCGCCATCGGCGGGCACCTCAAGGCCGGTGTCGGGGTCCAGAACCGTCTGTTCGGACATGGTCAGGTTCGGCACGCCCTGGCGGGCCATCTTCACCGCGCGCTCGTCCAGCGGCAGGTCGGCCCACGCCTCCTGCCACGCGCAGCCGGTGGCGGGGCCATAGCACTCCGTCATGCCGTAGAGGTGGGTCAGGCGGAAGCCCATGCGCTCCATGCCCGCGATGACCGCGCTCGGCGGGGCGGCCCCGCCGGTGGCGACCTGGACGGGGCCGTGCTCGAAACTCCGCTTCACGCCGTCCGGCGCATGGATCAGCATGGTCAGCACGACCGGTGCGCCGCAGAGGTGGGTGACCTTCTCCTCCGCGATCAGGCGGAAGATCTCGGCCGGGTCCACCACGCGCAGGCAGACGTGCGTGGCGCCGACCGAGGTGACCGCCCAGGGGAAAGTCCAGCCGTTGCAGTGGAACATGGGCAGCGTCCACAGATAGACGCTGTTCGGCTGAAGCCCGAAGGTGATGACGTTGCCGAGCGCGTTCAGGTAGGCGCCCCGGTGGTGATAGACGACGCCCTTCGGGTTCCCGGTGGTGCCGGAGGTGTAGTTGAGCGAGATGGACTCCCACTCGTCCTCCGGCGTGCGCCAGGGCTGGGTGGGGTCGCCGGTCTTCAGGAAATCCTCGTATTCGGTGTCGCCGACGGGGTCGAGGCCTTGCGCGGCGGGGTCGTCGATCCAGACGACGCGCGGCAGGGGCTTGTCTTTCTTAAGCGCCATGCGGTCGAGCGCGTCGCGGGCGACGGCGGACAGGCCGCGGTCCACCAGGAACAGGCGGCTTTCCGCATGCTCCAGCGTAAAGGCCACGGTGGCGGCGTCCAGTCGCGTGTTGACGGCGTTCAGCGTCGCCCCCGCGCCGGGCACGCCGAAATGCGCCTCCAACATCGCGGGCGTGTTGTAGGCCAGGATGGACACCACCTCGCCCGGCCGGATACCGGCGTTGGCGAGCGCGGAGGCCAGCGCACGGGCGCGGCGTTCCGTCTCAGCCCAGGTTCGGCGCAGGCTGCCGTAGATGACGGCCGTCTTGTCCGGATAGACCATCGCCGAGCGGCGCAGGAAGTCGAGCGGCGTCAGCGGCACATAGTTTGCCGCGCGCTTGGCCAGTTCGACGGACGGATTGGTGGCGTCCACGGTCGTGCCCTCCCAGTGCTTATCACGGCGCCTCGACGCGGGCGCCTTGGGAGCGATGGTAGGCACGAACAATCCGTTTGGACAAGATTCACCTTCGACAGGCTATGACGGAGGGCGGCATGCGTCAGCGGGCCGCGACCAGTTCGGTCACGATGTTGGCGCCGGCCTCCACCAGCGCCTCCGCGCGGGTGCCGTAGTCCAGCCGGCCGGAAAAGCCGCCCTGGTCCGCCACCGTCCGGATCCAGGCGGGCGAGGTGCCCAGCCCGATCAGCCGTTCCATCATCGCCTGCGTGGTGCGCAGGGTCATCGTGCCGGTCCGGTCGTCGCGCGGGGCGTGAACCATGAAATACGCGCCGGGTTCCGCGGCGCGGCGGGCACCGGCCATGAAAACGCCGACGCACATGCTCTCGCAGGTCGCGGAGCCGCGCACCAGCGTGTCGATGCGGCGGCCCTCGGCGCGGTGGCGCAGCATGGCGTCGATCATGGCGTAGCCGGCCTTCACGAATCCGCCGGGGCTGTCCAGTTCGACCAGCACCGGGCGGGCGGCGGGCACCGCGTCCAGCGCGCCGATGAAGGTCGCGGCCACCGCCGGGGTGATGACGCCGGACAGCGTGACCCGCACCCGCTCGCCCTCCACGCGCGCGGTGACGGTGCCGGTCAGATCCGCGTCGACGGCTGGCGGCGGGGCGATGCTGGTGGTTTCGGCGGCGCAGGGCAGCGCCGAGACCAGCAGCGCCGAAACCAGCAGGGCCAGAACCGTCAGCAACGCACGCATCGCGGGCCTCCATCGTGGGGTGGCCCGATGATGGCGGCGAACGGCGCGCCGCGCTGTGCAGGCGCTCACAGCCGGCGCGCGATGACCCTATCCGCGCGGAAGGGGTGCATGTGGGCTAGCGCGTTAATGCCTCTGGCGCCGCCGAACGGAGCGCGCGGGCTTGTACACTGGTGCGGCTTCAACCCACGCGCGGGGGCGACCATGACGGCGGTGCGGATCGCGTTCGACAAGGAACTGGTCCTGTCCGGACATTTCCTGCTGAAGCATCTGGAAAAGCCGGAGCTTCAGCGCCTCGCGGCCAGTGCCCGCCTCGCCTACTTCCGGCCCGGCGCGATCATCTTCCAGAAGGGCGATCCCGGCGACAGCATGATGGCGGTCATCCGGGGCCGCGTGAAGATCTGCTCCCACTCCACCGACGGGAAGGAGCTGGTGCTGAACATCATCAACAAGGGCGGCCTGTTCGGGGAGGTCGCCCTGCTCGACGGCGAGCCGCGCACCGCCGACGCCGTGGCGCTGGAGGAGACGGACCTGCTGGTGCTCGACCGCGCCAAGTTCATTCCCCTGCTGAACGAGCGCCCGGCGGTGGCTCTCCAGCTCATCACCGTTTTGTGCAAGCGCCTGCGCCAGACCAGCGAGCATCTGGAGGACACGCTGTTCCTGGAGGCCTCCTCCCGCTTCGCCCGCGCGCTGATGCGCCTCGCCGAGGTGTTCGGCAAGCCCACCCCGAACGGTATGAAGCTGGACATCAAGCTGTCGCAGCAGCAACTGGGCTGCCTGGTCGGCGTCTCGCGCGAGAGCATCAACAAACTGCTCGGCGAATGGCAGAGGGGCGGCGTGATCGCGGTGGAGTCCGGGCGCATCACCCTGCTGGACCGAGAGGCGCTGGAGGAGATCGCGGAGGCGAATGGGTGAAGGCGTGGCGTGCCGCCCCCTCCCCAACCCTCCCCCGCCTTTGGCGGTGGAGGGAGCCTTTCGCGAAGCGGCGGCAGTCCCCTCCACCGCGCAGCGGGGGAGGGTTAGGGTGGGGGCAACCGTCGCCAGCGCGCACCCTCAATTTAACTCCCGCACCACCCTCATCCCATTGTTCAGGTATCGCACGTCCACGTCGTAGAACAGCCGCGCGGTGTCGGTGATGTCCGTCTTGCTGGCGCGCCAGGAGCCGCCGCGCAGGACGCGTTCGCGGCAGTCGCCGGAGGTCCAGGCGCTGCCGTCGGCGGGGGCACCGCCATAGTCCGGGTGCCAGCAGTCGGCCACCCACTCCGCCACGCCGCCGTTCATGTCGTGCAGACCGAAGGGATTGGGCTTGTAGCTGCCGACCGCTGCGGGGGTGAGGCGCTCATGCGGGCCGCCGCAGTCCTGGCAGTTGGCCAGAGGACCCGTCTCGTTGCCCCACCAGTAGCGGCCCGTGGTGCCACCCCGCGCCGCGTATTCCCATTCCGCCTCCGTCGGCAGGCGGTAGCGCTGGCCGGTCTTCTGGCTGAGCCACTTCGCGTAAGCCGCCGCTTCCTGCCAGGAGATGTTGTGGATGGGCGTGTTGTCGGTGGGGTTGGTCATGCGGGGCATGCCGCCGGTGCAGCCGCCGCCGTCCACGCAGGCACGCCACTCCGCCACCGTCACCTCGTAGGCGCCGATGGCGAAGGGCTTGGCGATGGTCACCCGGTGGACCGGCTTTTCCGAGCGGTCGCCCTGGTCGCTGCCCATGCTGAAGGTGCCGGGCTGGATGCGCACCATCACCGGGCATTCCGGGCAGTCCTGGAAGCTGTTGGACTTGCTGTGGTTGCGCACCGCGCCGTTGGGCGGCGCCTGCGCGGCGGCAACCTGCTGCGGCTCCTCGGCTTGAGCCACCGGGGGCGCCTGCGGGGCCGGCTGAGGAGTGGGCGGCGGGGCGGCCTCGGCCTTCGGTTCCGGCTGCATCCGGTGGACCAGCGGCGCGAACACATAGCCCTGAGAGCCATCGGCCAGCGCGACCCGGTACCAGTTGCCCCCAGGCACGCGGCCCAGCACGGTCACGGTCGTGTTGCGCGGCAGGTTGGCGACGCGGGCGGCGTTGTTGGCGGGGGTGGAACGCAGGTTGGCGTCGGAGATGGTGACGTAGGTCCCCTCCTCCACCGGATCCAGCTTCAGCGCATCGGGCTTGGAGGCCTCGGGCTTGACCGCTTCCGGTTTCGGCGCCGCCATCGCGACTTCCGTCGGTGGCCGCTCCGGCGCGGATCCCATGGCGATGACCGGCTGGCTGCTGATGACCGTCTCGCTTTTCTTCGCCACGGTGTTCAGCGCGCCGAGCCTCTGCCGCGCCAGCGACGCGTAGGATCCGTTGCCGAACAGCCGCAGGAAGGCGTCCAGGTCGGCGGGGTCGTTGCTGCCCTTGACCATCTGCCACATCGACTCCTCCAGCGCCGGGGCGGACGGGGCGCTGCCGGGAGGGGTGATCTCCAGCTTCACGGTGCCGGTCGCGCGGCCGCCCTTGCCGTCCTCCACCAGATAGGCGAAGGCGCCGGCCGGGCCGGGGGGAGCCTCCTCCGGGTCGAAGGTCAGGCGGTTGAGGGCTTCGGGGGTCAGCCGGTCGCTGGGGCGGACCAGGGTGGCGCCGTCCTTGACCTTGCCGCGCTCCGGCACGGCGGTGACGGTGATGGTCAGCGGGTCGCCGTCGGGGTCCACCGGCGGTTCGATGTTCAGCGGGTTCGGCACGGCGCGCAGCGTGCGCTCCGCCATCACGGCGGGCGGGCGGTTGCTGGGCTTGATGGTGATCGCCACGGCCCCGCGCACGGTGCCGCCTCTCCCATCCATCACCGTGAAGTCGAAACTGCCGGCGTCCCCGACCACGGTCGCGTCGGGCTTGAAGCTGGTGGCGGCCAGTTGTTCCACGGTCAGGTAATCGCCGATCAGCACCACCCGGTCGCCGATGCGCACGCTGCCGCCGCGCGGCAGGCCGGAGACCTGGGCGAACAGCTGGTCGTCGTCCGGGTCGGTGGGGCGCCCGATGCGCAGCGGCTCGGCGTCGCCCCGGTCGAAGACCTCCAGCGGCTTCAATTCGGCCAGCACCGGCGGCCGGTTCGGCGGACGCGGGTTGAAGTAGAAGGGCGTCGCGCCGAGGGAGCCGAAGATGTAGGGCTCCTGCCGGCCGTTGGTCGCCGTACGCACGGTGTCGCGCACGTTGCGGAAGAACAGGCTCAGTTCCAGCCCCGGCGTTTGCAGATGCTGGAGCAGCGCGGCCGTGTAGGGGCTGTGGTCGCCCTGCCCGTCCTCGGCCAGCTGGTCGGCGCGGGTGGCCATGGCGACCAGCGTGTCGCTGGGCGTGTCGTCCACGCGGGCAAAGCCGTAATTCACCTGGACGCGGTTCTGCCCGGCCTGCTTCAGCCGGTCCACGAAGGGGTTGTTGCGGCAGGCGTCCAGCATCAGGATGCCCAGCTTGCGCGCCTGCGACAGTTCGCCCATCATCAGGTTCAGCGGCATCGCCTCGTAGACGAGGTCGCGCTCGCGCTCCAGCTTGGCGTCGGCCGGGACGATGTAGTTGTTGCCGCCGACCTGGATGCCGTGCCCGGCGTAATAGATGACCGCCACGTCGGCCTGCGAGGCCTTGATGCCGAAATCGCGCAGCGCGCGTTCGAAGGTCCGGTTGTCGACGTTGAACTTCTCGTCCACCTCGAACTGCAGCTTGCGCAACGCGTCGCCGATGGACTTCGCGTCGTTCACCGGGTTCTGGAGTTCGGGGGCGAAGTCGTACTTGCCGATGCCGACGACCAGCGCGATGCGCTTTTCCTGGCCGGCGGGTTGGGCGCCGGCCTTCTGCGCCCAGGCCTCCGCCGCCCCCAACAGGATCGTTCCGGCAAGCGCAAGCACAGCCAGACAGACGCAGAGGCCCGGCCAGCTTCGCGCCAATCGTCCGTTCGTCATCGCGCCGGCTCCTTCTTGGGACAGCCGCGTTGGGACAGCCGCAATCCTGGTTTTATTGTTGCTGAAAGACGAAGGTTATCCTTCCGGATCCTGCGGATAAAGCGTTCATTCAGCCTAATCCCGAAAACGGTCACGGGGCTGGCCCGGACGGGCTACCCCGTTCCGAAGGATTCCCCGGCCGCAGCGGGGCGGAGCGTCTGCGGGTCCTGCTCGTCCAGGATCAGCCAGGCGCGCACGGCCTTGCGCTTGCCCTTCAGCGCCATTTCGCCGACCGGCAGGCCGGGCAGCTTGCCCTCCACCGCCGTCCAGGTCGGCTCCCCGATCACGATGCGGCTGTGGGTGGAGGAGCGCATGGCGACCGTCTTGCCCAGCGCCTCCAGCCGGGCCGCCGTGTTGGCCGTGTCGCCCAGCAGCGAATATTCCATGTGCCGCAGCCCGCCCAGGCTGCCGGCGACCAGCGGGCCGGTGTGGATGCCGATGCGGATGCCGATGGGGGGCAAGCCCTCCGCCTGCCATTGCCGGTTCAGGGCGCGCAGCTCCCGCCCCATCTGGAGGGCGCAATGCACCGCCCGCTCCGCGTCGGCGTCGATCTCCGCCTGGGTGGTGCGGGCGACGGGGGCGCCGAACACCGCCAGGATCGCGTCCCCGATGAAGCGCAGCACGATCCCGTCATGCGCCGCCACGACGCGGACCATGGCGTCCAGATAGCCTTCCAGCCAGCGGATCAGCGGTTCCGGCTCCAGCGCCTCGCAGACGGTGGTGAAGCCCTCGATGTCGGAGAAGAGGACCGTGGCCGTCAACTGCTGCGGGCGCGGGCGTCCGCCGGCCAGAAAGGTCGCGCGCTCGCGCCAGACCTCGTCGGCGACGGGCTGCGAGACGTGGTTGGCGAACAGCTGCATCAGGCTGCGGCGGTCGGCCCGCTCCTTCAGGGAGAGATGCGCGGTCATCGCGGCGATGCCGCCCAGCCACGCCCCCGACGGGGCCATCATCGACACCAGCGGCCCGCCATGGGCGAACAGCGCGATCCCCGCCGCCCACAGCCCGAACAGGACCAGCAGGGCGCCCGACACCAGCAGCCCCATCGGCAGCCCCGCCACGGCCAGCGCCACGCCCGCCGCGCTCAGCGCCACGACCAGCGCCGCCTCCCCCCCGAAGCCCAGGCTGCGGCTGGGCCGCCCGTCGAGAAGCTGGGCCAGCACATGGGCCTGGATCTCCACACCGGGGGTGGACAGGCCGGCGACGGCCAGCGGCGTGCGGTGCTGGTCCACCCCGACAAGCACCGTGCCGACGACCGCGATGCGCCCGGCCAGCCATGCGCGCGGCAGCATCGGCACCACGTCCGCCGGATAGACCGGAAAGGGCGGCGCCCCCGGCGTCGGACCCGCGCGCCAGTCGATGCGGAAGGGGTCTTCCGGGATGGGAACCCCGGCCACCTGCGCCAGCCGCGCCGGGAAGCTCGGCGTGCCGTCGGGCGCCTTGGGGACGTGCCAGCGCACGGTGCCGTCCAGCCGGTCCTTGGCGAGGTTGGCGTGGCCGAAGGGAATGCCGTCGAGGAAGCGGTCGAGGTACCGGCGCTGCTGCTCCGTCAGCGGCGTGTCGCCCAGCGCCGTGATCCCGACCACCGGCACGGTCGCGCCGTGGATGCGCTGGCGCAGCCGGTCGTCCAGCGCCGGCACGGTCGGCTGGTCGAACAGGATGTCCAGCCCGATGGCCCGCACCCCGGCCTTCTCCAGATTGCCCACGAGGTCGGCGAGGAAGCCCCGGTCCACGGGCGAGCGGCAGGCGAGCGAGGCGAACAGGTCCTCCCCCAGCGTGACCAGCACCACGCCGGCGTGCTGCGGCTGGGGCGGCGTGAAATAGGCGATGGCCAGGTCGCGGAAGCTCTCGTCCGCGGAGCGCAGCGGCGGCACCAGCCGTGTCAGCCCCAGCGCCGCCGCCGAGACCCCGGCCACCACCGCCGCCACCAGAATCCAACGGGGAAGCCAATGGGGCAAACCCCGGGCCGTTGAGGGAGCCGCCAAGGCCGCGCCCTCAATCGGCGCGCAGAATGACCTGGGCCATCACCAGATCGGTCTGCCTCAGCGAGTTCAGCGTCTGCTCCAGCCGCGCGGCGGCCTCGTCGCTCATCGGCCGGAAGGCGTCGCGGCGGCCCGGCAGGTCGTTGCCCAGGTCGCGGCCGGCGGCGAAGCAGCGCACCTCCAGATCGCCGGGCTTGCCGCCGGACGGGTCGCCCACCCGCAGCGGCATGGGCATGCGGTCGCCCGGCAGCGACAGCGTGTGGTGCCCCTCGACCAGCGAACTGGCCGACGGCCCCGCCGGGAAGATCGGGGTCAGCTGGCCGCGCGCGTTGCGCACGTAGCAATAGACATGCGCGTCGCGGTTGGTCTGCAGCACCAGCGTCACCGGGTCGCCCGCCTTGTAGGTCGGGTAGAGCCCGCGGTCGGTCGAAAGATACAGGTTCAGCGGCGCCATGCTGTCCCGCACCGGCGTCAGCAGCGCCGCGGCCTGCGCGGTGCAGCCGGCCTGGGCCAGTCGGACGGCCAGCGCGGCCCCGTCCCCGCCGTCGTCCACCACGCGCAGGCGCAGCGTGTGGCGCGTCTTGCCGTCGGGTCCGGCGACGGACAGCTCGGCGCCGTCCTTCAGGGCGATGTCCTTGGGCCAGGGCACGGGCATGCCCTTGTCCCAGCGGACCGTGGCCGAGCCGCCGCGCCCGCCGTCTCGCCCGCTCTCGCGCAGGGTGGTCGGGACGAGCGACGGGTCCTGCGGCTTTTGCAGCAGGGCCGTGCCGCCGGCCTTCACGCACTGCGTACCCGCCACGCCGGGGTCGATGGCGAAGACCTGTTCGGCCCCCTTCTGCAAGGGGCTGTTGATCCCGCGGGCGGCCCCCAGGTCGGTCTGGAAGAAGCGCTCGCCCCCGACGAGGCTGCCGACGCCGGTCCAGCTGGAGGCTTCCGGCATCTTGTCGAGTGTGCCCTCGAACGGTCCCTTGATGCGGACCATGCGCCCGTTGGCGAACAGGAACAGCGCGTTCGCACCGTCCGGCACCGTGACCGGGCGCCCATCGGGGACCAGTTCCCCCTGCGCGTAGCCGGGAGCGGTCGAGGCGACCACCACGGCCTCCGCCGCCAGGGCGGACGGTGGGAGCGCGAGACCGGACAGCACCAGGGCGAGGGCCGCGCCTATTGCCTTGCTCATCATCGTCTCCACCGGCGGGGAACGCGAAATCATTGGCCTTTCCCGGACTCCTGTCCAGGCAACGAAGGGGGAATGCCGGGCCGGGAAAACCGGCCTTCCTAGGGTATGGCGTGCATCACGGATGGGCATAGCGGTTGCTCCGATTTGAGCCCGGCGGCCTGACGCCGCGAGCGGTTCGCAACCCGAATTCTAGGCCGGCCCCCGCCATGGACGCTGTGAGGCACTCCACAGGGGGCTTGTGGACCCCGTCACATTTTCCGCGCCGCTGTGGCGCCCGTCACAGCGCGCCGCAAATGACCGCCCTAGACTGCCGCCCAAGAGGATCACCGCTCCACGCCCAAGGAGGCACCCCATGTCCACCCCGCACGCGTCCACCCCGCGCGTCACCTTCGCCGCGACGGACAGCGGCTTCGACCGCTACGGCATCATGGAGGTGGCCTACCTGCGCACCGTTCTGCTGGAAGGCCGCGTCGCCTACGCGGTCCACGCCGCCGACGGCACCTGCCTGTGGCTCGACACCGACCGCGACATGGCCGGCGCCGCCCTGACCAACCACGGCATGCGCCTGGTCAGCGTGCATTGAGAATCCAAATTCCCCTCGCCCATCTCCGATGGGAGAGGGAGGGGCCCACCGCGAAGCGGTGGGAGGGTGAGGGCAAGGTTTTGGCGAGAATCCAGGGAATGTGGACCAGGGATTCTCGGACAGACCTTGCCCTCACCCTCCCGCACCTTCGGCGCGGGCCCCTCCCTCTCCCAGCGAGGCTGGGCGAGGGTTTTTACTCCTTGGGACTCAGCAAACACGACGTGCGGTTCTGGCTGACGATGGACAGCGTCGTTTCCGGCTCGCCGGGGCGGCGGAAGCGCAGCGCGTTGATCTGGCTGGCGACGCTGAGGGAGAGGACGTTCAGGTCGGCCTCGTCGATGATCTTTTCGCCGTCCTGCCAGCACTGGACGCGCACGCGGCCCTTGGTGACGCCGATCTCGATGCCGCCGGTCTCCGGGCCGACACTGTGGCCGTTCTTGCGGACCAGCGTGGCCCCGGCGGTCCCAACGAACAGCGGAACCGCCACAATGGCCGCGATGAGGAGGAGGTGGCGGATCATGGCAGGCCTCCCTCAGCGCCCCGGCCGCGTTACTGTACCGGCCGGAACTCGACGCGCCGGTTGCGGCTGTCGGTCGGGTCGGGGGTCAGGGGCTGGGTCTTGCCCATGCCGGCGATGGCAAGGCGCTGCGGCTCCACATGGTGGACGCGCACCAGATACTCACCCACCGACACGGCGCGCCGCTCCGACAGGGCGAGGTTGTACTGGTCGCCGCCAATGGCGTCGGTGTGCCCCTCAATGACGAGGCGCAACTGCGGGTCCTGGCTCATCAGCCCGCCGACCGCGTCGATGTAGGCGTAGAACTCCTTCGGGATGTCCGCCGAGTTGAAGGGGAAATTGATGCGGAAGCCGAAGCCGTTGGTCTGCTGGCCGGCCTGCTGATTCTGGGTCGCCGCATCGCCTTGCGGGGTCGACAGGGTCGCCGGTTGCACCGTCGGCTGGCGCGGCGCCGGACGCGGGCCGGAGGGCAGCGGAGCGCTCGGCGGGGCCGCCGCCTCCTGGACGTGCGGGCGCTTGGGGTGAGGCCGGGGTGCCGGTTCGGGCTGCGCCATGACGGGCGCCGCCTGGGGCATGGAGGGCTGGGTCATGGTGGGCGCAGGCTGGGCCATGGTCGGGGCAGCGCCGTAGTTGGCGGGCTCGGTCGGGCGCGGGCGCTGGGCGTTGCTGATGCCGCCGCCGACGATCTCGATGCTGCGGGTGCGAATTTTCGGCTGGTCCTGGGGCTGGTCCTGGGCATCGCCCGGCGCGACGGAGGGCTTCACCGCTTCGCGCAGTTCGTCCACGGTCGGCGGGCGCTCGAACATCATGACCTTGTTGCCGCCCGTGCCCTCGACGGTCTGCGCCAGCGCCGGCCCGGCGCAGGCGATCGCCAGGACAGGCAGCGCCACGCGGCTGAGCAGGCGGCGGAAGCTGGTCCCGGAAATCGATAGGGGGATCGGTTGCGGCATCGGTGGCCCTCCCTTGCATCGGCGTGAGGTCGTCTTGCCCCCCTGTTTAGCCCCGAAGGCCGGCCCACCGCTGTGAACCGGCCAACAGTTTTCCGAACTTTCCCCGGCTCACCGCATCGCCGCGACCGCCGGGGCCACCTGCATCTTCATCTGGCGGGAGCGCACGCTGGTCCCCTGGATGCTGTTGTAGGCGCCCAGCACATCGGCCAGCGTCGCGCCGGGGATCGGCTGCAAGTCCTCGGCCTTGTAAAGGTCGGGGATGCGCGTGCCGATCTCGTCCGGCGACACCACGCAGGCGATGGTCTCGTCGGCGCCGGGGCGGTCCATGCGCAGGTTGAAGGGCTTCTGCGCGCCCGGCGGCACCTCCACCTGCCGGTTGGCCTGGACGAAGCTGTCGGGCTGGAAGCGGTTCGGGAAGATGCGGGCGACCGACCCGCCGGCGTCCTGGTAATAGCAATAGACGAAGCCGTTCGCCGTCGGCTGCACCCGGACCACCACCGCCTCGCCCACGCGGTAGCGCGGCTGCGGCCCCCGGTCGGAGCTGAGCACCAGATCCGGCACGCCCGCCGCTCCGGGCGCGGGGACGGCACGCGGCAGCCCTTCCCCGCCGGCGTTCGACACCGATTGCAGCCGGGGGGCACCCTTCCCGCTCTGGCCGGCCGGCTCCGCCAGCATGCGCTGGTAGAGGTCGAAGTCCACGCGGCCCGTGGCGATCAGGTCATGGTCGGCCTGATAACGCCCGATGGCGTCGCGCGTGCGGTCGTCGACCTGCCCGTTGTCCGGCCCGTCGTAGTAGCCGTCGGCGGCCAGCACGCGCTGCACGTAGGCGACGCGCTGCGACGGCGGCATCCCGTCGAACCAGTCCCGCGCCTGCCCGGCGAAGGTTGGGTTCGTGTGGTCGATGCCCAGGCATTGCCAGTAGGGGACGCGGGTCATCTTGCCCAGCGCCTCGATGGCGCTGAGTTCGACCAGCGTGCGCACCGCCTGATGCAGCCCTTCCGACTTGTTGAGCGAGACGTTGAAGGACAGGCCCGCCTTCCCGATCACCGCCCCCGCGTCCGCCCCCTTGCCCGACGACACGACGGCCAGCGAGTTGCTGGCCGACAGGCCGGGGATGATCTGCCGGGTCGCCAGTTCCCCGATGTTCAGGTCCACGGAGATGACCGACATCACCTGATCGGCGGAGATGCCCAGATCGACCGTGGGCAGCGAGATTCCGGCGCTCGCCGCCTCGCTGACCACGTTGTCGTCGAGCTGCGTGATGGCGCCCCGGATGTAGTAGGACGGCGCGCGGAAGTTCGGCTGCACGCCGATCATCCAGTAAAGAGCGTTCACGTCGTCCAGCGTCGGTTCGAAATCCACGAAACGGAAGGCGTTGGAGCGCTCCGACATGCGCGAGACGGCGGTGATCAGCATCTCCTTGGTGCCGCCGGCCACCTTGCCCGTGGCGTCGGGAATGCCGTTGGAGGTGATGAAGATGTCGCGTTTGCCGTGGTTCCACAGCAGCGTGTCCATGCAACGCAATGCCTCGCTGAAGTTGGAGACCGTGCGCACGGCCGGCGTCTTCGGCTTCTGCACCACCGTCGCCTGCTCGCCCGACGTGACGCAGGCCCCCAGAAGCAGGAGCGTGGCCGCGGCAAAGAGCCGGCCGCAGTCGATCCGCCGGCAGCCGATCAGCCGAATGAACGCCATGGATGCCCCTCCTGCACTGCACTCAAGCTTCGCGTTCAGCGGACGGAGACGCGGGTCTTGTCCCCGCCCGGCCGCACGGTGATGGTGATCTTCTTCGACATGATGGGCGGGTCGTGCGGGATGTGCTCCGAATCCCCCACCAGGAGCTGGAGCGTGTGCTTGCCCGGCGGCAGCTCCAGCATCGTTTCGGTCTGGCCCTTGCCGAAGTGGATGTAGTTCTTGTTGTTCGGGATCGGCTCGTCCATCGGCGGCAGGTCGGCGTCCACCAGCAGGTGATGGTGGCCGGTGTTGTCCTTGCGCACGCCGGCCGGAGCCACGCCGAAGTTGCGCAGGCCGAACCACACCTTGAAGCGGCCCTGCACCACCTCGCCGTTGTTCGGCCAGCCGATGTAGACGTAGGCGTCCTTCGGCGCCTTGGTGCGCCCGGCCTTGGCCGCATCGGGCGTGGTCGGGGTGCTTTCGTGCTCGTGGCCGGGGCTGGCCGGCTGCGGGGTGTTCTTGGTGTCGGCGAGCGGCTTGTTCAGCGGGTCGGCTTCCGGCGACGACTGCGCCGCCGCCGGCCCGGCGGCCAGCAGCAGGCCGAGGGCCATGGCTCCGAACAAGGTTCCGGACAAGGTTGCGGGCGCGTGCATCATGGCGTGCTCTCCCTTCGGCGTTGGCCTCCCGGCGGCGTTGGTCTCCCGGCCTACTTCACCGTGACGGTGACCTTCTGGGACATGATCGGCGGGTCGAAGGGCATGTGGTCGGCATCGCCCAGCACCATCTGGAGCGTGTGCTTGCCCGGCGGCAGTTCCAGCCGCACCTCCGTCTGTCCGCCGCCGAAGTGGAGCGACTGCTTGTTGTTCGGGATCGGCTCGTCGAAGCCGGGAAGGTCGCTGTCCACCAGCAGGTGATGGTGCCCGGTGTCGTCCTTGCGGATGCCCGCCGGGGCGACGCCCATGTTCTGAAGCCCCATGCGCACCCAGAACTTGCCGCCGGGGATCACCGCGCCGTTGGTCGGCCACATGATGTAGGCGCGGGCGCCGTCCGGCGCCTTCGGTCTCGGCTTGTCGGACTGGGCCAGCGCAGCACCCGGCAACAGGAGCAGCGCGGCCGCCACCACCATGGCGACTCGTTGCATGGACTCCCCCTTTCCCTAAGAGAAGGTGATCTTATGCTTTGTCGGGTCGCAGTGATCGCGGTTTTTCGCCCCTCATCCTTTCTCTCCCTCCCCGCTGATTATTTGAGGTCGTAGAGCGGCTCGCCGCCACCCCATTTTGCGGGAGGAAGTCCGCCCCATCCCCCTATTCCTTTGCGGGCTTGACCGGACCGCCCCCGGTGCGAAGGTCGAAGAAGGGAGCCCACGCCCATGCCCGATTCATCCCGCCTCGCTCCGCTTCCCGCCGGCCCCGCCGGGGTAACGCCGCGGCCGGGTCTGCGCCGCCTGCTGGCGCCGGCCTTGCTGACGCTGGCCGCTTCCGCGGCGGCGGCACAGCGGCCGTGGCTGTCCGGCCATGTCGCGCCCATGGCCGGGGCGATGGTGGCCGAAGCGCTGGCAACGCTGCTGGCGGCGGCGGCGTGGTTGGGGGCGGCTTGGCTGGGCTCGCGCGTCATCGACCTTGCGATCGCGCGCAGCGCGCGGGCGACACCGATGCCCCGCCTGTTGACCGACCTGCTGCGCGCCGTGCTCTACGGGATCGCGGCGCTGGGCATCCTGGCCTATGTGCTGGGGCAGCCGGTGACCGGGCTGGTCGCCACCTCCGGCGTGCTGATCGCGGTGCTGGGCTTCGCGCTGCGCAACATGATCGCCGACATCTTCTCCGGCATCGCGCTGAACATCGAGCATCCCTACCGGATCGGCGACTGGATCGAGCTGCCGCCGGGCATCGCCGGCCGGGTGGACGAGATCAACTGGCGGGCCACGCGGCTGGTCGCGCTGGACGGGACTGTGCTGACCGTGCCGAACGGGCTGGCGGCCGGCAGCCGCATCGTCAATTTCAGCCAGCCGGTGAACGGCTTCCGCAGCTCCGTCCCCGTCACGCTGGACGCTGGCGTCCCGGTGGCGCGGGCCAAGCGCATCCTGCTGTCGGCCATGGTCTGCTGCGACGACATCCCGGCCGAACCGCGCCCCGACGTGATCGTGGAGGCGGTGACGCTGAACGGCGTGACCTATCAGGCGCGCTTCTGGGTGCCGGACTTCGCGCGGCTCGCCGCCTGTCGCGACGCGGCGGCCTCCGCCATCCTGGAGCATCTGTCCCGCGCCGGGCTGGAGCCCGCCCACCCCAAGCAGGAACTCCAGCGCAGCCGCAAGCCCCCGCCCGACTGCACGGCCGAGGGGCTGGGCCGGGAGCTGCTGTGCCACGTCGACCTGTTCGCCGCCTTCCGCGCCGACGAGCTGGACGAGCTGGCCGCCGGCATGCACCTGCGCCACGTTCCGGCCGGTGAGGCGGTGGTGCGGCAGGACGAGCTGGGCACCTCCCTGTTCCTGGTGGCGGAAGGCGCGCTCGACGTGCGCGGCGTCTTCGGCGGACGGACGATCCTGCTGGACCACATGGGGCCGGGGGACGTGTTCGGGGAGATGTCCCTGCTGACCGGCCAGCCGCGCAGCGCGTCGGTGATCGCCAACACCGACGCCGTGGTCTACGAGCTGGACAAGGAAGCCCTCGACCCCGTCCTGCGCCGCCGCCCGGAGTTGGCGAAGCGGCTCGCCGACCTGATGGGCCTGCGCCAGCGCCGCAACGACGCCCAACGGCGCGCCAGCGCTCCTGCGGCGGCCATCCCCGTGGTGGCCGAAACCGACCTGCTGGCAAAGCTGAAGGCCTACTTCAAGCTGTAGAGAACCCCCTCGCCCGCCTCCGAAGCTTTCCATCATAACGACCACCGATCGTCACCCCCGCGAAGGCGGGGGTCCAGAGCCCCCCGACGACTGCCCGAAATGCCCTGGATCCCCGCCTTCGCGGGGATGACGAAAAAGTGCATAAGAGAAGGGCCGTCACCCGCCCACGGGCGCGAAGGGGATCCCGGCCTGCTCCATCGCGCGGGCGATCACGTCGGCGGAGGTCTGGTCGAACAGTTGCAGCAGAAGATCGTCGACCTCCCGGTCCTCGCTGTTGGCGCAGGTGTCGAATAGGGTGGCGACGGCCTCCGTCTGGAAGCGCTCGCGCCCCTCGTCGCCGCCCTTGTAGTCCAGGGACTTGGCAACGCCGATGACCACGCGGAAGAGCCTCATCAGGGTGAAGGACAGGCCCGCCTTCGCGAACAGCCCCTTCAGCGCGTGCGGCCCGCCGTCCCAGGCGAGCTGCCGGGCGTTCTCCAGCGGCAGCCGGGCACGCACGGCGATGCCGGCGTCGAAAAGCGCGAATTCCCCGGCGCAGAGCGCGCGGAACAGCAGCGGCGCCGTCAGCCGGTTGCGCACCAGCAGGTGCCGCGCCAGCAACTCCACGTCCGCCTCCCCCGGCGTCAGCGGCTTCAGCAGCAGCAGGGTCGCCGCCTCCCGCGCGCGCTCCACCAGCTTGCCGATCAGGCGCGGGCTCAGGCGATGGGTGCGGATCAGACGGGCGCGGATTTCCTCCGACACATAGAGGATCAGCTTCTCCACGACAGCGGCGGAGAGGTCCGGGCGCTCGGCCATGGCCTCGTTGACCGTCGCCACCGTGCCGTACTGGTCGAGCACGCTGTGCAGCGTCGGCTCGGCGATCACCGCGCCGCGGTTGCGCAGAAGCTGCGTGATGACGATGACGTTGCCGGTGCGGACCAGCGCGTCCGACACCGCCGGGGAGACGGTCTTGCGCCCGGCGATGGCCAGCTGCTTGGCCGGGCTGCGCTCCCGCAGGATGTCCAGCAGCAGCCCTTCGCGGAGGTTTTCCGCGTGCCGCAGGATGGGAAAGGCCACCCGGTCCACGTCACGCGCGAGCCGGGCGGCCATATCCTCGGTCAACAGGGAGGAGTTGTTGATCTGCCATGCCACGGCCTCCCGCACCGCGGCCACCGCGTCGGCGGCGAAGCGCTGGAGGATTTCCAGCGCCAGCGCCCGTTCCGTCTCCGCAAGCTCCCCCGCCTCCAGGTCGCGCACCACATGGGTCATGGTGTCGATGCGCGCCTGGGCGTCGGGGGCGGCCAGAAGGCGTTGAACGTCCTTCTGGCTGAGGGCCTTCTGGGTGAGGGAACGCGGGGCCATGCGCGGTGCCGTCCGTGCGGAGGATCAGAAGTCCGGCGTATCGTAGCGGATAAGATCGCTCCACGCCCGCTCCAAACGGCGCAACGTGCGGTAGGTCGTCTCGAAGTCCGCCGCCTCCTCGTCGTTGCGCACCAGCCCCTCGGTCCGCAGCGCCTCCAGGCCGCGCAGCGCCTCGCACAGCTGGAGCCCGCGTTCCGACAGGCGCAGGCGGGCCGTGCGGCGGTCGCGCTGCGAGGCGGAGCGGTCGACGTAGCCCGCCTCCACCAGATGCTTCAGGTTGTAGGACGCGTTGGAGCCCAGATAGTAGCCGCGCTCCAGCAGATCGCGCACCGACAGCTCCTCGCCGCCGATGTTGATGAGCATGAGCGCCTGTCCGGGGCTGAGATCGTCGATCCCGATGCGCGCCAGCTCCATGCGCAGCACGTCCAGGAACCGGCGCGTCATGCTTTCGATGATGCGGCCGAGGTCGGTGTAGACCGCCGGCAAGGCGCCGCGCCCGCTGCGGTCTGCATTGCGGTCGGTGGCGGTGCGTTCGGGCTCGCCCGGCGCGTGTTTGGCGGCGGCACTCATGGCGATTCTCCCGCTCTTGGGTAGGCCTTCATGGATTCCACTGTTCGCTAACGAATTCACTTCCGAACCACGGGGAGTTCGCCTCCCCCTTACACGCCGAGAATGATAAGATTTTAGCTTAATTTGTCGAAACAATGTTGAGACATGGCCGCCCTGCGCGCGGGGGCGGGTCCCGCCGGAACACCCCCTACCGCCGCCCTGTTGCTCCGGGGTCCGCGATGCAGCCCATGGGAGAGCCCACGCCATGCCGTCCCTGCCCCACCCCACCGTCCCCGCCGCCCGGAGGGCCGGCTGATGCGCAACGGATTGGCGCTGGCCGCCGGAATGCTCGCCGGGCTCTGGCTCGACACCACTCGGCGCACGGCGCGGGCGGAGCGGGAACACCCGCCCGCCGGCCACTTCATGAACGCAGACGGGGTGACGCTGCATTATCTCGACCGCGGCAAGGGCCGCCCGGTGGTGTTCCTGCACGGCAACGGCGTGGTGGCCGACGACTGGTCGCTGAGCATCCTGGACCGCGCCGCCGAGCGCTGGCGCTGCGTCTGCTTCGACCGGCCGGGGCACGGCTATAGCGAGTTGCCGCACGGGCAGGCCAGCCCCGCCGCCCAAGCCGCCATCCTGCGGGCCGGCGCGCGCAAGCTGGGGCTGGAGAAGCCGATCATCGTCGGCCATTCCCTGGGCGGGGCCGTGGCGCTGGCCTGGGCGCTGGATTATCCCGACGAGGTCGGCGGGCTGGTCGTCGTCTCCGGCTTCTCGCACCCGACCCCGCGCCCGGACTTCATTCCCTTCCTGACGCCGGCGGTCCCGGTGCTGGGACCGGTGCTGAGCCGCACGGTCCTGCCGCCGGTGGACCGGCTGCTGATCGGCCCGCTGATTCGCCGCATTTTCGAGCCCGACCCGGTGCCGGAGCGCTACGCCCTGCTGCCCGCCGACCTGCTGCTGCGGCCGACGCAGCTGGAGGGGGCGGCCGAGCAACTGGCCGCGCTGGTGCCCGGCGTGGCGGAGCTGGCGCCCCGCTACCCGGAGATCACTTGCCCCGTCTCCATCGTCGCCGGGGACGAGGACCGGATCATCGACCCGCAACATCATGCGGTTCCCCTGCACGACGCCATCAAGGGATCGACGCTGCACCTGCTGGCGGGCACCGGCCACATGCCGCACCACGCCCGTCCGGAGGCCGTTCTGGCGGCCATCGACCGGGTCGCGAAGGTCCGAACAATCGAATCTGTGGAGGTAACGACCTGATTCGGCGACCGTGGATTGCGAATCGAAAAAAACGACTCGGGGCGACTCGGATGAGGGTTGGTTAACAGTTTGGTTACGATCCAAGCGCTAACGTTCCGTCAGAACGCACCACTCAGCGCCCTAAGGATTCTGACCGATGTCCATGGCTGCCGACGTTGACACCATCGAACGCACCTCCATCGTCGCGTACACCCTCCTCAACGAGCTGCACGACGTGCTGGCTCTGCCCAAGGCTCCCGACGATGTGACGCTCGGCATCCTGATGGGCCTGTCCATGTTCATGGACGACAAGGTTGGCCCGATGCGCGCCAAGCGCCTGATGTCGGAGGCGCCGACCATCGTCCTGAAGACGGACGCGCACGTCACGTCGGACCAGATGCAGCGCATCATGCCGGTCCTGCGCGCCTTCGGCGATCACCTGAAGGACATGCGCGCCAAGGTCTCCCGTCCGGTCGACGACACCGTCGCCTGACGCGGGACCGCACCGCAGCGGACAGAAGGGCTCGGCCGGAAGGCCGGGCCTTTTGCCGTTTTTGCGCCGTGCTTGACCGGAGCCATGCTTGACCAAAATTGTGAATCGGCCGATGCTTTTCGCCTTCCTCCACCGGCGGCGCGCGGCCGACGGTCATGAGCAATGGCGGCGGAAAAAGGACAGGCGGCTTCGGCCATGGACGGGCTTACGACAGGCGGGTTTCCGGCGGACTGGCTGATGGTGGTCTGCACCATGCTCGCCGCCGTCGTGGCCGTGGCGGCGCTGGCCGCCGTCGGGTCGATCCGCCGCAGCCTGAACGAAAGCCTGGCGCGCCAAGCCCAGCAGAATCTCAGGCTTGCCGAGACCGTCGCGGCGCTGAACGCCCGGCAGCAGGCCGCGCAGGATCGCATCCAGCAGCTGACCGACGCCAACCGCAAGCTGGGCGAGGAGCTGGCCGCGCTCGGCGAACGGCTCGGCGACACGGACTCCGCGCCCCGGACCACCAGCACCGCAAGGCTTCTGCATTGACCGACATCGACCTTTCCATCGACGGCGACACCGAGCGCGCGCGCTGGGCCGCCAGCGCCGACGCCTGGGACCGCTGGGCCGACCCCATGGCCGATCTGGCCGACAAGCTGAACCAGCCCTTGCTGGACGCCGCCGGCGTGGCTGAGGGTGGACGCCTGCTCGACCTCGCCTCCGGGGCCGGGGAACCGGCGCTGAGCGCGGCGCGGCGCGTCGGACCGGGCGGTCTGGTGGTCGGCAGCGACCTCGTGCCCGGCATGATGAGCGGGGCGGTGCGCCGCGCCGCCGAGGCACCGGACGGGCAACGCCCCGTCTTCACCGCCGCCGACATGACCGCCCTGCCCTTCGCGGACCAAAGCTTCGATGGCGTGACCTGCCGCTTCGGCATCATGTTCGTGCCCGACGTGGCGGCGGCCCTCGCCGAGGTCCGGCGCGTCCTGCGCCCCGGCGGCAAGGCGGCCTTCATGGTCTGGGGACCACGCGCCGGCAACGCCCTGTTCGAAACGGTGGGCGCGGGGGTCGCCGCACAGCTTGGCGAGGACGGCAGCCTCGACCCGCTGTTCCGCTTCGCCGCTCCGGGCCTGCTCGCGTCGGCGATGCGCGCCGCCGGCTTCCGCGAGGCGACGGAGACGGACCTCACCCCCGTCCGCAAGGCCCCCAAGGGCCAGCCCTTCTGGCGCGCGACCCTGGACATGAGTTTCGGCCACCGCCTGCACGGTCTCCCCCCGGACCGGCGCGCGGCACTGGAGGCCGACATCGCCCGCCGCTTCGACGAGCGCGCCACCGGCGACGTGGTCCCCCTCCCCGCCCACGTGCGGATTGTGGTGGGGAGGAAGTAGGGGCGGCGGACAGAGCATGATCTTGTCCGAGAGAGCAACCACCGTGCGTCATCCCCGCGAAGGCGGGGATCCAGGGCATTTCAGGTGCTCCTACGCGAAGTTTTCCGGATCCCCGCCTTGCGCGGGGACGACGGAAAAGAAAACCGGCGCCCTTTTGCATAGAACTCAGTAAAACCTCAGTAATTCCACTCCCACTTCACGCCGACGCGGGTTTCGGAATCCGCGCCCACGTCGGCTTCGGCTTTCAGGTTCTTGGTGATGTCTACCTCGACCGTGGCGCGGCTCTGGTTGGCGCCGATGCCCTGCTCGACGCCGACATAGACGCGGTCGCTGACGTAGCGCCCGGCCTGCACCGCGCCGCCCTTCCCGTTCTCGCCGGAGGTGAACTCCAGCCGGTCGATGCCCAGGCTGCGCCTCACGCGGCTGAGCAGCCCGCCGCCGTTGCCGCCGAAGCCGGCCAGCGAGGCCGCCGACTGGGCCAACTGAACCGCCTCCCCCGCGCTGAGGTTGCCGACCGACTTGCCGAACAGGATGCTGGACAGGATTTCGTCCTGCGGCAGTCCCTGGGGCGAGGTCAGCTCCAGCTTCGGCTGGCGGGCGGTTCCGGTGATGACGACGTCGGCGGTGACGTTGTTGGCCGTCGCCTCCGCCTGCAGATCGAGGCGCGGGTCGATCTGCGGCCCGCCGTCGAACTCGATGATGCCGCGCTTGAAGTCGAAGCTCTTGCCGAGCAGCGAGAGCTGGCCCTTCAGCATGGTCAGCCGGCCGCTCACCAGCGGTTGGCTGGACGTGCCGGCGACGGCGAGGTTGGCGGAGAATTCCGATTCCAGCCCGCGCCCCCGCACGAAGATCTGGTTCCGTGCCTCCACCGTCAAATCCAGCGCCATGGCGAAGGGTGACTCCGGCGCCGGCTGGCCATTGGTATTCTGGCCGTTGGGTTTCCGGCCGTTCCCCTTCGGAAGACTGGCTCTCTGAAGGTTGCCGTTGCGGCCGTTCCCGACCTCCACGACCTTCAGGTCCACCACGTTGGGCGGGGTCTGGTTGGGGATCTGGACCTCAGCCCGCTCGATCCGGATCGGGCCGGCGAGGCGCGGGTTGGTGAAGCTGCCGGTCAGGGTCAGCGAGGCGCCGATGTCCGCCGTCGCAAGGTCGTTCTGCACCAGACGCGCGTTGTCGGCCTGGATTTGCAGGTCGAGCTGCTGCCCGTTGGTGGCCGCCGGACGGATCACGCCGCGCGCGCCGATGGTGCCGCCGTTGGCCGTCTTCCCGCTGAAGTTCTCGATGGAGAAGACGTCGCCGTTGCCGACGATGCGGGCGTCGATGTTGCGGATGATGGCGCCGGACGCCCGGTTCTCGTAGCGCCCGCCCGACAGCGTCACCACGCCGCCGAGGGTGGGTGCCCCCACCGTGCCGCCGACGTTTACGTCCAGCCGCAGCGCCCCCCGCGCCCGGTCGCCGCTGGCGGCCAGCAGGTCGTTGGCGAGCGAGGCGTCGATGGTGCCGTTGACGGCGGCCTCCAGCTTCCCGCGCTCCGGCACCGACACGGCGAGCGTGTCGCGGTTCATGACCAGGGGCGCCCCGGCGCTCAGGGTGATCCGGCCGGCGTTGTTGCGGGTGGCGGCGTTGCCGGTGACCGACAGGCGCTCCTCCCGCCACTGGGCGTTGATGGTGGCATCAATGCCGGGCACGCCGGCCTGCGTGGTCTGCTGCGCCTTCAGGTTGGCGACGCGCACCGTCGCGTCGGCGCGCGGCCGCCCGACGGAGCCGCCCAGCGTGGCCTGTGCGTTCAGCGTGCCGTCCAGCCGCAGCGTCGGGTCGGCCAGCCGGGCGAGCGCCATCGGCACCTGATCCAGCCGCAGTTCCCCCGACAGCCGGTCGCCGGTCAGTCCAAGGTCGGCCGCCAGTTGCGCGTTGTTGCTGACCAGCCGCAGCCCCTTCACCTCATAGCGGCGATCGCCCACCGCGAGGTTGGCCGGCTGGGCGAGCCGGAACGGCTCCCCGGCGTAGCGGCCCTGCAAGCGGTCAAGCCGGACACGATTGAGCCCATTGTCCTGCGCGAAGCTGCCGGCGAGGTCGAGCGCCAGCGGGTCGCGCCCGGCCCCCGTCGCCTCCGCCCGGAAGCCGGCCTTGGCGAGCGTGCCGTCGGCGCTGGCCGTGACGCGGGCGAGGTCGTTGCCGGCCGCCGACCCGTCCAGCAGTTCCAGCCGCGCCTTGCCGCTGGGGCTGCCCAGCGCGTCGGCCACGTCGGCGTTGGCGGTCAGGCGGCGGGCGACCAGCAGCGGCGCGCCCTGCCCCTCGACGCGCAGGTTGCTGGCGTTGGCCGTCAGGGTCGCCGCCTGCTTTCCATTGGGCGCGTCGAGCGCCACCGTGAAGCCCGCCGCCCCGTCCAGCGGCACCCCGGCCAGCTCAGACAGCGCCTTCAGCTGCGGCAGGGTGCCGTCCAGCTCGCCGGTGGCGGTCATGGCGTCCAGCGCCACCCGCACCGCCCCGGTGATCCGGTTCGGCCCGTTCGCCACGGCAAGATCGCTGACCTGCAAGGTCCGCCCCTCCAGCGCGTAGGCGCCATCGACCGCCAGCCCTGCCCCGGCAAGCTGAGTGCGCGCGCTCAACCGTCCGCGCGGGCTGGCCGGCAGGTTGGCGGCGGTCGCGGTCACGTCGGTGGCGCCGAAGCGGCGGCCCTTCACGACCAGCCCCCGCGCGTTCAGCTTGGCCTCCGCCGCCAGAGCGTCGAGCGGCCCGTTCGCCGTGGCGTCGAGCGCCAGCGTGCCGGCCATCTCCGTGCCCAGGCTGCCCCCGACCGGGGCGAGGTTCGCCACCTCCAGCCGGGTCATCGCATCCACCTTGCCGTCGGCCAGAGCGGCGGTTCCGGTCAGCCGTCCGTTGCGCCCGTCCAGCACCAGATCGCGCAGGCGCATCGCCCCGCCCGGCTCCATCGCGGCCTGAAGCCCCAGCGTCGCGGCGTCGCCCAGCACCGCATCGGCCGGCGTGCCGGTGGCGAGGTCGCGCAGCGCCCCGCTCAGCTCCGCCGTGATCGTGCCGTCCGCCTCCCGCCGCACCGGCCCGCCGAGGGCCACCGACCCGCCGAGCGGCCGTCCGGCCAGCCCCGACAGGCGCGACAGGTCGTCCGCCGTCAGCGACAGCGCCACGTCCGCCGTCTGCCCCCAGCCGGCGGCACTCCCCTGCGCGGTGGCCGTGGCCGCCGCCGTGGTCAGCGTCAACCCGTTGATCTGCACGCGCCCGTCGTTGGTGAAAACCTGCGCCCGCCCGTCCAGCCGCACCTCCGGCCCCGCCACTGAAGCCAGTTCGGGCTTGTCCGTCGCCAGATCGCGGATCACCCCCTGCACGGCTACGGTCAGCGCGTCGAGCGTGCCCTCGGCGCTGCCGGTCACCACCCCCTCGCGCCACCCGATCCCCTGGGTCAGGCCATGCAGCGCGGAGTCCGGCCCCGCCGCCACCTCGTAGCGCAGGGCGAGGCTGCGGCGGTCGGCGCCCACCGTGCCGTTGAGAGTCGCCGTCCCGGCGACGGCCTTCACGACGACCGGCTGCACGGTCAGCGCACCACCCGGCGCCACCAGCACCGTGCCGTCCAGCGTCGGCTGCGGCCCGACCAGAGGCGCCGCCTGCGGTCCCAGCAGCGCTGCCACGTCGCCACCGGCCGCCAGGGTCACCGCGTGCCCCTCCGGCACCGCCTTCACCGTTGCGTCGGCGTTCAGGCGCGCCGCGTTCTCCGCGCTCGCCGTCAGCGTGCCTTTCCAATCGTCCAGCGTGCCCTGCCCGTCCAGCGACGCGGCGACCGGCGGCAGGCCGGGGATCGCCAGCGCGCGGGCGACGATGCCGCCCGCCGGCTCCGACGCCTTCAGGTTCAGGTCCAGCCGCTTGTCGTCGGGGTTGAAGGCGACGTCCAGCTTGGCCTGTCCCGGCTGGCTGTCGATGCGGTCCACCGCCAGATGCGCCTCCAGCGACGAACCGCCGGACGCGAGGTTCAGCGATCCCACGACTCTCAAGGTCGCCGCCTGCCCCAGCAGCGGCTCGGCCAGCCGCAACTCGTCAACCGCCAACCGGTCCACCGCCACGCCCACGGGCAGGTTCGGCAGAAGGGAGGTAGGCCCTTGCTGCGGCTGGGGCGCAGGCTTGGGCTGGGTGCCCGGTGCCGGCGCGCGCTCCACCGTCACGGTCTGCGCCTCGATCACGTCGGCCTTGGCGCGGCCGGTGAACAGAGCGGTGGGGGCAAGGTTGACGTGCAGCCGCTCCAGCCGCAGCCAGACGCCTTCCCGGTCGGCGACCGTGACCTCGGAAATGGTGAAGTTGACGGGAACGGCGCCGCCGATGTCGCCGATCCTCACCTGGAGGTCGGGGCCGTTGACGGCGTTCTCGATGGTCGTGGCGATCCAGCGGCGCACGGCGTTCACCGGCCCCCACCCGCCTCCATCGCCGCCGCCGTCGCTGTTGGCCGCAAAAGCCACACCGCTCAGGGCAACGAGGCCGATCAGTACAAAAAACAGACGACGCAGCCCCGTCACCACGCACCCCGTTCCGGCATTCCACGGACGATATAACGGGAAATTGAGAGAGGGGTCCCGAGGGAAGGGGCAAAAATGGGGCTGCGCCCTTTTGCCCCGCTCCTCAAAATGCCTGGCCCAGGCTGATGTAGAGCTGCCATTTCGCGTCCCCCGGCTCCGCGTTCAGCGGGAAACCCACATCCACCCGCAGCGGCCCGAAGTCGGTGTAGTAGCGGGCACCGATGCCCATGCCCACCCGCAGGGGCCGCTTGAAGTCGGGAAAGGCGCTGTCGTAGACCGTGCCGGCATCGACGAAGGGCACCACGCCGATCGTGTCGGTCACTTTGATGCGCAGCTCCAGCCCCGCCTCGAACAGCGACCGTCCGCCGGTCGGGTCGCCGAAGATGTCGCGCGGCCCCGCCTTCTGGAAGCCGAAGCCGCGCACCGACCCGCCGCCGCCCGCGTAGAAGCGATGGTCCGGCGGGATCTGGTCCAGCGTGGCGCCCAGCGTGCTGCCGACGCCGACCCGCGCCGCCGCGACGTAGCGCCCGTCCCCCGACAGGTCGCGGTAGGCCGACCCGTTGAACTGCAGCGTCGTGAACTGGGTGGTGGTGTCCCCGCCCAGCGGGAACCACGGCGTCGCCTGGAAGGACGTGCGGTAGCCCTTGGACGGGTTCAGCAGGCTGTCCGACCCGTCCCAGGCCACGCCCAGCGGCACGCCGACCAGCGCCGTCTGGTATTCGCGCAGGTTGTTGCGCACGCGCCCGCGCTCTCCGCTCACCCCGTAGGAGACCTTCAGCTGGTCGGTCGCCTGCCACTCCAGCGCGCCGGACAGCACGGTGGCGACGCGGTCGTAGGCGGGCGGCTGCTCCGACGTGACCTCGAAGTTCAGGACCAGCGACTGCCGCAGGAGCAGGAAGTCCGGCTTGCGGAAATTGGCCGAGAAGCGCAGGTCCGGCAGGTCGAGTTCGCGGCCCCGCCGCGACCCGGTGCCGCTCGTCCCGGCGACGCGGCCGATGTCCACCCCCAGCCGCAGCCGCTCCCCGCCGCCGAACAGGTTGCGGTGGCCCCAATAGGCCGAACCTCCAAGCCCGTCGGTGGAGGAGTAGAAGGCGCTCGCCCCGATGAAGTGCGGCTTGCGCTCGACCAGCGTGACGGTCACCGGCGTCGCCCCGCCCGGCCCCGGCTCGTCGGCCAGCCGCACGCGCACCGTGTCGAACACCTCCAGCTTCGCGATGGCCTGCCGCGCCTTGTCCAGCAGCGCCGCGTCGTAAATCTGCCCCTCCGTCCAGGGGATCCGGCCGCGGATCAGGGCCGGGTCTATGTCCTTCAGCCCCTCGATGCGGGTTTCCCCGAACAGCACCAGCGGGCCGGGATCGACCGTGTAGGTCACGTCCATGCCGTGGTCGTCGTGGTCGACCACCACGCGCCGCTCGGCGATCTTCGCGAAGGGGTGCCCCCGGTCGCTCATCCGGCCCAACAGCGCGTTCTGCGCGTCGACCACCGCCGGCCCGCGCGCCTGGGCGCCGATCTTCAGGCCGAGGTCGTCCGGCGTGATGGGATCGCCGGGCAGCGGGACGTTGTCGGTGGACCGGATGGTGACGGTGCGGAAGCGGTATTCCGGCCCCGGTTCCACCGCAATGGTGACCTTCACCGGCTTCCGGTCGGCGTCCACACGGATGTCGAGCGTGGCGTCGTAGTAGCCGGCGGAGCGCAGCGCCGTCGCCAGCCTCTCCCGGTCGTCGCCGGCCCGGCGCTCCAGCCCCAGCACCGACGGCGGCGGGTCGTCCTTCAGGCTGACCAGCGAGGAGGTATCGCGCAGCAGGGTGCGCAGGCCGTCCTCCACGCCGGTGATGTCCACCTCGTAGGGAACCTTCGGCCCCGCCTCGGGCTGCGCCGATCCTTCAGCAGAAGGAGCTTCGGCGGGGGCTCCTTCGGCGGGCGGGGGGGCGGTTTCGGCATCCTGCGCCCGCACCGGACCGGGCGGTGCGGCGGCAAGCGCACCGGTCAGCAGCAGGGCGGCGAGGCGGGAAGCGGGAACGCGGCGGGTCATCGTCGGTCCATGTGGGATGCGCGAAAGGGCAAGCCAATGGCGCCGCTGTCGCACCCCCCAGGAAATTCCGCATAAGCGGTTCAGCCAGGAAATGGCACCTCACCGCTTGCGTTCGCAAGCCGGATCATTATATTGCGTCGCAACAGTTTCCCCGACAGAGCCCCCCGACTTCCCCTCGGAGGGTTTTTTTGTTGTGCGCGGCAGGGGTGCCGCGGTGTCGGGGCGGCATAGCGAAACTGAAGCCCCAGAGCCGAGCTTAGAGTCCCCGACACATGAATCTTCGAAACGTCGCCATCATCGCGCACGTCGACCACGGCAAGACCACCCTGGTCGATCAGCTCCTGAAGCAGGCCGGTTCGTTCCGCGAGAACCAGCAAGTCGCCGAACGCGCCATGGACTCCAACGATCTGGAGCGCGAGCGCGGCATCACCATCCTGGCCAAGTGCACGTCGGTCCTGTGGAACGACCTGCGCATCAACATTGTCGACACCCCGGGCCACGCCGATTTCGGCGGCGAGGTGGAGCGCATCCTCTCCATGGTCGACGGCGTCGTCCTGCTCTGCGACGCGGCCGAGGGGCCGCTGCCGCAGACCAAGTTCGTGCTGGGCAAGGCCCTGAAGCTCGGCCTGCGCCCGATCGTCGTCATCAACAAGGTGGACCGTCCCGACGGCCGTCCGCACGAGGTGCATGACGAGGTGTTCGACCTCTTCGCCTCGCTCGACGCCTCGAACGAGCAGCTGGACTTCCCGACCCTGTTCGCCTCGGGCCGCAACGGCTGGGCGACCACGGACCTGGAGAACGGCGCCCGCGAGACGCTGACCCCGCTGTTCGAGCTGATCCGCGACCATGTCCCGGCCCCGAAGGTCGAGGAAGACCTGCCCTTCACCATGCTGGCGACCACGCTGGAAGCGAACCCGTACCTGGGCCGCATCCTGACCGGCCGCATCCAGACGGGGTCGGTCAAGGTCAACATGGCCGTCAAGTCGATGAGCCGCGACGGCAAGCTGGTCGAGAATGCCCGCATCAGCAAGGTGCTGGCCTTCCGCGGGCTGGAGCGCGTTCCGGTGGACGAGGCGCATGCCGGCGACATCGTCGCGCTGGCCGGCCTGACCAACACCACCGTCGCCGACACCATCTGCGCGCCGGAAGTGTCTGAGCCGCTGGCCGCCCAGCCGATCGACCCGCCGACCCTGGCGATGACCTTCTCGGTCAACGACAGCCCGCTGGCCGGCCGCGAGGGCGACAAGGTCACCAGCCGCATGATCCGTGACCGCCTGATGCGCGAAGCGGAAGGCAACGTGGCGCTGCGCGTCACCGACACCGAGGGCGGCGACGCCTTCGAGGTGGCCGGCCGCGGCGAGCTGCAGCTGGGCATCCTGATCGAGACCATGCGCCGCGAGGGGTATGAGCTGGCGATCAGCCGTCCGCGCGTGCTGTTCAAGTCCGACCCGCTGAACGGCCAGCGCCTGGAGCCGATCGAGGAAGTCGTCGTCGACGTGGACGAGGAGTTCTCGGGCACCGTCGTCCAGAAGATGGCCGAGCGCAAGGCCGACCTGATCGAGATGCGCCCGTCGGGCGGCGGCAAGACCCGCATCGTCTTCCACGCCCCGTCGCGCGGCCTGATCGGCTACCAGAGCGAGTTCCTGACGGACACGCGCGGCACCGGCATCATGAACCGGCTGTTCCACGGCTATGCCCCCTACAAGGGTGCCATCGCCGCCCGGCGCACCGGCGTCCTGATCTCCAACGGCGACGGCACCGCCGTGGCCTACGCGCTGTGGAACCTGGAAGACCGCGGCCCGATGCTGATCGACCCCGGCGTGCCGGTCTACCAGGGCATGATCATCGGCGAGCACACCCGTGGCAACGACCTTGAGGTCAACGTCATCAAGGGCAAGCAGCTGACCAACATCCGCACGACCAGCAAGGACGAGGCGGTGCGCCTGACCCCGCCGATCCAGATGACCCTGGAAAAGGCGCTGTCCTACATCTCCGACGACGAGCTGGTGGAAGTCACGCCGAAGTCCATCCGCCTGCGCAAGCGCTACCTCGACCCGAACGAGCGCAAGCGCCACCAGCGCGCGGCCGAGGCGTCGTAAGGCGTCAAGCCTGGGAAGGACCAGCGGGAGGGCTCTGCCCTCCCGCGCCTCTTTTCACCCGGCCGAACTGCGGTTACCCTTCCGGAAAACAACGGGAGGCTGACATGGCCGGGCGTGAGCACCATTATAGCGCAACGGTGACCTGGACGGGCAACCTCGGCACCGGAACGTCCGCCTACAAGGCCTACAGCCGCGACCACGAGATCACGGCGGGCTCCAAGCCAGTCATCCCCGGCTCCTCCGACCCCGCCTTCCGGGGCGACCCCAGCCGTTACAATCCCGAAGACATGCTCGTGGCCTCGCTCTCAGCGTGCCACATGCTGTGGTACCTGCACCTGTGCGCCACGGCCGGCATCGCCGTGACCGCCTACAGCGACGCGGCGACCGGCACCATGGCCGAGGGCGACGCGGGCGGCGGCCGCTTCACCGAAGTGACCCTGCGTCCCCAAGTGACCCTGGCCCCCGGCAGCGACACCGCCAAGGCCGAAGCCCTGCACCACGAAGCCCACGAAAAGTGCTTCATCGCAAACTCGGTGAACTTCCCCGTGCGGTGTGAACCGAAGATTGAGTTGGAGGCGTAAAACCCCCTCGCCCGCCTCCGGCTCTCAGCGAATGCCGCAGGCATTCGCCTGACGCCGTCAGCGCAAGCTTCGCTTGCGCGAGAGGCGGGAGAGGGAAGGGCCAGCGCCAAAGGCGCGGGGAGGGTGAGGGCAAGGTCAGCCCAAGAATCCTGGCAATGCACAGCAAGGCCTGCCCGAGAAACCTTGCCCTCACCCTTCCCACTTCGTGAGCCCCTTCCCTCTCCCAGCGGGGCTGGGCGAGGGGGTAATAACTCACTCCCTCAAACCCTTCCTCTTGACCTCGTCCTTCTCGCCCAGCTCATCGAACTTTTCCTGGACCGGCTTGTCCGGATCGCCAGACGCCTTGCCGGTTTCCTCGACGAGCTTGTCTTCGATCCGCTGGGCGGATTCGGACGGGGCGTCGTCCTTGCGGCGCCCCCGCTCGTCCCCCCGGCCGTTCGGGGTCATGTGCGGTTTCCCCGAAGGACGTCCTTCACCTTGCCGATGAACTTGTCGACCTTGCCCTCGGCCTTGTCGGCGCGGCCTTCGTCCTTCAGGTTCTGGTCGCCGGTCAGGTCGCCGGCCTGCTTCTTCGCTTCGCCCTTCAGCTCCTTGCCGGCCCCGGTGATGCGGTCGGAATTCATGACAGCCCCTCCTGCGTGGAATGATTCCTGTTCCATCAACAGAAGGAGGCCGCCGAACGTCACGGCACCGCTTTCCCGGAGCGGCCAGCCTCAATTTTCGCCCAACACGCCGCGAAGCTTTTCAACGAGCGTGTCGCGCTCCGCCGGGTCGTAGGGCTCGGCGAAGCCGGAACCCCAGACCGGCCCCGGCCAGGCCGGGTCGGACCGGGTGCGGGCGATCACGTGGACGTGCAGTTGCGGAACCATGTTGCCGAGCGCGCCGACGTTGATCTTGTCCGGCCGGAACAGCCCCTCCAGCGCCTGCGACGCGCGCGCGATCTCGTCCATCAGCCGGTGGCGCGCGGCCTCGTCGAGCTGGTGGATCTCGGTCAGGCCGGGACGCGCCGGAACCAGGATCAGCCACGGCCAGACCCGGTTGTTCATCAGCAGCACGCGGCTGAGCGCAAGCTCGATGACGGGCGTGGTGTCGGCCGCGAGACGCTCATGCAGATGGAACATGCTTTCACCTTGCTGTGTCTTACGACGTCGGGAATAAACGCAAGGCCGGGGTGTTCGCCAGGCCATGGTTGCGGGACTAGGAAAAATGTATAAACTACCCGACGATCTTTATTCGGTCCGGCGGAGTTCTACAGAAACACCGCATGCATCGGGAAGATCGTTGCGCTCCGCCCCGCCGGAAAAGGCGACGGACCGGGGCGGACGGGCTTCGCGACGGGACCACGAACGTCCAGCAGTCGGGGTGGTTTAGGGTTCGGTCCGAAGGCGGTGTCGGGGCGGCGGTGCCGCTCGTGCGCCGTCCAAGGAGTTCGCAAGCCCAAGCGATTGGGACAGGGCGGCCAGGGGCGGAGCGATCCGGCCAAGCCGCGAGATGAGCGGGAAAAGAAAGACGGTCATGCGCAAGTCGGCGATCGCGGCTCTTCTTCTGGTGATCCTCGGCAACATCGGGGTGTGGGCGGTGTGGAACCGCCCGGTCGCCGAGCGGTCCTGGGGCGGCGCCATCAACGGCGTCAGCTACACGCCCTTCCATCCGGACAAGAGCCCGTCCAAAGGCGACCGCGCGTCGCCGGAGGACATCGAGAAGGACATGCAGGCCCTGGAGGGCTCGGTCAAGGGCGTGCGCACCTACTCCACGACCGACGGGTCGGAGCAGGTGGCCCCCGTCGCCCGCAAATACGGGCTGCCGGTCACGGCCGGCGCCTGGATCATGGGCAAGCCCGAGGTCGACGAGCCCGAAATCAACGGCCTGATCAAGCTGGCGCGCGACAACAGCAACGTGCGCCGCGTCCTGGTCGGCAACGAGGCGATCCTGCGCGCGGACGTCACCGTCCCGCAGGCCATCGACTACATCAAGCGCGTGAAGAAGAAAGTCAACGTGCCGGTGTCCACCGCGGAACCGTGGCACGTCTGGCTTTCGCACCCGGAACTGGTGGAGGCCGTGGACTTCCTGGCCGTGCACCTGCTGCCCTATTGGGAAGGCGTGCCCGCCGACCAGTCGGTCGACTACGCCATGCTCCGCTACAACGAGCTGAAGTCCAAGTATCCGAACAAGCACATCCTGATTTCGGAAATCGGCTGGCCGGCCGAGGGTCCGTGGCGCCGTGGCGCCGAGGCGAGCCAGGTCAACCAGGCCAAGTTCATCCGCACCTTCCTGAACGTCGCGGCGCAGAACAAGCTCGACTACTTCATCATGGAGGCCTTCGACCAGCCCTGGAAGCGGGAGATCGAGGGCACCGCCGGCACCAGCTGGGGCCTGTGGGACGCGTGGCGCAAGCCCAAGTTCCCGATGATCGGCGAGGTGACGGAGGTCCGCAACTGGCCGGTGCTGTGCGGCATCTCGATCGCCGTCGGCTTCCTGCCGCTCGTCTTCTTCCTGTGGCGCCGTGGCGGCGACCTGAAGTTCGGCGGGCAGATCTTCTACGGCGGTATGATCCAGGCCGTGGCCTCCGTGCTGGTCTTTTCCGTCAGCGCCGCCAGCGCCGCCGGCCTCGCCACCACCACGGAAATCGCCTGGGGCCTGCTGCTGTTCGCCCAGTTGGTGCTGCTCTCCGTCATGCTGATCGACGGGCTGGAACTGACCGAGGTGCTCTGGCAGGACCGCTTCAAGCGCAAGTTCCACCCCTGCTCCGCCGCCCCGGCGCCCAACGCGCCGAAGGTGTCCATCCATGTGCCCTGCTACAACGAGCCGCCGCACATGGTCATGCAGACGCTGGACGCGCTGGCCCGGCTGGACTACCCGAACTATGAAGTCCTGCTGCTCGACAACAACACCAAGGACCCGGCCGTCTGGCGTCCGGTGGAGGAATACTGCAAGCAGCTCGGGGACAAGTTCCGCTTCTTCCACCTGGACAACTGGCCGGGCTTCAAGGCCGGCGCGCTGAACTTCGGCCTTGCCCAGACGGCGCCGGACGCGCAGCACATCGCGGTCATCGACAGCGACTATCAGGTCCACCCAGACTGGCTGAAGGCCACCATCCCGCACTTCGACCGGCCCGAGGTCGGCTTCGTGCAGTCCCCGCAGGACTACCGGGAATGGAACCAGGACCTGTTCCAGCGCATGATCAACTGGGAATATGCCGGCTTCTTCCACATCGGCATGATCCAGCGCAACGAGCGCAACGCGATCATCCAGCACGGCACGATGACCATCATCCGCAAGTCGGCCCTGGAAGAGGTCGGCCGCTGGGGCGAGTGGTGCATCACCGAGGACGCCGACCTGGGCCTGCGCCTGTTCGAGCACAAGTACGAGGCCGTCTACATGCCGGAAAGCTACGGCAAGGGCCTCGTCCCCGACAGCTTCTCCGCCTACAAGACGCAGCGCTTCCGCTGGGCCTACGGCGCCGTGCAGATCCTGAAGCACCACTGGCGCGACCTGCTGCCGGGCGGCCCGCGCCTGACCGCCGGGCAGAAGTACCACTTCATCACCGGCTGGCTGCCGTGGTTCGCCGACGCCGCCCACATGATCTTCGGCATCGCCGGCATCATCTGGTCCATCGGCCTGCTGGCCTTCCCGAAGTATTTCGAGTTCCCGCCGAACGTCTTCATGATCCCGACGCTCAGCGTCTTCGCCTTCAAGGTCGGCGCGTCGCTCTGGCTGTACGAGGCGCGCGTGAAGTGCGGCTTCTGGGACAAGGTGGGCGCCGCCATCGCCGGCATGGCGCTGACCCACACGGTGGGCCGCGCCATGTGGCTGGGCATGTTCACCTCCGGCCGTCCCTTCGTCCGCACGCCGAAATGCGAGAACCAGCCGGCGCTGATGCAGGCCTTCCTGATGGCGCGGGAGGAAATCGCGCTGCTGCTCGGCCTGTGGGGTGCGGCGCTGGCCATCGTGATGGTGTTCGGCCACGAGAACCGCGACGCCTTCATGTGGTCGGGCCTTCTGGTGGTGCAGTCCCTGCCCTACCTGTCGGCCTTCATCACCGCGCTGATCAACGCCTTCCCGAACATCAAGTTCGGCAAGCATCGCCCCGAACCCACGGAAATCGCCGGCGCCGGCGCCGCCGACTGAACCTTCCGGATCGGACTGTCGCAAAGAGCCTCGCCCCAGGGCGGGGCTCTTCTCATTTGGGGGCCTCAATAAGGAGGGATCCCCCACCTTGACATTCCCGCCCCACGGCGCACACTGAACCTTCCACATCCCCGTTGGGGAGGTCGCCATGACCGACGGTTCGATTGGCCGTTCGGAGCCCCTGATCCGCTCGCCGGTGGCGGTCGAGCGCACGGGCAGCGCGACCGATCGGCAGAAGCGCCGCCCGGCCCAGCAGGATCGCCGCGACCACGAGGAGCCCAACCGCAAACGCCGGCGCGTCTACGACCTCCTCTTCGACGAAATTGACGAGATCGACACGCTGGAGCCGCAGCAGCGGGCGCGCATCAAGCAGAACCTGCGCGCCCATCTGGCGACCCGTGCTCCGCCGCCGCACGCGCCTTCCCCTCCGCCGGACCATGACGAGGAGGGCATCGCCGCCGCCCTGCTCGACGACCCGGCCACCACGGTTCCGCTGGACCATGACCACATCGTCCACATGGCGGCGCCGACGCACCCGCATCAGCCCCCGCAGGATGCGGCGGAGAATGCGGCGCTCGCCCGGCAACTGCGGCTCTGCCTGGACCTTCACACCGAGGCGGCGCGGCGGGTCGCCGTCTATCTGCACCTGCTGCTGACGCTGGACGGCGCCTTGCGCCCGCACACGGTCGTAGACGCCTGAAACATCGGCGCTTTTTGCAAATTCGGTTTATGGCTTCCACCGATGCGCCACCCCGGCGGGACGGGGGTTGCGGCACAATGTCCAAGTTGATCCTCCGGCGACGGGCCGAGGCGCCGCCCGGCGCCATTCCCGCCGCGGAAACCCGTTCCCGTGAGGAGGTCTCGCCGTGCCCGACTCCCACATCGCCAAGCACGCACAGCCGTCCGGCGACGCCCTGCGTCAGGCGCTGTCCACGCGCTTCCAGAAGACCCGCGGGCGCACCGCCGAGCTGGCCGCTCCGCTGTCGCCCGAGGATCTGATGGTCCAGTCCGTGGCCGACGGCGCGCCGGCCAAATGGCATCTCGCCCACACGACGTGGTTGTTCGAGACCATGGTGCTGGTACCGCACAGCCCCGGCTACCGCCCCTTCGACCCGGCCTTCCTGCAACTGTTCGCCGCCCGCGGCGACCGGTTCGGCAGCCACCAGTTGCCCTCCCCCGCGCTGCGGCTGCTGTCGCGGCCGAACGCGGCGGAGGTCATGCGCTACCGCGACCACGTCAACGGCGCGGTGCTGCACCTGCTGGAGCAGGTCGGCGAGTCCGGCCTCCAGGAGGTCGCCGAGCGGGTCGAGGTCGGCATCGCCCACGAGCGGCGCCACCAGGAGCGCATGCTGACCCACATCAAGCACGCCTTCTGGTCCAACCCATTGCGCCCCGCCTACGAACAGCTTCCGCAGCTTTTCCCTGTCCCGCCCCAGCCGCAGAACTGGATCGAGCATGAGGGCGGGCTCGTGGAGATCGGCCGCGCCGACGCCGGCCCCGGTTTCGACCACGAAGGGCCGCGCCACCGCGTGTACCTGACCCCCTACCGCCTCGCCGCCCAGCCCGTGTCCTGCGGCGAATACCTGACCTTCATCGAGGAAGGCGGCTACACCACCCGCTCGCTCTGGCTGGCCGATGGCTGGGAGAAGGTGCAGACGGAGGGCTGGCAGGCGCCGCTCTATTGGGAATGGCGTGACGGCGCGTGGCAGGTCTTCACGCTGTACGGCATGCGCCCGCTCGACCCGGCCGAACCCGTCTGCCATCTCAGCTGGTACGAGGCCGACGCCTTCGCCCGCTGGGCCGGCAAGCGCCTGCCCATGGAGGCCGAGTGGGAGGCCATCGCCGCGCGCTGCGACAGCATGGGCAACCTGCTGGGCACCGGATACCGCCACCCCCGCGCCTGCCCCTGCCACGGCGACGGACCATGGCAGATGTTCGGCGACGTCTGGGAATGGTCCCGCAGCCCCTTCGCCCCCTACCCCGGCTATCGCCAGCCCGACGGGGTGGATGAGGCGGTGCACGGCCGCTTCATGATCAACCGCATGGTGCTGCGCGGCGGAAGCTGCGTCACGCCCTTCGACCATGCCAACCCGACCACGCGCCACTATCTCCGCCCGGACACGCGCCTGTCCTTCACCGGAATCCGGCTGGCGGAGGACGTCTAGTCTGGAATTAGAACAATTATAGTTTTGTTGCGCCGCAGCAAGCCGAGGGAAATAACCGTACACGAAGTACGGCTTATTCGGAGTCCCCGATGTCCCTCGACCTGCCCCAGCCGTTCCGGCATCACGTCTTCTGCTGCGCCCAGCAGCGTCCACCCGGCCACCCGCGCGGCAGCTGCGCGGCAAAGAACGCCCATCCGTTGTGGGAACGGCTCAGCCAGCGCATCCAGGCCAAGGGGCTGATGGATGTCGGTATGGCCTGGACCGGCTGCCTCGGCTTCTGCTCGGCCGGCCCACTGATGGTGGTCTATCCGGAGGGGATCTGGTACCGGCCCGAAACACCGGAGGATGTCGACGAGATCGTCGAGTCCCACCTCGTCAACAACGAACCGGTTGAGCGGCTGGTGATGGTGCTGGCGCGGTAAAGGAAAACCCTCTCCCAGCCCCGCCGGGAGAGGGACATGTCACGCTACTTCCGGAACAGGAACTCGCGGCCGACCTTCACGCGCTTCTCGCCGTCGTACTCGATGATGTCGGCGGTGGCGTAGGTCTCGGTCCAGCGCTCCGGCAGGTAGCTGCCGGTGCCGATGATGTCCACCGGCGCGTTGGCCTCCGCCATCAGGCGGCACTTGGCCGGGCCGAAGCCGGAGCTGGCGACGATCTTCACCGCCGGGAAGCCGGCCTCGTCCAGCTTCTCGCGCGTGTAGTGGATGGCCGCCGCCGACACGCCGGTGCCGATCAGGTAGCGCAGCTGCGTCTCGTCCCGATAGCCGCGGATGGCGTGCGGAGCGTGGCGTTCCAGCACCGCGTAGGAGCCCGGCGGGTCCAGCCCCTCCACGAATCGGCCGCCCGGCGTGTCGAGCCGCACGGCCAGCTTGCCCTGCGCGGCCAGCTCGGGGAAGCGGCGGCAAACCTCCAGCCCGTCGGTGATCTCGCGGCCAAAGTAATCGACCAGCACGGTCAGCGGCAGGTCGGGGAAGGTCTCGTGGAACATCTCCGCCGCGCGCACGGTGGAGCCGGCATAGCCGATCAGCGCGTGCGGCATGGTGCCCATGCCCTTCTTCTGGCCGAAGAAATGGGCGGTGGCGTCGGTGGCGTTGCCGATGAAGCCCTTGGCGCCGACCTTCCGCTTGGCCCGGTCGGACCCGACGGAAGCGGCGTAGGCCATCATCTCCTCCATCTCCGTGCCGGCGCAGTGGCGCGCCTCCATGGCGAGGAAGGCGGTCTTGGGCATGTCGGCGCACATGGTGAAGGCGTTGTAGGCGCCCACGCAGGCCGGGCCGAGCTTCTGGAGGATGATCGTCTCGGTGTCCACCAGATGGTAGAAGGACCCGGTGATGTACATCATCGGCTCACCCGCACCGACCCACTTGCCCTCCGGGTAGTTGAGCTGGATGTCCACATCGAACCCACGCTCGCGGGCCACGGCCTCCAGCCATTCGATGGCGAGTCGCGGCGCGCAGACGACCGGGCGGCGCATGAAGATGGCGTAGGTCACCTTCTTGTCGCCGAACTTGCCGACCGCATCCTTGGTCCGCTTGAAGTAGGTGTCCGTCCATTCCGTGATCGCCGCGGCGGGGGGATGGCTGGCCGGCGGCCGGTTCTTGGTCTGGTCCATGGCGCTGTCCTCGTCTCCCCGCTCTTGCCCTTCGCAATGGTCCGGTCCGGAGGCCGTCCCCTCCACGGGAACGACGATCCGATTGAGAAACCAGCATTATACGCCCCAAGCCTTCTGTGGAAGAGGCTTCAACCCTGTAAACGCGGAACAAGCGGTGACGTTGCGCCGCAGCCCGCAAGATCGCGCCGGAACGCCCCATCGGGCAGCTTCCCTAAAATGCATTACGAATTTCGAAGCGTTTCCCATTTAAAGCGCTCGCGAACCAGGCGAGAGATTGCCCCAACAAATACTTCGCATCCTACAGTATAAAATACCGACATTTGACGAACCCCATCAGGCACTTCACTATAGGTTCCAAGAACATCGCCCTGAATACAGGGCCGTCGGGACAGGGGTGCGGCATGGCTCAAGCGATTTCACGGGTGGGGACCTTGACCCCGTCGCTGGACCGCATCAGCGGCAAGGTCATCCTCCTGCTCCTGGCTCTGGTGATCGGCTTGAGCCTGGCGAGCGCCGGCGGCCTCTTCCTGCTGAAGCCCCGCATGGCCCGCGCCGGGCTGCCTGGACCGGAAACGACGCGGCCCGCCGCCAACTACGCGTCCCTGCCCGCCATGAACTTCACCCTGACCGACGGCGACCGCCTGCGCGAGCTGCGCGTCCGCGTGGTGCTGGAGATGGAGCCGCTGGCCCAGCCCAAGACGGTGGTCACCTACGCCCCGCGCATCGCCAGCGCCATGAACGTCCTCATGCTGGACGTGAACCCCGCCGAACTGCGCGGCAAGAACGGCCCGTACTTCATCAAGGACGCCGTGATGCAGACGGCCGCCAAGGAAATGCAGTCGATGAAGGTGCGTCAGGTGCTGGTCCAGGAAATGGTCATGCGCTGAACGCACCCCACATTCTCCTTCATGGCGCCGCCCCTCGACAGGGCGTCCGGAATGCTGAACACTCCCCATAAGATCCGGAGCAGCAGTTTCTGGACGGGCGGATTCCAAAAGCGGGACGGAAGGAGACGGCTGTGGCCGAGTATGATTACGACCTCTTCACCATCGGTGCGGGTTCCGGCGGTGTCGCGGCCAGCCGGCGCGCCGCGTCCATGGGCGCCAAGGTCGCCATCTGCGAGGGCAGCCGCGTCGGCGGCACCTGCGTGATTCGCGGCTGCGTGCCGAAAAAGCTGCTGGTCTACGCCGC
This sequence comes from Azospirillum mesophilum, assembly GCF_053470405.2. NCBI lineage: Bacteria > Pseudomonadati > Pseudomonadota > Alphaproteobacteria > Rhodospirillales > Azospirillaceae > Azospirillum > Azospirillum mesophilum. The sequence continues at coordinate 105,230 of NZ_JBPXMQ020000015.1, forward strand.
CCAGTTCCGCGACGCGTTCGAGGACGCCTGCGGCTACGGCTGGTCCTCCCACACGCCGGCCTTCGACTGGGGCACGCTGATCGGGCGCAAGGACAAGGAGATCGACCGGCTGAACGGCATCTACATCAAGATGCTGGAAAGCTCGGGCGTCACCCTCCACCACGGCTTCGGCCGGTTGATCGACCGCCACACGGTGGAGGTGGGTGACAAGCGCTACACCGCCAAAAACATCCTGATCGCCACCGGCGGCTGGCCGGCCCTGCCGAAGATTCCGGGCATCGAGCACGCCGTCACCTCCAACGAGGCATTGCAGCTGGGCACCCTGCTCCACTCCGTCATCATCCTCGGCGGCGGCTACATCGCGGTGGAGTTCGCGGGCATATTCCGTGGCCTCGGCGCCGAGGTCACCATCATGATCCGTGGCGAGGAGCTGCTGAACGGCTTCGACGACGACATCCGCATCGCGCTGGCGCAGGAGATGCGCAAGCGCGGCATCAACATCGTCGCCCGCGCCCAGCCGGTGAAAGTGGAGAACGGCCCCGGCGGCTTCACCGTCACCGACCATCTGGGGCGGGAGCATTCGGCCGGCCTCGTCATGGCCGCCACGGGCCGCCGGCCGAACACGCGCGACCTGGGGCTGGAGACGGTCGGGGTCGCGCTGGACGAGGCGGGCGCGATCCGCGTGGACGAGTATTCGCGCACCAGTGTGGACAATATCTTCGCCGTCGGCGACGTCACCGACCGCATGGCCCTGACCCCCGTCGCCATCGCCGAAGGCCGCGCCTTCGTGGAGACGGTGTTCAACGACAACCCGACCAGCATCAGTTACGCCAACATCCCGACCGCCGTCTTCTCCATCCCGCCGCTGGGCACCGTCGGCCTAACGGAGGCGGAGGCGCGGGCCAAATTCCCGAAGGTCGACATCTACAAGGCCGGGTTCCGCCCCATGAAGCACACCATGTCCGGTAGGGACGAGCGCGTGCTGATGAAGCTGATCGTGGACGGCGAGAGCCAGCGCGTGCTGGGCTGCCACATGATGGGCATGGACGCGCCGGAAATTGTGCAGGGTCTGGGCATCGCGCTGAACTGCGGCGCCACGAAGAAGGACTTCGACCGCACCATCGCGCTGCACCCCTCCACCGCCGAGGAGTTCGTGCTGATGCGGGAAAAGGTGGCGTAAGGCCTCCGATTTTTTGGAACGCCTCTAAAAAAGCTCCTGTTGACGGGACGACGGCGCGCAACCGGACCGGCCACCGGACTGGCTAGAACCGGTGGCGCCGCCGCCCTTCATCATGAAGCGGGAGGCTCCTTCGCATGTTCATGCACAACAAGAATTTGATGTACACGGTGCGCGTTTCGGACCCCGACCCGAAGCTCGCCAGCCTGATGCTGGAGCAATTCGGTGGCCCGCAGGGCGAACTGGCGGCGGCTCTGCGCTATTTCACGCAGGGGCTGGCCGACGACGATCCCGCGCGCAAGGACATGCTGATTGACATTGCGACCGAGGAATTGAGCCATCTTGAGGTAATCGGCAGCATCGTCGCCATGCTGACCAAGGGCGTGAAGGGCAAGCTGGCCGAAGGCGCGGAGGAAGTGACCGAGCTTTACGCCAACATCGCCCAGGGCAACGGCAGCCACACGCTGGCCCTTCTCTACGGCGGCGGCCCGGCCCTGACCAACTCCGCCGGCCAGCTCTGGACTGCCGGCTACATCGACAGCATCGGCGAGCCGACGGCCGACCTGCGCTCCAACATCGCGGCGGAATCGCGCGCCAAGATCATCTACGAGCGCCTGATCAACCTGACCCCGGACCCCGGCGTGAAGGACGCGCTGACCTTCCTGATGACCCGCGAGGTCGCGCACCAGAAGATGTTCGAGAAGGCCCTCTATTCGATTGAGAACAACTTCCCGCCGGGCAAGCTGCCGGGCAACCCCGAATACACGGACAAGTACTACAACATGAGCCAGGGTCCCGGCGATTCGCGCGGCCCCTGGAACCAGGGCGAGCAGTGGGAGTTCGTGGACATCCGCGCCGAGCAGGCCCCGGTCAACGGCGGCGACGGCAACCCGACCGTCCGTCTCGCCGCGGAAGAGCTGCAAGCCATCAACAAAGTCGCGATGCGCACGAAGTCCCGCACCGACGTGAACCCGGTGACGGGCGCCGACCTCGGCGCCGGTCCGGGGGCTGGCAAGACGACGAAGGTGAAGTGAGGGCGACTCCGTAGGTTGGGTTGAGCGCCAGCGAAACCCAACAACCTCCGCCTTTGCAAGCCCGTTGGGTTTCGGCGGAGCCTCAACCCAACCTACAGAACGGCACTTGCCGATATGTTACGTTTCGGCCGACGCGGGCTTCAGCGCCCGCGTCCGGCCTTGCAGCCACATCAGCAGCAGCAGCGCCGGAAGCCCCGCCGCCGTCGCCACCAGGAAGAAGCTGATCCAGTCGAGCCGCGCCGCCAGGAAGCCGCTCGACGCGCCGAACAGGTCGCCGCCCAGCTTGGTGAAGCTGGTCAGCAGCGCGTATTGCGTGGCGGTGTAGGCCACGTTGCACAGCCCCGACAGGTAGGCAACGAAGGCCGAGGTCGCGATCCCCGCGCAGACATTCTCGATCGCCACCGTGACGGCCAGCGCCGCCACATCGTGACCGGCGACGGCCAGCAGCACATAGCCCAGGTTGGACAGCATCTGCGCCACGCCGCCCAGCAGCAGCGCGCGCTGCACGCCGACGCGGCTGACGAAGATCCCGCCGATCACCCCGCCCGCGATGGTCGCCCACAGGCCGAACACCTTGGACACGGCGGCGACCTCCGCCTTGGCGAAGCCGAGGTCCACGTAGAAGGGGCTGGCCATCACGCCGGCCATCACCTCGCCCATCTTGTAGGTCGCGATGAACAGCAGGATCATCGCCCAGTGGCGGCGCGTCATGAACTGGGCGAAGGGCGCCACCACCGCGCCGTAGAGCCACGCCAGCAGCTCCGCCCGCCAGCCGTGCAGGTGCGGGCGGGCGTCCAGCCAGTCGGCCACATGCTTCTCCCGTGCCGCGGATTCGGCGGAGGCTGCCACCGCCGGTTCCCGGTTCAGCAGGATCGTGACCATGCCGACGGAGACGAGCGCGGCCATGACCGTGTAGGCGGCGTGCCAGCCGAAGAACTCCGCCACGACCATGGCGCCCGCCCCCGCCGCCAGCATGCCGAAGCGGTAGCCGAGCACCAGCGCCCCGGCGCCGGCGCCCTGCTGGTCCTCCGCCAGACTTTCCACGCGGAAGGCGTCGATGACGATGTCCTGGCTGGCCGAGCAGAAGGCGACGATGACCGCGAACAGGGCGGTCCACCACAGCTCCGTCACCGGGTTCGTGCTCCCCAGCGCCAGCAGCGCCAGCGCGAGGCACGCCTGCGTCAGCAAGGCCCAGCCGCGCCGCCGCCCGAACAGCCGCGTGATCACCGGCAGGCGCAGCCGGTCGATCAGCGGCGCCCAGGCGAACTTCAGCGCGTAGGGCAGCGTGACCAGCGAGAACAGCCCGATGGCCTCCTTGCTGACGCCGCCCTCGCGCAGCCAGAAGGACAGGGTCGATCCGGTCAGCGCCAGCGGTAGCCCTTCGGAAAAGCCCAGGAACAGGATGGCCAGCACGCGGCGGTCCAGATAGACGGACGCCGCGGTCTTCCAGGACGATGTTTTCCGGGGCGATGCTTTCACCGGGTTAACCCTTCCGAATCCCTGTGTTCTTCCGTGTATAGGCCGGGTGCCGCCCGCGCCGCCAGCGCGCTTTTTCGGGCGCCATGCCGCACCGTCCATTGCGGGAGAGGCCGCCGAAACTATGGAAAAATTGCCCGACTCGGACTATAGGGTTGATCCCCCAGGCCGTTGATCGGTCTAATGGAGGCACCCCTTACTTCATGGAAAGAGCAGGCGTCATGGTCGAGCGTTGGTCCCCCGCCAGTTGGAGGTCGAAACCGGCAAAGCAGATGCCGGTTTATCCGGACCCGTCCAAGGTCGAAGCGGTCGAGCAGCGTCTGGCCTCCTATCCGCCGCTCGTCTTCGCGGGCGAGGCGCGCCGGTTGAAGGAGAGTCTGGCGGCGGCGGCCAACGGCAACGCCTTCCTTCTCCAGGGCGGCGACTGCGCCGAGAGCTTCGCGGAGTTCCACCCGAACAACATCCGCGACACCTTCCGCGTCCTGCTCCAGATGGCCGTCGTGCTGACCTTCGGCGCGGCGATCCCGGTGGTGAAGGTCGGCCGCATGGCCGGCCAGTTCGCCAAGCCGCGCTCGGCCGACACGGAGGTGATCGAGGGGGTCGAGCTGCCGTCCTACCGCGGCGACATCATCAACGGCTTCGACTTCACCCCCGAGGCCCGCGTTCCGGACCCGGAGCGCATGATGCAGGCCTACAACCAGGCCGCCTCCACGCTGAACCTGCTGCGCGCCTTCGCCCAGGGCGGCTACGCCGACCTGCACAAGGTGCACCAGTGGACGCTGGGCTTCGTGGAGCGCTCCCCCGCCGGCGAGCATTTCCGCGAACTCGCCAGCCGGCTGGACGAGACGCTGGCCTTCATGGCCGCCTGCGGCATCACCGCGGCGACCACCCCGCAGATCCGCGAGACGGAGCTCTTCACCAGCCACGAGGCGCTGCTGCTGCCGTTCGAGCAGGCGATGACCCGCGTCGACAGCACCACCGGCGACTGGTACGACGTGTCGGCCCACATGCTGTGGATCGGCGACCGCACCCGCCAGCCGGACGGCGCGCATGTGGAATTCCTGCGCGGCGTGAAGAACCCGATCGGCCTGAAGTGCGGCCCGACCACCGACCCGGATGAGCTGATCCGCCTGATCGACATCCTGAACCCGACCAACGAGGCCGGCCGCCTGACCCTGATCGTCCGCATGGGCGCCGACAAGGTGGCGGAGAAGTTCCCGCCCCTGCTCCGCAAGGTGCAGCGCGAGGGCCGCGTGGTGGTGTGGTCGTGCGACCCGATGCACGGCAACACGGTCAAGTCGTCCAGCGGCTACAAGACCCGCCCGGTGGAGCTGGTCCTGGCGGAGGCGAAGAACTTCTTCGCCGTCCATCAGGCCGAAGGCACCCACGCCGGCGGCGTCCATTTCGAGCTGACCGGCCAGGACGTGACGGAGTGCACCGGCGGCGCCCAGGCGATCACCGACCACAAGCTGGCCCAGCGCTATCACACCGCCTGCGACCCGCGCCTGAACGCCAGCCAGTCGCTGGAACTGGCCTTCCTGCTGGCCGAGGAACTGAAGCGCGCCCGCCTCCAGCGCGACGCCGACCGCCGCGCGGCGGCTGCGGAGTAAGGGACTTTTCCTCTTCCTCCCTCAAATCCCCTCTCCCCTCCGGGGAGAGGGTTAGGGTGAGAGGGAAATGCCGGCTCATTGCAGTGCCTTTGCGGGCAGCACTCATCCGGCCTTACGGCCGCCCCCTCATCCCAACCTTCTCCCCGGAGGGGAGAAGGGGTTTGGGAACGGAAGCAGGTTCATCACCGCACGACCATGCGGTCCAGCAGCACCTCGCGGATGCGCATGCCGCTCATCTCGCGGTTGACCACGGCGGTCAGGGTGCTCTTCATCAATTTCGCGCCTTCCGCACCGGACAACTGGTCCGGTTCGATCTGGCGCAGGCGGTCGGCCATCTGGTCGGCAATGCGCGGCACGAAGGGCACGGCGCCCTTGGGGTCCGCCGTCGGTTCGATTTCCAGCAGCACCTTGACATCCACCATGCGGGCGTCCCCGCCGCCCAGCGAGAAGGTCATGGTCGGCAGCGCCGCGTAGTTCTTCTTCGGAACCGCGGAGTCGCTCTCGCTGGACGTACGCCCGGTCTTCACCGCGACGACGCCCCAGGTTCCCAGCGCCGCAAGCAGCAGCAGGAACAGCGCGATGAACAGAGGGGCCAGGGAAATCGACTCCCCATCCGGCCCCTGACGCAGGAAGCGCACCTTGCCGCCTTTCCACCCCAAGCGGGGCCGTGGCAATAAACGGATGCGCCAGTGTAAGGAAAATCGCGGGACCGGTCAAATCGTGCCGCGCGACCGGCCCCGCGATTGCGCGCGGGATCAGCGACCGATGCCGCCCATACACAAGTATTTGATTTCCAAATACTCCTCCATTCCGTATTTGGAGCCCTCGCGCCCGATGCCGCTTTCCTTCACGCCGCCGAACGGCGCCACTTCGGTGGAGATGATTCCCTCGTTGATGCCGACGATGCCGTATTCCAGCGCCTCCGCCACCCGCCAGACGCGGCCGATGTCGCGGCTGTAGAAGTAGGCGGCCAGCCCGAATTCCGTCGCGTTGGCCATGCGCACCGCCTCCTCCTCCGTGTCGAAGCGGAACAGCGGGGCGACCGGGCCGAAGGTCTCCTCCCGCGCTACCTTCATGGCCGGGGTCACGTCGGCGAGGATCGTCGGCTCGAAGAAGCTGCCGCCGAGTTCGTGGCGCTTGCCGCCCAGCACCACCCGCGCGCCCTTGTCCAGCGCGTCGCGGATGTGCTCTTCCACCTTCTCCACGGCGGCCATGTCGATCAGCGGCCCCTGCTGGGCGCCGTCGGTGGTCAGGCCGGGGCCGACCTTCAGCGCCTTCACCGCCTCCGCCAGCTTCGCCGCGAAGGCGTCGTAGACGCCGGCCTGCACCAGCAGGCGGTTGGCGCAGACGCAGGTCTGGCCGGTGTTGCGGTACTTGGACGCGATGGCGCCCTTCACCGCCTCGTCGAGATCCGCGTCGTCGAACACGATGAAGGGCGCGTTGCCGCCCAGCTCCAGCGACACCTTCTTCACGGTGCCGGCGCATTGCGCCATCAGTTCCTTGCCGATCTCGGTGGAGCCGGTGAAGGACAGCTTGCGCACGATGGGGTTGCCCGTCATCTCCCCGCCGATGGCGCGGGCGGAGCCGGTGACGACGCTGAGGATGCCGGCCGGCACCCCCGCCCGCTCGGCCAGCACGGCCATGGCGAGCGCGGTCAGCGGCGTGGCGGTCGCCGGCTTGATGACCATCGGGCAGCCGGCGGCCAGCGCCGGCCCGGCCTTGCGCGTGATCATCGCCGCCGGGAAGTTCCAGGGCGTGATCGCGGTGGTGACGCCGATGGGCTCCTTGACGACGACGATGCGGCGGCCTTCCAGATGCTGCGGGATGGTGTCGCCGTAGACGCGCTTGCCCTCCTCCGCGAACCATTCGATGAAGGAGGCGGCGTAGGCGACCTCGCCACGCGCCTCGGCCAGGGGCTTGCCCTGCTCCGCCGTCATGATGCGGGCCAGGTCCTCCTGCGCGGCCATCATCAGGTCGAACCAAGCGCGCAGGATTTTGGCGCGCTCCTTGGCGGTCTTGGCGCGCCACGCCGGCCAGGCGCGGTCGGCGGCCTCAATGGCGCGGCGGGTCTCGTCGGCGCCCATCATCGGGACGGCACCCAGGACCGTGCCGTCGGCGGGGTTGGTGACCTCCACCGTCTTGCCGCTGTCGGCATCGACCCAGCGCCCGTCGATGAAGCATTGGAAGCGCAGCAACTCGGCATCCTTCAGCCCGAGCCGGCGGGCGGTGTCCACAGAATCGTATGGCATCGTGCCTTCCTTCCCATGTGTCTTTCCACGCCCTCTCTCGGTCGGGGGCGCCTGCGGGATCAAGTATAGGGCGGTTGCCCGCGCCTGCGATCCTTACCAATCCGGTGCACCAATCCGGTGCGGCATTTCACCCCGCCGTCCGGCCGCCGTCCGGAAAATTTGCGCTGGACACGCCAATGCACGTCTGGGCAGCATGGGCCTGCACGCTCGACGTCGTAAACGGGCGATTAACGAACAAGCGCGCGCCGCGCGCACGGGGGAAGGAGCGGATGGACAGCTGGCACGGCACCCTTGCAACCGAGCAGGATCGACGCCGGGCGATCTGGGACGCCGTTTTCGCCAGCCTCGGCCATCTGGTCATCGCCACCGACGAGCACGGCACCATCCTGGACATGAACCCGGCCGCCGAACGGGCGCTGGGCTACAGCCGCGCGGAGGTGGTGGGCCGCGCCACCCCCATGTTGTTCCATGACCGCCAGGAGGTCGAGCAGGCCGCGGAACGCCTGTCGCGGGAGATGGGCCAGCGCATCGACCCCGGGGTCGAGGTGTTCGTCGCCCGCGCCCGGCGCGGCATCCGGGTCGAGCAGGAATGGACCTACATCCGCAAGGACGGGTCGCGCTTCGCCGTCCTTCTGGACGTCGGCGCGTTGAGGAACGGGGCCGGCGCGCTGGTCGGCTTCTTCGGCATCTCCAGCGACCTGACCGACCGCAAAGCCAGCGAGCGCGCGGCCATCGCCATGCAGGCCGAAGTGCTCGCCCGAAAGGAGGCGGAGCGCGCCAACCTGTCCAAGTCGAAGTTCCTCGCCGCCGCCAGCCACGACCTGCGCCAGCCCCTGCAATCGGCGGTGCTGTTCGCCGCGGCGCTCGCCCCCTCGATCACGGACGCGCACGGGCGGCGCATGATGGCCAACCTGGACAAGAGCCTGGAGGGCATGCGGACGCTGCTCGACCGGCTGCTCGACATCTCCAAGCTGGACGCCGGCGCGGTGCAGCCCCGTCCCGTGGACTTCCAGATCGCCGGCCTGCTGGACGAGTTGAACGCCATCTACACGCCGCGCGCCGCGGCGAAGGGGCTGGACTGGCGCCTCGTCCCGTGCGACGCCGCCGTGCACAGCGACCCGGATCTGCTGGGCCGCATCCTGCGCAATCTGATCGAGAACGCCCTGACCTACACGTTGGAAGGCGGCGTCGAGGTCAGCGGCGCGGCCGGTGCCGACGCGGTGACCATCACCGTGCGCGACAGCGGAATCGGCATTCCCGAGGACAAGCTGGAAGACGTCTTCCAGGAGTTCACCCAGCTCGGCAACCCGGAACGCGACCGCAACCAGGGGCTCGGCCTCGGCCTTGCCATCGTGCGGCGCCTGTCGCGGCTGATCGGCCATCCGGTGGAGGTGCGGTCGCGCTTCGGCGTCGGGTCGGAGTTCGTCGTGACCGTGCCGCTCGCCACCGGTACGGCGCCGCGCCCTGAGCCGGCCGCCATTTCCGACGCCGTCGACGGCGACGGTCGGCTGATTCTGCTGGTGGAGGACGACGCGTTGGTCCGCGCCGGGCTGGTGGCGATGGTCGAGGGATGGGGCTACGCAACGCTCGACGCCGGATCGTGGGAGGAGGCCGACGCGGTGCTCAGCACCTCGTCCCGTCCGCCGGACGCGGTGATCGCCGATTACCGGCTGCGCAACGGCGTCACCGGCCTGTCGGTCCTGAACGCCCTGCGGGACCTGTACGACGCCCCCGTCCGCGCCATCCTGCTGACCGGCGAAACCGGCGCCGCCCCGGTGGCCGAAGCCAAGGCTCTGGGCTGCGCCGTTCTGCACAAGCCGGTGACCGCCTGCATGCTCCGCGACGCCCTGGCCGACTTGTTCCGGACGACGGGGCAATAAGCGGTCAGCCCGGCAGCACCGGCACGTTGTCGATCAGGCGCGCCTTGCCCAGCCAGGCGGCGGCGAGCAGACGCGCCGGACGCTCCACGCGGCTGACCGGCTCCAGCGTTTCGGCGTCGCGCAGTTCCACATAGTCGATGGAACCAAAGCCGGCGGCCGTGATCCGCGCCCGCGCCGCGTCCAGAACCGCGCCGGATTCGGCGCCAGCCGACAGGGCCGTGGCCGCCTCGACCAGGGCGCGGTTCAGCTCCGGCGCGCGGGCGCGCTCGTCGGCGGACAGGTAGGCGTTGCGCGAGGACAGGGCCAGCCCGTCGGCCTCGCGCACCGTGGGCAGCCCCTCCACCCGCACGGGAATGTCCAGGTCGCGCGTGAAGCGGCGGATGACCATGAGCTGCTGGTAATCCTTCTCGCCGAACACGGCTACGTCCGGCTGCGCCTGAAGGAACAGCTTGGTCACCACCAGCGCGACGCCGCCGAACATCTGCGGCCGGAAGGTGCCGCACAGCCCCTCCGACGGGCCGCCGACCGAAATGGCCGTGGCGAAGCCCTCCGGGTACATGCCGCGCACGGTCGGGGCGTAGAGCAGGTTGCAGCCGGCCGAGGCCAGCTTGGCCGCGTCCCCCGACTCGTCGCGCGGGTAGCGGTCGAAATCCTCGTGGGGGGCAAACTGGGTCGGATTCACGAAGACGCTGGCGACCACATGGTCCGCCAGTTCCCGCGCGCGGCGGACCAGCGCCAGATGGCCGTCGTGCAGGGCGCCCATGGTTGGCACCAGCGCCACGGTCTCGCCCTTCCGGTGCCAGGCCGACACCCGCGCGCGCAGATCCTCGACCGTGCGGACGATCTCCAGATGATCGGCCGCCAGACTGTCGACCGGAAGACTATCGGCCGAAACGGAGGCCAGGGTGCTCATGGCGCTTTCTCCAGCAGCGTCGCAAACGGCGCTGGGATAAACCGCCGGACCGGCGCTGTCCAGTCGGAGAGTCCACGGGCGCGCCGGAAAGAGTCTGTACCGCGAACTTACGGACAGGGGCCGGCTCCGATGGCCGCCCCTGCCCGCCCGACCATCAGCGCTTCAGCGTGATGCCCACCAGATAGGTCAGGTTCGCCCAAGCGCCGAGCGTCGCCAGCAGAACCAGGGTGGACGGCGAGAAGACCACCGAGCCGAGGATCACGACGAGCGCCACGACCAGCAGGCCGAGGGCGAGGAGGGTCACGCGCGAATCTTCCATGTCACTGCTTCCAGTTGAGGGGTCCGAATCGAAGGGGTGTACCGATAGACGAAAAGGACCGGTGCTGTAGCTGATCTGAATCAAAAGGCCGGCCATTCCCCACAAAAAGAACAGGGCTTTTTCACCATGATTTTGTGTTGATACGCGGCCGGCACCGGGCTGTTCAGGCGGTGGCGCCCAAATTTTTAGCAGGTTGCGTTTTTTAAGCAGACATTCCGGAAACGCGTACGGGAGGCCTCCCTCGCCGACCTGAGGCAATCGGTCGCACCCCTCTTTGGACTCACCGAGGATTGAGAATCCACAAAGGCTGAAAACCATCTTTCCCTTATCAGCGTCCCGTCAATACAGAACGAACTCATATGAACATTTTGTTGCAACACCTACGATGCAATTTCGAGGTGCAGGGACGCGCATCGCCCGATTGCAGGCCTATGCGGTTTGGGTAGGTATCACTATTTGTTTAGTGCCGATACAAATTCCGTCCAAGGAAAGCGCTCGACCAGCGCGCACGCGTGGGCTCCAGACAAGGCCGCCAGACATGGCCTCCCAGGCAGCGCGCACAAGGTCGACGCGGTGTTCGGGCTCCCGGTCGCCGAGAGCCCGCCAGATTGGGGGTGACGTGCCATGGACCATAGTCTGACGCAGACCGGAAATGTTGCCACGCTGTCGCTGGCCGGTGCGCTGACCTATGAATGGACGGCGTCCTACTCGGCCATGGTTCGCAGCATCGGCGCAATGCGCCCGAAGCATCTGATCCTCGACCTGACCGAAGTCCCGACGATCGACACCACCGGCGTCCAGGCGCTGATGGTCCTGAAGCGGACGATGGAGCAGTTCGGTGGCGAGGTGCATGTCCGCGGGCTGCAACGCCCCGTCCTGCGGGCCATCGAACTGTGCGGAGCTACCAAGACCTTCACCAGCCCGCGCGACCGCAACACCCACGCCGCACATCCCTGAACGCCAACTCCTGAACGCCAATCCCTGAACAGGAATCGGGCGACGACGCAAAACGGCGCGACCGGTGAATTTTCACCGCGCGCCGTTTTCATGACGGCGGGGACTGTGACGCGGGATTGGTGTTATTCGCAAAGCCTCGCCCCCTCTTCGGGCTTTGGGGCAGGCATTGGTCCGGATTTTGGAATGGTGGGCGCGACAGGGATTGAACCTGTGACCCTTCGCGTGTGAAGCGAATGCTCTCCCGCTGAGCTACGCGCCCGAACCCAAATCCGCCGCACGGCGGAGAATCGAACACCGCGGCGTACGTGTTCGGCCGCCAGGATCGCTCCAGCGTCAAACCGATGCACCGCGTTCAACTGCTTGATAGGGTGGCTGGGATGGTGGGCGCAGTAGGGATTGAACCTACGACCCCACCCGTGTGAAGGGTGTGCTCTCCCGCTGAGCTATGCGCCCATCCCAGGGAGACCTTGCGGTGGATCAATGATCCGTGCGAGGTCTCGAACCGTTTCGGCGTTTGGCTCGTTTCGCTTTCGCGTCGTTGCCGCCGCTGCGGTGAGGCGGGTTTCTATAGGGCTGGCCCGGACCTGTCAAGCACCTGTTTCGCACCAATATGAAAGAAATTCGTCAGCCCGGAGATCGCCGCCGTGACCGCCCTGAACGCCCCCCGGACCGCCTCACGGAACTCCGCCTTACGAACCGCCTCACTCCGTTGCGCCGGGGGCGTTGCCGCCCTGATGGCTGCCGGGATCGCTTTCGCTCCCCTGCCCGCCCTGGCGCAGCACTGGCAGCTGTCCTACCGCGTCCACATCGGCGGCGTGGCGGTGCTCGACGCGCAGGCGGACCTGACGCTTTCCGGGGACCGCTACAGCGTCCAGGTGGATGCGGCCACGGAAGGCTTTCTGGGCCGGGTGTTCCCCTGGGAAACCCATTCGCGCAGCGTCGGCGCGGTCCGGCCGGACGGTCTGGCGCCGGCGCGGCACAGCCAGGTCAGCACCCTGCGCGGTGAGCCGCGCAACGTCACGCTGACCTACGACGGCCGGGGCGGCGTCCGGACGGAGGTCACGCCGCCCCCGGACCAGGACGACCGGGAGCCGGTGCCCGAACAACTGCGCCAGAACACGCAGGATCCCCTGAGCGGAGTCGTCGCGGTCCTGCTCGCCGGGATGCGCGGCGAAGGCTGCCAGCGCAGCATGCCCATCTTCGACGGGCGCCGGCGCTACGACATGCAGTTCGCGGACGAAGGAATGCGGATGGTGGGTGCGTCGCGCTATTCGGTGTTCGCCGGCGCGGCCCGGCAATGCCGCGTGTCCTACACGCCCATCGCCGGCTACAACCGCAAGCCGGAGACGTCCTTCTGGCGCCGGGGCGGTGCCCAGGAAGAACGCGCGCCCGTTGACGTGTGGATCGCCCCGGTGACGCCCGGCGGGCCGCCCCTGCCGGTGCGGCTGGAAACCGACAGCGGATTCGGCGGGGTGGTCATTCACCTGACGGCCGCCAACGTCGTGCCCCAAACCGCGGAGAAGCCGGCGCCGGACAAGCCGCGGCCAGCCCCGTGAAGGCGGGGCCGCTCCGGTTCAGGCGTAGCGGCGCTCTTCGGCGCGGAAGGCGGGGTAGCAGATCACTTCGGCCGACGGGCGCTCGGTCATCGCCTGCTCGCACAGGCTGTTGAACTCGGCCATCTGGCGCTGAAGCTCGGCGTGGTGGGACATCATGCGGTCGAAATCGGCGCTGGCCGATTCGAGTTGGCGGCGCGCAACCGCGCGGGCGGCCTCTTCGCGGCTGGCTTCGACGGACTGGGTCTTGCCGGGGAAGGAAAGGATCTGAGCCATCGGGTTCCTCCATCGCTCGCCGTCATTCGATGGCCCCATCTAACGACATTTACTTTTCGTTAGCTACCGTTAATCGCTCGTTAACCATGACAAGGATGGGACCTACGGCCCGGCTTCCGCTGATCCCGATTCCCTGCCCTTCCCCGCCCTTCCAAAGGCCGTTCAGCCGGCCAGCCGCTCCAGCGCCGCCGGCAACTCCGCGAAATGGTCGAGGATGATGTCGGCGCCGAGCTGCTCCACCGGCATGCGGGGATAGCCGTAGCTCATCGCCACCACCGGGATGCCGACCGCGCGGGCGGCCTTCACGTCGTTGCCGTTGTCGCCCACCATCGCGGCGGGTCCGCCGCCCAGCGCGTCCACCACCCAGGCCAGATGCCGGCCGTCGGGCTTCTTCACCGGCAGCGTGTCGCCCCCGGCCACCGCGCCGAACAGGTCGGACAGGTTCAGCATGCCGAGCAGCTTGCGGCTGATGCGCTCCGGCTTGTTGGTGCACAGGCCCAGCCGGACGCCCCGCTCCGCCAGGGCGTGCAGGGTTTCCGACACGCCGGGATAGAGCCGCGACGGCTCGTCGTGCTCGAAGTAGGTGTCCAGGTAATGGCGCAGCACCGGCTGCACCGTTTCGTCGTCCAGTGCGCCGCCGGTCGCCGCGAAGGCCTGCCGCACGAGGTTGGCCGAGCCGTCGCCGACCATGGTGCGCACCTGCGCTTCCGTCAGTGCCGGGCGGTCGAACCGGGCGAGCGTCCGGTTCAGCACGCGCGTCATGTCCGGCGCGCTGTCGACCAGCGTGCCGTCGAGGTCGAAGACGACCACGGAGAAGGGAAAGGTCATGATGGAATTGTCCAAGCGAGAGGCCCAAATGCCCTTATGGATAGCACGCCACCGCTCCGGCGGCGACCGCGCTCCATAGGCCATGCCGGCCGGTTGCGGGAGGCCGGATCGAACCGCGTATGACAGCTTGACACAAAAGTTGACTTGGGCTCGGGCCGGGTGCTGTGGCACTCAATACAGGATGACACTGGACAACCCTTGATTTGACGCACCCCTTTTCCCGCCGGCCCTCCATAACGACCCCGCCATAAGAACAGAGATAGCGCGATGACGACCCACCGCCCGCTCGCCTGTGTGATCCTTGCCGCCGGCAAGGGCACCCGGATGAAGTCCGACCTGCCCAAGGTCCTGCACCGTGTCGCCGGCCGGCCGATGGTCGGCCATGTGCTGGCGGCGGTGAAGGCGCTCGACCCCGACCATGTGGTCGTGGTGGTCGGCCCGGGCATGGACGACGTGGCCGACGCGGTCGCCCCCTATCCCACCGCCGTCCAGCACGAGCAGCGCGGCACCGCCGACGCCGTGCGCGCCGCCTTCGGCCTGCTGGAAGGCTTCTCGGGCGACGTGGTGGTCCTCTACGGCGACACCCCCCTGGTTACCCCCGACACGCTGCGCGCCATGGTCGCCGCGCGCCGGCAGGCCAACGACCCGGCGGTCGTCGTGCTCGGCATGCGCCCGGACGATCCCGGCGCCTACGGCCGCCTGATCCTGAACACGCGCGGCGGGCTGGAGAAGATCGTCGAGTATCTCGACGCCAGCGAGGAGGAGCGCACGGTCACGCTGTGCAACGCCGGCCTGATGGCCTTCGACGGCGCGCGCATGTTCGACCTGATCAATCGCATCGGCAACAGCAACGCCAAGGGCGAGTTCTACCTGACCGACGTCGTGCAGATCGCGCGCGGCGACGGCATGGCCTGCGCGGTGGTCGAGGCCGCCCCGGCCGAAGTCGTCGGCGTCAACTCCCGCGCCGAGCTGGCCGAGGTGGAACGGCTCATCCAGCGCCGCCTGCGCAAGGCGGCCATGGACAACGGCGCCACCCTCACCGATCCGGACAGCGTCACCTTCAGCGTCGACACGCGGCTGGGCCGTGACGTGGTGGTGGGTCCCTTCGTCGTGTTCGGCCCCGGCGTGACCGTGGGCGACCGCGTGGAGATCAAGTCTTTCAGCCACCTGGAGCAGGTGCGCGTCGACGCCGGGGCGCAGATCGGCCCCTACGCCCGCCTGCGCCCGGGGGCGGAGATCGGCCCGGACGCCCACATCGGCAACTTCGTCGAGATCAAGAACGCCCGCATCGAGGCCGGCGCCAAGGTCAACCACCTGACCTACATCGGCGACGCCCGCGTCGGCTCCAAGGCCAACATCGGGGCCGGCACCATCACCTGCAACTACGACGGCTTCACGAAGAGCCGCACCGACATCGGCGCCGGCGCCTTCATCGGCTCCAACAGCGCGCTGGTTGCCCCGGTGACCATCGGCGACGGCGCCATCGTCGCGGCCGGCAGTGTGGTCACCACGGACGTGGAGGGCGATGCCCTCGCCGTGGCGCGCGGGCGGCAGCAGGCCTACCCCGGCTGGGCGCGCCGCTTCCGCGAGCGGAAGCAGACCGAAAAAGCGAAAAAGGCGTAAGCTGGCCCCGGCCAGACGCGCCACGACGACATCCCCCAGGGCCATCACTTCAGGAGTTGCAGGTCCATGTGCGGCATCATCGGCATCATCGGCACGCAGGACGCGGCCCCCCGGCTGGTCGAGGGCCTGCGGCGCCTGGAATACCGCGGCTACGACAGCGCGGGCGTGGCGACGCTGGTCCACGGCGGCATCGAGCGCCGCCGCGCCGAGGGCAAGCTGCTCAACCTCGACGCCAAGCTGCGCGAGGCGCCGCTGCCCGGGGTCATCGGCATCGGCCACACCCGCTGGGCCACCCACGGCGGCCCGACCGAGCACAACGCCCACCCGCACGCCACCCGCCGCGTCGCCGTCGTGCACAACGGCATCATCGAGAACTACCAGGAGCTCAAGGACGAGCTGATCGGCCACGGCTACGTCTTCGAGAGCGCCACCGACACCGAGGTCATCGCCCACCTCGTCACCTACTATCTGGACAAGGAAGGGCTGGAGCCGGTCCAGGCGGCCGCCGCCGCCTTCCAGCGCTTCACCGGCGCCTTCTCGCTGGTCCTGCTGTTCGCCGGCCGCGAGGACCTGCTGATCGGCGCCCGCCATGGCACGCCGCTGGCCGTCGGCTATGGCGAGGGCGAGATGTACTTCGCCTCCGACGCCTTCGCGCTCGCCCCGCTGACCAACCGCATCTGCTACCTGGAGGACGGCGACTGGGTCGAGCTGACCCGCGCGGCTGCTGTGATCCACGAGGCATCCGGCGCGGTGGTGGAGCGCGCGGTGAAGACGACCGCGCTGTCCGGGGCGCTGATCGGCAAGGACGGCTACCGGCACTACATGCTCAAGGAGATCTACGAGCAGCCGCAGGTGATCGGCGACACGCTGAACGCCTACATCAACCCGGAAACCAGCCGCATCGCCCTGCCGGAGGTCAGCGTCGACCTGGCGCAGGCGAGCAAGCTGACCATCGTGGCCTGCGGCACCGCCTACTACGCCGGGGTGGTGGCGAAATACTGGTTCGAGACGCTGGCCCGGCTGCCGGTCGAGGTCGACATCGCCTCGGAGTTCCGCTACCGCGAGGCGCCGCTGCCGGAGGGCGGCGTGGCGCTGTTCATCAGCCAGTCGGGCGAGACGCTGGATACGCTGGAGGCGCTGCGCTACTGCAAGCGCCAGGGGCAGAAGATCCTGTCGATCGTGAACGTGCCGGAAAGCACGATCGCGCGCGAATCCGACGCGGTGCTGTACACGATGGCCGGGCCGGAGATCGGGGTGGCCTCGACCAAGGCCTTCACGACGCAGCTGACCACGCTGGCCTGCCTGGCGGTGGTGACCGGGCGCGCGCGCGGGGCGATCGCGCCGGAGCGCATGCGGCAGATCGCCCAGGCGCTGCGCGAGGTGCCGGCGCGCGCCGCCGACGTGCTGGCGCACGACGAGCGGCTGCGCGAGCTGGCGGCGGAGGTGGCGGAGGCGCGCGACGTGCTGTACCTGGGGCGTGGGGCGATGTACCCGCTGGCCCTGGAGGGGGCGCTGAAGCTGAAGGAGATCAGCTACATCCACGCCGAGGGCTACGCGGCGGGCGAGCTGAAGCACGGCCCCATCGCGCTGATCGACGAGAGCGTGCCGGTGATCGTGCTGGTGCCCTCGGACGGGCTGTTCGAGAAGACGGTGTCGAACGTGCAGGAGGTGTGCGCGCGCTCGGGCAAGGTGCTGCTGATCGCCGACCGGAAGGGCATCGACAAGCTGGGCGGCACGGTGCGCTGGTCGGTGGAGCTGCCGGCCTGCGACCCGCTGGTCGCCCCGCTGCTCTACGCCATCCCGGTGCAGCTGCTGGCCTACCACGTCGCCGTCCTGAAGGGCACCGACGTCGACCAGCCCCGCAACCTCGCCAAGAGCGTTACCGTCGAATAAGCGGAGACGCCTGCACAAAGAAAAAGCCCCCGCCGGAACGACCCGGCGGGGGCTTTTTTCTTTGCTGAAGGACCGGCGTTACTCCGACACCCAGTGGCGCAGCGGCCCTACGTCGACATGCACGAAGTTGCTGTCGGGGTAATAGCCCACCCCGCCCGCCCGCATGCTGAGCGCGGCACGGTGCAGGTTGCGCAGCGGCATGCCCGGAACGCGCAGGTCGATGGCTTTCCCCTGCATGTGATAGCTGTGCTGAGCGACGCCGGAGCCGTCCTGCTCGCGCAGCCACGCGTTGGTTTCCGGGGAGCGGTAGCCGGAGATGATGTGGACCGGCGACTGGCTGCCGACCTTGCGGGTCAGGTTGTGCAGGAGGTCCAGCAGCTTCGGGTCGATCGGGTGGATGGCGCCCGTGCGGTGGTCGCGCAGCAGATGGTTGATCTCGCGCAGGCCGTCGCGCTGGTAGTGCCCCTTCGACCAGTATTCGGTCCGCACCCGCTCGCCGGTGTGCAAATTCAGAAGAGTCAGTTGACGCGGCGGGGCGCGCAGTGCCGCTTCCGACACCTCCGGCACCATCACCGTCCCGGCGGCCGCGGCCGCCAAACCGATGCGCAGCAGTTCCCGTCGGCCGAGCATGCCTGCTTGGGTCGACTGGGATTTCGCCTCGGTCATATCGCCTCCATCTGGTCCCAAACCGGGTGGGCATTCAGGCCCTACCCCTATCGTTTGAGACTTTTTGGGGGCAACACCCCGCCTTGTGTCAAGGAACCAATGGTTAACGAGCGGCCAAGCTGACGGTTTTCGCGGGCTTCCCCACGAAAAAATTTACACGGCCCGGCCGGGGCGGCCGGTTACAGCGCTGAAACACGCGGCGAATCGCCCCCGATTCGGAGCGATGGCCGGATTCCCGAATCCGCTTGGGAAACCTGCGGAATCGATAAACCGCCGCTCGCCCACTGTCCAGACACTGTTTCCAAAGGATCGCAGCCTGTGGCATTGCCGCCACAAGTCCGCCCCGCCCGACAGGACATGGCCTGAACTGTACCGTTTAGGCTTCGGTAAGGAATCTACCCCCATAGTTTGAGGGTCGAAAACAAAGTGCGGCGGATCCTTTCCGTGCCCGCGGTCACCACTGCCCCTCCACCAGCCGCCACCCCGCTCCGGCCCGATCAACTGGCCGAAGTCCTGGAGCGGCATGCCCGCTGGATCAAGGGCCAGCCGGGCGGCGCGCGCGCCAATCTGACGCTCGCCGACCTGGAGGGCGCCGACCTGTCGCAGCGCGACCTGCGCGGCGCGCGGCTGATCGGGGCGCGGCTGGCCCGTTGCAGGCTCAGCGGTACGAACCTGGCGGGGGCCGACCTGTTCGGCGTGGACCTGCGCGACGCCGACATCACGCGCGCCAACCTGATGCAGACCGACCTGCGCGGTGCACGGCTGCGCGCGGCCGACCTCTCCAACGCCAACCTGCGCGGCGCAGACCTGCGCAACGGCACGCTGGAACCGGGTGGCAGCGCCCGCCGGGGCACCGGCCCCGACGTCCAGGACGCCGAGACCGCCCGCCTGTTCCACCGGAAAGTCCTGGCCCGCCTGCGCGGCGACGCCGAGGCGGCGGACGGCGTGCCCACCGACCTGACCGGCGCCGTGCTGGCTGGTGCGAACCTGAGCGACGCCGATCTCACTGGGTCCGTCCTTCAGAACGCCGACCTCAGCGGCGCGGTTCTGACCAACGCGAATCTGACCGGCGCGCGGCTGAACGGCGCCAACCTGTCGGGGGCGCAGCTGGGCGGCGCCACCTTCGACAACGCCGATCTGGTCGGCACGCGCATGGCCGATTGCGACCTGTCGCAGGTCCACCTCGGCAACGCCTGCCTGCCCCGCCCCATCGACAGCATGGGGTCGGAAATCCAGCGCGCTATCTTCGACCATGAGCGCTGGATCGAAAGCTTCGGACAGCGTGGCGAGCGGGCGGAACTGGACGGCACCGACCTCAGCCGGGCCGACCTGCGCGACGTGAACCTCAGCGCGGCCTCCCTGCGCGGCGCCAACCTGTCGGACGCGGCCCTGACCGGCGCCCGGCTGATGATGGCCGACCTGTCCGGCGCCAACCTGACGGGCGCCAACCTGATGGGCGCCGACCTGTCCGGGGCCAACCTCAGCTACGCCAAGCTGTCCGGCGCCGACCTGACGCGCGCGAATCTCGGCCCGGCGGAGATCAAGGACCCGACCGGCCGCCCCACCGGCCGCTCCTGGGCGGCCAACCTGATGGGGGCGGACCTGCGGCAGGCGCTTCTGGTCGGCTCCACCCTGACCCAGGCGAACCTGACCGAGGCCGACCTGGAGAACGCGGATCTGGAAAACGCGGATCTCGCGGGCGCGAAGCTGCAACGCGCTCACCTGAAAGGCCGGGGCGCCCGGCGGCGCTGATTCCCAGCCAAAGGCGTTAACGCCATCACATTTGCCGAAAACGTCCCATAGGGAACCCGTCATCCCCGCGAAGGCGGGGATCCAGTCTTTTCAGCCACGTCTGTGCGGAGTTTCCTGGATCCCCGCCTTCGCGGGGATGACGGAACGGGACGGCGGTCGCTCGTTGGGATCGCTCTGAGTGCCTAAGGTCAGCACCTCAGCGCGATGTAATTGCCCAGCCAAAAGCACTATCCTTGGCGACACAAGGATTGGAAAATCACAAAATCGCAATCCCTCCCGCCTGCCGGAGCGGAGTCCCATGGACATGCTGCCCGCCCTGCTGAAGGGGCTGGTCATCGGGTTCAGCATCGCGGCCCCGGTCGGGCCGATCGGATTGCTGTGCATCCGCCGCACGCTGGCGGACGGGCCGGCGCACGGCTTCGCCAGTGGCCTGGGGGCGGCCAGCGCCGACGCGCTCTACGGGGCCATCGCCGGCTTCGGGGTGGCGCTGGTGACCGACGCGCTGACGGGTGGGCAGGTCGCCCTGAAGCTGGTCGGCGGGCTGATGCTGCTGTGGCTGGGCTGGAGCACGCTGCGCGCGCACCCGGCGGATCGTCCGGCCGAGGCGCGCCCGGCGCGCGGGCTGGCCGGAGCCTACGCCTCCACCTTCCTGCTGACGCTCGCCAACCCGGCGACGATCCTCAGCTTCGCCGCGGTGTTCGGCGGGCTGGGACTGTCCGGCGGTGCCGGCGGGTCAGGTGCCGGCGACCTGGGCGGAGACAGCACGACCGTGGCCGCCGTCCTGGTGCTCGGCGTGTTCGTCGGATCCGCGATGTGGTGGTTGGCGCTCAGCGCCTCGGTGGGCGCTTTCCGGCGTCGGGTCACGCCCGCCGCCATGCTGTGGATCAACCGCGCGTCCGGCGCGGTCTTGGGAGGCTTCGGGATCGCGGCGCTCGCCTCGCTCCTTTAGCTCCCTTCGGTGGACGGTGCTTTACAGAAAGACCGTGACCGGGCCGCCCAGAACGACGGTGGCGACCACCAGCAGAGCAACGGCGACCAGCTTTTCCGCCGGCGTCCAGCGCTGCCAATCCTTCTTGAAGCTCTTCAGATCCTGGGCCATGGCAACCTCCGCCATCCCTGATTGTCGGTTCCTGCGACGATCCTGCGCTTGACCAATTGCTGTTTGGTTAACGCGCGCCATGAAATCTCTCTTCCATGAAAATGCCACAGCACTGGAAGAAAAGTGGCCAGTCCTGATCAAATTGCGCGAAAACTTTCGGCCAATTTTCGGCTCCCTTGTGCGGCTTACTTCGGTGCAGTCCGTGTCCCTCCGAAGGAAGGATTTCCCCCGGCCGGTGCTCTCCCCAAATAGCCAAGGACGAGGCTTCCGGGGGTGCATGGCGTGAGCGGACTGAAAATCGGTTTGGCGCTGGGCAGCGGTGCCGCGCGCGGCTGGGCGCACATCGGGGTGTTGCGCGCGCTGGAGGAGATCGGCGTCGAACCCGACGTCATCTGCGGCACCTCCATCGGGGCCGTGGTCGGGGCCGCCTACCTGACCGAGCAGTTGGACGAGTTGCAGAGCTGGGCGCAGAGCATGGGCTGGCGCGGCATGCTGGGCATCATCGACCTCACCTTCCGGCGCGGCGGCCTGCTGGCGGCCGAGCGCACCTTCGAACGCTTCCGCAACCACCGCACCGACGTGACCATTGAGCGGCTGCACAAGCCCTTCGCGGCGGTGGCCACCGATCTCAGCACCGGGCGCGAGATCTGGCTGCGCGAGGGGCCGATGCTGAGCGCCGTGCAGGCGTCGGCCGCCATGCCCGGCCTGTTCCCGGCGGTGCGGCGGGACGAGCGCTGGCTGGTGGACGGAGCGCTGGTCAACCCGGTGCCGGTGTCGCTCTGCCGCGCGCTGGGCGCCGACGTGGTGATCGCCGTGAACCTGAACAGCGAGCTGTCACCGCTCGGCCGCCCCACCCTGCGCTCCAACGCCGGAAAAGGCGGCGCCCCGGCACCCGTGGTGGTGGCGGAGCATGTCGCGGCGGCGGGTGACGCGACCTCCCCCGCCTTTTCCACCCTGACCTCGCAGATCGCCTCCTGGCTCGGCCGGCGGCCCGGCCCGCGCACGCGCTTCCTCGCCAACCAGCTGGAGCGCACCGCCGCCCCGAACCCGAACGTGATGGAGGTGATGGCCGGTTCCATCGACATCATGCAGGACCGCATCACGCGCTCCCGCCTCGCCGGCGAGCCGCCGGACGTGCTGATCGCCCCCCGCCTCGCCCACATCGGCATCCTGGAGTTCGACCGCGCCGAAGAGGTCGTGGAGATCGGCTACGCCGCCGCCTCCATCCTGCGCCCGGCGCTGGAACTGGCGCTGCGGCGGGCGTGAGCCGTCACGGGGTCGCGACCGGCCACATCCAGGTCAGCTCGTGCTTGTTGTGGTGCAGGTGCAGCACCCGGCCGCCGGGGATGGCGGCGAAGGCGCGGGCGGTTTCGTGGTCGGTCTCGGCCTGAAACTTCAGCGTGCAGACGAAGCGCTTGGCGAGCCCGCTGTCCATCCACTGCTGGACCAGCCGCAACAGCCGCGTCGGGTAGCAGATGACGTCGCAGCACAGCCAGTCCACCGGCCCCACGTCCTGCGGCTTCAGCCCGAAGGCGCTCTCCTGCCGGAACTCGACGCGCGGAAGGGCGGCGATGGCGGGGTCCAGCGGGGCCTTGTCCACGCTGACCACGCTGGCGCCCAGCTCGTGCAGCACCCAGGTCCAGCCGCCGGGGCAGGCGCCCAGGTCGATGCAGCGGTCGCCCGGCCCAGGCTGTTCCCCGAACAGGGTCAGCGCTTCCCACAGCTTCAGGTAGGCGCGGTTCGGCGGCGCCGTCCTGTTCTCGACGAAACTCACCTCGCCGTGCCGGTAGGGGCTGGAGCAGCGTGCGGCGGCGACGATGGTGTTCTCGTCCAGCAGCGTCCAGGAGCCGAGCGGCGCCGTGGGCAGCGGCGACGGGAAGACCACCGGCTTGGCCGAGACGTGCGGCAGATTTTCCTGGATCAGGTTGGCGCGGCGGTGGTGGCGCAGCGACCAGAGCGCCCAGTTTCGCTGGATCCCACGCAAGGCCCGCGCCCCGTCCTTGATCGAGGCGATCTCGATCTTGACCGGATCGTACCAGATGTTCTGCGCCCAGGCGGCCGGGCGGGCCGGGCCGTCCGCGAAGACCAACCGGTCCTCCACCGCCGACACGTCGCCCAGTTCCGCGACGAGGTCGTTCACGAATCCTTCGGGCGCCAGATAGATGGTCTGCCCCAGGGGAGTCGGCCGGGGCGTCGGCTGCCCCGGCTGGCGGGGTTCGGGTGCGTCGGTCATGCCGAGGGGCTACCGCCCCCTGCGGGCGAATGCAAGGGTTGTCGCGGGCCGGGCATCGCGATGCCCACCTTCCTCGTTCGATTGGCCCTTTCGATTGGAGTGTGACAAGCGGACGCGGGGCCGCCATGTGGCCCAAACTATGATCCAGATCATTTGACAGTCATTCTCAATCGCATTAACTGAGTGCACCAACGTCGCTCGCCTATCACCATCGTCGAGGGATCATGTACGTCTGCATCTGCCACGCGCTGAACGACAAGCAGGTCACGAAAGCCCTCGAAAACGGCGCGCGGACGCCGGCCTCGGTCTTCCGGCACTACGACCGTCAGGTGCAGTGTGGGAAATGCGTTCCGACGATGCGGGACATGGCGCAACAGCACTGCGCCAACCAGTGCCCCGGCTACCAGAACCAGCCGCAGACCGCGCCCGAACCGGCCAACGCCGACAGCTACCCCTACGGCGTTGCCGCCGAATAGTTCCCCGACACAATTTCCACTTGCCGAGGGGGCGGCCGTCCGGCCTATCCCCGATGCTGCGACAAATCGCCAATGGCATATGCTTTTGGTTCGGTTGACGATTCGTCACCGATGAGGCAGAAACCGCAGCAACCAAAAACAAAACAACATCCGCAATTCACGGGCGGACTCAACCGCCCGACCGAGGGAACGCTCCACGAAACTTTCACACTTCGGGAACCTGGGCCGCTCTCCATTGTATATGGCAGGGCCACCCGGTCGGTTTTCTTTTTGGCACTGCGGCGCGCAACTTGCTGCAACGCACCATGTTCCTCAAAACATTGCGCTGCACAAACGCCGTCCGCAGCCGCCGGCCGGGCGATTCCGAAGCGATCCGAAAGGGGGATCCATCCATGAGCTGCCGTCAACGGCAAGCCCACGACAGCCTGTGCCGCGACCTTCTCCTGCACGCCTCCGACCGGCTCGACCGGCTGCGGACGCAGGTGGAGCGCTGGAACCAGAACGACCGGGAGCAGCTGGAACGCACGCTCGACGCGCTGCGCGGCCTTCTCAACCGGGTGGCCGGCCGTGTCGAGGCCGCCCACCTCGCCAACGACGAGGCGTGGCCCTTCGCCCGCGCCATGGCCGACCAGGCCGTCGACGAGCTTGTCGCCGGCCTGGACGCCGCCGAGGTCCGTCTCAAGCGCGAGGCCGCTTAAACGTTCACTACAGACATCCCGACGGGGGCGGGTTCGGCCGGCAGCGTGATGACGACCGTCGTACCCTCCCCCACGGAGCTGCGCACCTCCAGCCGGCCGCCATGCGCCTCGACGAAGCGCTTGGCGAGCGGCAGGCCGAGGCCGGTGCCGGCCTGCGTTTTGGTCATGTAGTTGTTCACCTGCCGGAACGGCTCCAGCGCGATGCGGAGTTCGTCCTCCGACATGCCGATGCCGGTGTCGGCGATGGCGATGGCGACCGTCCCGTCCTCGTTCCGGCGCGCGTCGGCGCGGACCAGCCCGCCCTCCGGCGTGAATTTGATGGCGTTGGACAGGATGTTCAGCACCGACTGGCGCACGCGGATGTTGTCGACGAACAGCATCAGATCCGGCGCCACGGCCCCGGCCTTCAGCCCTACCCCCTTCTGGCCGGCCAGCGTCTCCACCAGCTCCAGACATTCCGTCAGCAGGGCCGACACAGGCACCCGCTCCGGAAACAGCTCCAGGCGCCCGGCTTCCACCTTCGCCATGTCCAGCACGTCGTTCACCAGCGTCAGCAGATGCTGGCCGGAGGCGTGGATGTTGGCGATGTATTCGCGGTGCTTCGGCGGGCTTGGCCCGAAGATGCCGGACAGCAGCGCTTCGCTGAAGCCGATGACGGCGTTCAGCGGCGTGCGCAGCTCGTGGCTCATGTTGGCGAGGAAGTCCGACTTGGCGCGGTTCGCCGCCTCCGCATGCTCCTTCTCCGCCTCCAGCCGGCGGCGCTGCTCCACCAGCATCGCCTCGCGTGCCGCGCGGGCATCGCCTTCCGCCTTGCGCCGGCGCTGGTAGTCGCGCGTGACCACGATGGCCAGCACCAGCGTCGTCAGGCAGGCGGCCAGACCGCCCGCGATGATGGTCCAGCGGCTTTGCAGCAGCTTCCCCCGCACCTGGGCCGACGGCACGCCCAGCGCCACCGACCAGCCCGTTTCCGGCGAGCGGTGGAAGACCGTGTAGACGAGCTGCCCATCCTTGGTGGTGGCTTGCGACAGCCCATGATGGTTGTGCGTCAGCAGCTCTTCTATGGACGGGGTGACGCGCTGGCCGACGTAGATTTCCGCCTCGCGGGTCCGCGCGGCGATGGTCAGGGACGGGTCGATGGCCGCGACGGTCCAGGTGGCCGGCAGCCCCGCCGCGCGAACCACCGCATCCAGGCTTTCCAGCCCGACCGCCAGCGAGAGCACGTGGCGGACGCGCTTCTGCTCCATGATGGGCGCGCGGATGATCAGCGCCGGCCGGCCGGGCGGCCCGCCGGGGGGAAGCACCCCGCCGACGACGGTGTTGCCCGTCTCCACGACCCGCCGCGTGATGTCGTCGAGTCGCGGCGGCGGCAGGTCGGCGCCCAGCGGAAACTGCGTGTGGAACAGGAACTTCAGCGTCGCGGGCTCGATCAGCCCGACGGCCAGCCAGCCGGGCTGGTTCTGCACCGCCTCGATGGAATGGGCCTGCAGCACGGGCAGGTCGTTGACCGTGCTCCGCCCCAGCGCCGCCAGCAGTTCCAGCGGGCGCGCCTGGCTTTCCAGCTCGCGGTCGATGGCGAGCGACAGGGTGCGCGCGTTGCCGCGCAGTTCCGTCTCCAACTCCTCCTGCTGCTTGTGGTCGAGCACCCACACCACGATGACCAGGAACAGCAGCAGCGGCGCGATGGTGGCGAGCCCAAGCCCAAGTGTCGAAGACGGCAGGCGCAACGATGTCTCCGCCCTTTCAGCGCATTCCCAAATGCATTGCCGCTTCCCGCCGCCGTGTTGTCAAGCGTTACGGGAAGCTCCGGCGGGTCACCCCACCGCAGCCAGAAGGCGGGCCAGTTCGACGGCGGTCTTGACGCCCATCTTTTCGAAGACGTGGGCGCGGTGGACCTCGACCGTGCGCATGCTGATGCCCAGCTCGTCAGCGATGACCTTGTTGAGCTTGCCCGCCACCACAAGCTGCATGACCTGCCGCTCGCGCTGGGTCAGGGTGGCGAGCCGGGCGGCGACACCGGCCTGCCCCGCCTCGCGCTCCCGCTGGGCGGCGTCGAAGGCCATCGCCTCGATCACCCGGTCGACGAGGTCGTTGTCGTTGAAGGGCTTCTCCACGAAGTCGCGGGCTCCCTTCTTCAGGGCGGACACCGCCTTCGGCACGTCGCCGTGGCCGGTCAGGAACAGCACGGGCATGCGGCAGCCCAACTCGCGCAGCCGGTCGAACAGCTCCAGCCCGCTCATGCCCTCCATGCGGATGTCCAGCAGCAGGCAGCCCGCCAGATCGGGCGCGTAGTCTGCCAGAAACGCCTCCGCCGACGCCCAGGAGACCACCGGCACGTTGCGCGACTGGAACAGCCAGCCCAGCGCGTCGCGGATCGCCTCGTCGTCGTCGACGATGTGCAGCTTCGGCCCGTTGGCGGGGGGTTCGCTGGCGGGGGGCTCGCCGCCGGGGATGTCGCTTGCGGGAGCGTCGCTCATGCCTGAACCGCCGGCAGGGAGAACAGGAACACGGTGCCGCCCTCCGGGGCGGGCTCGAACCACAGGCGTCCCTGGTGGTGCTCGACGATGGACCGGCAGATGTTCAGCCCCATGCCCATGCCCTCGGTCTTGGTGGTGAAGAACGGCGAAAACAAATTCTCCGCGTGTTCGGGCGATATACCACACCCCCGGTCGCGGATGCGCACGGTAACCGCGCCGTTCCCGGCGGCGACCCCGATGAGCAGGGTGCGCTCCTCCGGCGGGGCGTGGGCCATCGCCTCGATCCCGTTGCGCATCAGGTTGATGACGACCTGCTGCAGAAGGATGCGGTCGCCCGGCACGGCCGGCAGCCCGTCCTCCACCTCCAGCAGCAGCCGAACGTCCTGCTGGCGGGCGTCGCCGTCCATCAGGGCCACGCAGTCCTCCACCACCCCGGCCAGGCAGCAGGGGGCCACGTTGGGCTCGCTCTTGCGGACGAAGTCGTGGACGCGGCGGATGATCTGGCCGGCGCGCCGGGCCTGGGCGGCCAGCTTGTCCAGCGCCGCCGCCAGCTCGTCGGTCTGCACGGTTCCGGAGCGCAGCCGGTTCAGGCATCCCGTGCAATAGCTGGCGATGGCCGACAGCGGCTGGTTCAGCTCATGCGCCAGGGTGGAGGCCATCTCGCCCATGCTGATCAGGCGCGCGGTCTGCTGGAGCCGTTCCTGCTGCCTTCGCGCCAGTTCCTCCGCCCGCTTGCGCTCCGTGATGTCGAGGACGGAGCCCATCCAGCCGGTGTGCCGGCCCTTGGCGTCGATCAGCGGCGCCTCGTAGATCAGCGCGTCGAACCGCTCCCCGTCGGCGCGCTGGAAGCGCAGCTCGAACCCGTTGGGCGGGGCGTTGCCGGCCAGCACGGCGCGGAACACCTCCTCGGTGTGCTGCAAATCCTCCGGAAGCCAATAGGGCATGACGGGTCCCCGCCCCACCAGCTCCTCCGCGGAAAAGCCGACCATCCGGCAGAAGGCGGGGTTCACGTAGATGATGCGCCCTTCCAGGTCGCGGGCGCGCATGCCCACGGTCAGGCTGTCCTCCATGGCCTTGCGGAAGGCGTGCTCGGCGCGCAGCGCTTCCTCTGCGCGGATGCGCCCGGCGACGTGGCGGCGCAGGGCCCACAGGCTCCACAGGGCGGACACGGCCAGCGCGAAGATGGCCGCGACCAGGATGTTGCGGCCCGGATTGTCCTCCGTCTGGTGCAGCGTGGCCACCAGCATCAGCCCGTGGCCGGGCGGGTCGAAGGGCACGGTGTGGCTGTGCCGCGGCTCCGGCACCTCGATCCGCGACTTGGCGCCGAGCACCGCGCCATAGGGATCCACGACCTCAAGCTGATAGCGCTGGGCGAACCACCAGGGAACGTGGCTGGTCAGCATGGCATCGATGGACAGAACGGCGGCCAGGGCGCCGGCGAATTCCGACCCGCGGAAGACGGGGATGACGATCTCGAAGGCGCTGTCCGTCCCGTCCAGCCGGTAGGGCGCGGAGAAGGCGCGCCGTCCGGAGGACTGGGCGATCAGGAAGGCGTCGGCGCGCGGGCTGGGGCCGAAGGCATCGTCCATCACCGGATCGTCCTCGACCGGCGGTTCCGACAGGACCGGCTTGCCGTGGACGTCCAGGCGGACCACGCGCTGGATCGCCGGGTTGGCGACGACGACGTGGCGCGCCATGGCGGCGAAATGGTCCGGCGTCTCCTCCTGGCGGCCCAGCGCCTCGGCAAGATGCTCCAGCTTCTCCTGGTCGGAGTTGAGCTGGAAATGCAGGTTCTGCTCGACCCACAGGATATCCTTGATGAGGGTGAGCGCCTCCTCCTCCTGCTCGCTCCGTTGCAGCAGCCACAGGAAGACACCCAGCAGCACCACGACCAGCGCCATCGCGACGATGGGCGTCGCCTGCATGGGCGTGCTCTGCGATGGCACGTTATGCCGGGGGCTGCGGCGGATGAGTTCCAAAGCGTTATCTCCGCGGATACGGATTTCCACAATAGCAATGCCGCCCGGATTTATCGAACAATGCACAAAGCTTGAAGCATCGACAATCGGCCCCGCCAGCGGCGGCCGAAACAAGAATTGTACGGAGGAAAGCCCGATGAAGCTCACGAAGCTGCTGTGCGCGGCGGCCGCGGCCGGCTGCCTGATGACCTCGGCGGTGGCGTTTGCCCAGGACCAGATCGTCATCAAGTTCAGCCACGTCGTCGCCCCGGAAACGCCCAAGGGCAAGGGTGCGGAGAAGTTCAAGGAACTGGCCGAACAGCGCACCGGCGGCAAGGTGAAGGTCGAGGTCTACCCGAACAGCCAGCTCTACAAGGACAAGGAGGAGCTGGAGGCCCTGCAACTCGGCGCCGTCCAGATGCTCGCCCCGTCGCTCGCCAAGTTCGGCCCGCTGGGCGCGAAGGAGTTCGAGGTCTTCGACCTGCCCTACATCTTCCCGAACAAGGAGGTTCTGCGCCGCGTCACCGAAGGGCCGGTCGGCAAGCAGCTGTTCCAGAAGCTGGAGAGCAAGGGCATCATCGGCCTCGCCTACTGGGACAACGGCTTCAAGATCATGAGCGCCAACAAGCCGCTCATCCAGCCGACGGACATGAAGGGCCTGAAGATGCGCATCCAGTCCTCCAAGGTGCTGGACGCGCAGATGCGGGCGCTGGGCGCCCTGCCCCAGGTGATGGCCTTCTCGGAGGTGTATCAGGCGCTTCAGACCGGCGTCGTGGACGGGACGGAGAACCCGCCCTCCAACATGTACACCCAGAAGATGCACGAGGTGCAGAAGCACGCCACGCTGACCGACCACGGCTATCTCGGCTACGCGGTCATCGTGAACAAGAAGTTCTGGGACGGCCTGCCGTCCGACGTCCGCACCCAGCTTGAAGACGCGATGAAGGACGCCACCGCCTACGCCAACGACATCGCCCAGAACGAGAACGACACCGCGATGGCCCAGATGAAGGCGTCCGGCAAGACCCAGTTCCACGAGCAGACCAAGGAAGAGCGCCAGGCCTGGGTGAAGGCCCTGCAGCCGGTCCACAAGGACGCCGAATCCCGCGTCGGCAAGGATCTGATCCAGCAGATCTACAAGGAAGCGGAAGCCGCCGGCTTCAAGATGTAACCGACGCCCTGGTCTCCCTCTTCCCCTCCGGGGAGAGGGAGACCGTGCGCTCGCCGGAGCCGCCGCCATGCTCATGAAACTGCTCGACCGGCTTGAGGAGGTGCTGATCGGCTTCCTCATGGCCGCGGCGACGCTGATCATCTTCGTCGCCGTCGTCCACCGCTACGCCTCGGGCGTTCCGGTGATCCAAGACTACATCCTGCACTGGAACCTCGCCTGGGCGCAGGAGCTGTGCATCTACATGTTCGTGTGGATGGCGAAGTTCGGCGCCGCCTATGGCGTGCGCACGGGCATCCACGTCGGCGTGGACGTGCTGATCAACAAGCTGGACACGCCCGTCCGCGCCAAGTTCATCGTCTTCGGGCTTCTCGCCGGCGCCCTGTTCACGGGCACCGTCGGCACGCTGGGCGCCAACTTCGTCTGGCACATGGCGGACACCGACCAGACCTCGGCCGACCTGGAATGGCCGATGTGGATCATCTATCTGGCGATCCCGCTCGGCTCCTACCTGATGTGCTTCCGCTTCCTTCAGGTGGCCTGGAGCTTCGTCCGCACGGGCGAACTGCCCCACCACGACCACGGCCATGTCGAGGGGCTGGAGGAGGACGCGGCCGACCCGCAGCGCGAGGCGCAGGACGTCAACTGGTTCGAGATGGACGACAACCTGCACCCGCACGACATCGCCCATCACGAGGGTGGCAAGCGCCGCTCGGGTCCGAATGAACCGCCCGGACCGAATGAGCCGCCCGGACCGAACGAGCCGAAGGAGAACGACCGATGAGCGCCGCCATCATCTTCGGCCTGCTGCTGGTGCTGATGCTGACCGGCATGCCGGTCTCGATCTCGCTCGGCCTCACGGTTCTGACCTTCCTCTTCACCATGACCCAGGTGCCGATCGAGGCCGTGGCGCTGAAGCTGTTCACCGGCATCGAGAAGTTCGAGATCATGGCGATCCCGTTCTTCATCCTGGCCGGCAACTTCCTGACGCACGGCGGCGTGGCGCGCCGCATGATCAATTTCGCCACCGCCATGGTCGGGCACTGGCACGGCGGGCTCGGGCTGGCGGGCGTGCTGGGCTGCGCGCTGTTCGCGGCGGTGTCGGGCTCCAGCCCGGCGACGGTGGTCGCCATCGGCTCCATCATCCTGCCGGCCATGGTGAACCAGGGCTTCCCGCGCCAGTTCGGGGCGGGCGTCATCACCACCTCCGGCGCGCTGGGCATCCTGATCCCGCCGTCCATCGTAATGGTGATGTATTCGGTCGCCACCAGCGGCTCCGTCAACGCCGCGTCGGTCGGGCAGCTCTTCATGGCGGGGGTGATCCCCGGCCTGATGCTGGCGGCCCTGCTGGGCGGCGTCACCTGGTACCGGGCGCGCAAGAACGGCTACCCCCGCCTGCCCAAGGCCAGCGCCGCCCAGCGGTTCCACGCCTTCCGCGAGGCGATCTGGGGCTTGCTGCTGATCGTGATCGTCATCGGCGGCATCTACACCGGCATCTTCACCCCGACCGAGGCCGCGGCGATGAGCGCCGTCTACGCCTTCATCATCGCGGTCTTCGTTTACCGCGACATGCCGCTGGCGGGTGTGCCGAAGGTGCTGCTGTCGTCGGCGAACATGTCGGCGATGCTGCTCTACATCATCACGAACGCGGTGCTCTTCTCCTTCGTCCTGACGTCGGAGAACATCCCGCAGACCATCGCCGACTGGATCGTCGCCCAGGGCTTCGGCACCATCGCCTTCCTGCTGGTGACGAACGTCCTGCTGCTGATGGCCGGCAACTTCATGGAGCCGTCCTCCATCGTCCTGATCATGGCGCCGATCCTGTTCCCGGTGGCGATCAAGCTGGGCATCGACCCGGTGCATTTCGGCATCCTGATCGTCGTGAACATGGAGGTCGGCATGTGCCACCCGCCGGTGGGGCTGAACCTCTACGTCGCGTCGGGCATCACGAAGATGGGCATCACCGAGCTGACCGTGGCCGTCTGGCCCTGGCTGCTGGCGATGCTGGGCTTCCTGGTGCTGATCACCTACGTCCCCATCCTCTCCCTGTGGCTGCCGCGCACTTTGGGAATGATGTAGGGGGAATGATGTAGGCGCCCCAAGGCAACCGAACGGAAAGGCTCTCTCCCGGCGCTGTCGGAAGAGGGCCTTTTTCGTTTTCCGGACGGGTTGCGGAGCCCGCGGCCCTGGACATAAGCTTCCGGCGGAAGTTCTCCTGCACCGAGGCCACGCTCCGTGACGTCCCCGTTCCTGCCGACCGCCTGCCCACACGACTGCCCCAGCACCTGCGCCCTGGAGGTCGAACGGCTCGCCCCCGACTGCATCGGAAAGGTGCGCGGCGCGGCGGCCAACAGCTACACGGCCGGCGTCATCTGCGCGAAGGTCAGCCGCTACGCGGAGCGCGTCCATTCCCCCGACCGGCTGAAGACCCCACTGCTGCGCACCGGCCCCAAAGGCTCCGGCCAATGGAGGGAAATCGGCTGGGAGGAGGCTCTGGACCGCATCGCCGACGCCTTCCTGGCCGCCGAGACGCAATACGGGCCGGAAGCCGTCTGGCCCTTCTTCTACGCCGGCACCATGGGCCTCGTGCAGCGCGGCGCGATCCAGCGGCTGCGCCACGCCAAGGGCTATTCGCGCCAGATCAGCACGGTCTGCGACACCCCGGCCAACATGGGCTGGCTGGCCGGCCACGGCGACATCCGCGGCGCCGACCCGCGCGAGATGGCCGACAGCGACCTGATCGTGAACTGGGGCGGCAACCCGGTGGCGACGCAGGTCAACGTGATGACTCACGTCAGCCGCGCCCGCAAGGCGCGCGGGGCCAAGCTGGTCACGATCGATCCCTACCGCACCGGCACGGCGGAGGTGTCGGACCTGCACCTGATGCTGCGCCCCGGCACCGACGGCGCGCTGGCCTGCGCGGTGATGCACGTCCTGTTCAAGGAGGGCTTCGCCGACCGCGCCTACCTCGCCCGCTACGCCGCCGGCGCGGAACGGCTGGAGGACCACCTTGCCACCCGCACGCCCGAATGGGCTGCGGCCATCGCCGGCCTGATGGTGGAGGAGATCGTCGCCTTCGCCCGCCTCTATGGGGCCACCAAGCGCAGCTATCTGCGGCTCGGCTACGGGCTGACGCGCGCCCACAACGGGGCGGCGCAGATGCACGCGGTATCCTGCCTGCCGGTGGTCACCGGCGCCTGGGCGCACAAGGGCGGCGGGGCGCTCTATTGCTCGTCCGGCATCTACAGGCTCGACAGGACCCTGTCGGAAGGGCTCGACCGGCTGGACCCCACGGTGCGCGGCTTCGACCAGTCGCGCATCGGCGCGGTGCTGACCGGGGAGGACATCCAGGGCGGCCCGCCGGTGACGGCCATGCTGATCCAGAACACCAACCCGGCGACCATCTGCCCGGATTCCGCCCGCGTCCGCCGGGGCTTCCTGCGCGAGGATCTGTTCGTTGCGGTGCACGAGCAGTTCATGACCGACACGGCGAAGCTCGCCGACCTCGTCATCCCCGCCACCACCTTCCTGGAGCATGACGACATCTACCGGGGCGGCGGCCAGATGCACATCCTGATCGGCCGCAAGGTGATCGAGCCGCAGTACGAGGCGCGCGAAAACCACTGGGTCATCTCCGAACTCGCCCGCCGCGTCGGGGCGGAGCATCCGGGCTTCGGCATGACCGCGCTGGAAATCATCGACGCCATGCTCAAGGCGTCCGACCTGCCCGACGCCGCCACCCTGACCGAACAGCGCTGGATCGACGCCCAGCCGGACTTCGAGACCTCGCACTTCCTGAACGGCTTCGCCTTCCCCGACGGGCGCTTCCGCTTCGCCCCGGACTGGGCGGCGCTCGGCCCCTACGGCGCGGGCCAGCTGCCCGACCTGCCGGACCACATGACTCCGGGCCGCCCGACCGACGCGGAGCATCCCTTCCGCCTCGTCACCGCCCCGGCGCGGCAGTTCCTGAACACCAGCTTCACCGAGACCCTGACGGCGCAGCGCCGCGAAGGCCGCCCCACCGCCCTGATCCACCCGGACGACACCGCCGCCCTGTCGCTCGCCGAGGGGGACGCGGTGCGCGTCGGCAACACGCAGGGCAGCGTGGTCGTCCACGCCAAGCCCTTCGCCGGAGTCCCGCGCGGCGTCGTGATCGTGGAGGGCATCTGGCCGAACAGCGCCTTCGTCGAGGGGCTGGGCATCAACACGCTGACCTCGCCGGAGCCCATCCCCCCGGCGGGCGGTGCCGCGTTCCACGACACGGCGGTGTGGCTGCGCGCTGCGTAGGGTGCGTTTTGCCCCCTCCCCACCCCTCCCCCGCCTTTGGCGGTGGAGGGAGCTTTGGCGAAGCGGCGGCAGTCCCCTCCACCTCGAAGAGGGGGAGGGTTAGGGAGGGGGCAAAACGCCATCACCAAAAGCGAACGCCCCCATCAAAACAATTCATTTTTCACGATGGCCTCTCCGCCCTAGCCTCTCACTCAACACACGACCATCCCCGGAGGGCGGAGCAATGCCGGTACACACCATTCTGACGCAGCGGCTGGGCCTCGCCCACCCGATCATCCAGGCGCCGATGACGGGCGGCGGCGACACGGCGGAGTTGGTGGCCGCGGTCAGCGAGGCGGGCGGACTCGGCTTCATCGGCGCGGCCTACCTGACCCCGGCGCAGATCGCCGAACGCGCGCAGGCCGTCCGCGCCCGCACGGCCAAGCCCTTCGGCATCAACCTCTTCGCCCCCTCCCCGGCGCCGGAGCCGCCCGCCGATCTCACCCCGGCGCTGGAGCGTGTCGCCGCTTGCCACGCCGAACTCGGCCTCCCTGCCCCCACCCCGCCGACGCTGGCGGCCGACAGCTTCGCCGAGCAGGTCGCCGTGGCCCTGGACAGCGGTGCGGCGAGCATCAGCTTCACCATGGGCATTCCGCCGGCCGAGGTTCTGGCCGCGATCAAGGCGCGCGGCATGCTGCTGATGGGCACCGCCACCACGGTGGACGAGGCGGTGGCGCTGGAGCGGGCGGGCATGGAGGCGATCATCGCCCAGGGCGCCGAGGCCGGCGGCCATCGCGGCACTTTCGCCAACAACCTGGGCGCCGTGGACAGCGGCGCCGGCCTTGTCGGCACCATGGCGCTGGTCCCGCAGGTGGCGGACGCGGTGCGCCTGCCGGTGGTGGCGTCGGGCGGCATCATGGACGGGCGCGGAATCGCGGCGGCGCTGGCGCTGGGCGCCTGCGCGGTGCAGATGGGCACGGCTTTCCTGACCTGCAACGAGGCCGGCGTTTCCGACGCCTACAAGCAGGCCCTGTTGAAGGCCGGCGAGCACGAGACGCGCATCACGCGCGCCTTCTCAGGCCGTCCGGCGCGCGGCGTCGTCAACCGCTTCATGGACGCGGTGTCGGGCGAGGCGATCCTGCCCTTCCCCTACCAGAACGCCCTGACCCGCCCGATGCGCACCGCCGCCGCGCAGCAGGGCCGGGCGGAGTTCCTGTCGCTGTGGGCCGGACAAGGCCTGCGCATGGCGAACCGCCAGCCCGCGGCGGCTCTTGTGGACCGCCTCGTCGCGGAGACCGATGCGGTGATCAACCGGCTGGCCGGCCGGGCTTAACCGAGCGGCATCCCCTCGGCGCACACCCTGTTCCGCCCGCCCCGCTTGGCGGCGTAGAGCGCCTCGTCGGCGCGGCGGAGCAGGGTCAGCACGTCCTCGCCCGACCGGTATTCCGCCGCGCCGATGGACAGCGTCACCGACCCGTAGGCGACGTTGCGCGCCCGGTTCACGATCTGCCGCGATCCGACCGAGGCACGAAGCTGGTCCGCGACCTTGATCGCGTTGGTCAGCTCCGTGTTCGGCAGCAGGATGCAGAACTCCTCCCCGCCGTAGCGCGCGGCGGTGTCGCGGCCCTTTATTCCTTCGGTCAGCACCTTGGCGACCAGCTTCAGGACATGGTCGCCGACCAGATGGCCGTGCGTGTCGTTGAAGCGCTTGAAGTGGTCGATGTCCACCATCAGCAGCGACAGCGGCGTGCCGTCCTGCGCGGCGTTCTCCACCGCCCCGGCCAGCGCCTGATCGAGCGCGCGGCGGTTGGCGATGCCGGTCAGCCCGTCGGTCAGCGCCTCGCGCCGGGCGGAATCGAGGATGACGCGCAGTTCGGCCAACTGCTGGCTCGACTCCAGAAGCTGGTTCTGCAAGCGCGCCTGCCGGTCCACGATGGCGGTCGTCTCCGCGGCGATGGCGGCGACCATGGCGCGCAGTTCCTCCACCGTCAGCGGCTGGTCCAGCTCCCCCCGGAAGCCGGCGAGCGTCTGGCCGTAGCGGTCCGTCTCCGACCCCACGGTGCCCAGCTGCTCCAGGATGCGGCCGAGCGCGAAGCGCGCCCGTTCCGACGTCTCGCGAATCGCCTGCGCTTCCGCGTCCAGGGTGAAGAAGCGTTTGAACAGCTCGTCGCAATGGGTCTGCGACAGGGAGGAGCCGTCGCGCTGGGCGATGTCGATGGCGCGGGTCAGGTCCGGAAGCTGGCCGCCGAAATAGGCGTACCACAGCGTGAAGTTCTCCGGATTGGGGGACAGCCGTTCGGCGAGCATGCGATCCATGGCGCGGCCGGCAAGGTCGCGCGCCTTCTCGAAATCGTCGGTGCCCGCCATCCCCGTCGCCTTTCCCCTTGGTCGCGTGCAAAACTTATAGCGGCGACAAACAGGCGGGCAAGCGACATTCCTTCCAGGACATCATATTTCGCGAAGCCGCTTCATTACTTGCGCGATAGCTAATTGCACTGCCCCACGGACTTCTCCGCGCAGACATGCTTGCCGTCGATCCAGGTGGCCCCCGTCAGGTCGGCGTTGCGCAGATCGGCGCCGCCCAGCTTGGCGTTGGTGAAGTCCGCCTTCACCAGGGTCGCGTTCACCAGCTTGGCGTTGCGCAGGTCGGCGTCCTTCAGCGACGCGCCGGTCAGGTCGGCGCGGGTGAAGTCCGCCTCGATCAGCCGCGCGCCATCCAGTTTCACCCCCGGCATGGTCGTGCTGAAGAACTTGGCGCGGTAGGCATCGGCGTTCGACAGATCCGCGTCCTTCAGGGTGGAGCGCTGGAAGGTGGCGTCGCGCAGTTCCGCGCCGGACAGGTTCACACCGGCCAGGTCGCGCCCGTCGAAATAGCAGCGGCGCCATGTGACCTTCGGCTGCGCCGGGTCGGTGCATTCGGCCCAAGCCCTGTCCGGCGCGAACAGGGTGATGGTCAGGGCGGTCACAACCGCGAAGGCGGCGAAAATTGTCGTCTTCATCCGCCAAGACATAGGTCGGCGCGTCCAGATTGACAAACGGGAAAGCCGTTCGCCTACGGTGCTTTCCCGCCCCGGAAGCCGATGGACCGGCCGGCCTGCACCGGGACCGGCAGTCGCGCATGCTCCGCCGCCACGCGCGCGATCGACGCCGCCGTCTCCTCCGCGAAGGGCATGGCGCGCCGCTCCGTCAGATCCACATGAAGCAGCATGAACTCCGCCGTGGCCGCCAGGAAGCCGTCCTCCGCGTGGCGCATCTCATGGAACAGGTGCAGCCGCTTCCCGTCGGAGCCCAGGATGCGCGAGGAAAAGCGCAGCCCGTCCCCCTCCGTCACCTCGCGGGCGTAGGTCAGGTGCGCCTCGACCACGAACATCGACCGCCCCTCGCCTTCCGCGTAGGCCTTGCCGATCCCGAAATGGTCGAGCACCGCGTCCGTGGCGTGGTCGAACGCCAGCAGATAGAAGGCCACGTTCATGTGGCCGTTGTAGTCGATCCACTCCGGCCGCACCGTCTCCTGGTGAAGCTCCAAAGGGCCGCTGGCGGGGGCTTTCTGGCTCATGAATCGAGGATAAGCGAAGCCGCGCCCCTTTGGGAACGGCCTACGCCGTCAGGCCGAGAGGCCGAGATACCGCATCACCTCCGCCCGGACCGCGACGATCTCCGCAAGCCACGAGGAGACCTCGTCCAGGGTGGGATCGTCGGAAACATCGCTCGACTCACCCGGATAGCGATAAAGCGTCGCAAAGGCCGTGAAGCGCCCAAGAGGCTCTATGTGGGCGCGAACCGATTCGGTTCGAGGAACTCTGATGATCAGGGAGTCGATGTCATGCGTTTTGGGGAAGTCGGCTCCCAAGGACACGAGTATCGCCTTCACCAGCTTTTCTGCCGCCTGCTGACAGTGATAGGTCGCAGCCTTGACAGGGGGATTCGGTGAATTCAGGCACGCTTCGACAGCACGAAGGTCTTCGTCGACGGTTTCGATCCAGTCCGCAGGGCCGATTTTACGAACCATACACACGGACTCCTTCACGGGTCGCCTTGTAGCTCAACGTACCAACTTGATCTTTGTTGGCCTCGAAGAACGAACGTCGGCAAGGGATGACGTCGGCCGGGATGCCCGTTCCCGCCTTGGCCGCATGGGCATAGACGGCCGACCGATGCTCCCGGGGCGCATCATCCGGCACGACGACCAGCAGGTCGTAATCACTGTCCTCGTGGAAATCGCCACGTGCCCGGCTGCCGAACAGGTAGACGGCTTCCGGGTTCATCGCCGGGACGATCCGGTCCAGCAAGGTTTTCAGTTTCTCGTCAACGACTGCCATCGGTGTTCCACCACATTCACATCGCGAGATCCAAATACCGCACCACCTCCGCCCGAACCGCGACGATCTCCGCAAGCCACGAGGAAACCTCGTCCAAGGACGGTTCGTCGGGAGGGTCGTCGAAGGGACCTGGGCCGGGGTAGCGCAGAGCAGCGACAAATTCGGTAAACCGCCCCAACGGCCGCAGAATGGGCAGAAGGGGATTCTCCACCGGGATGCGGTCGATCAGCGCGTCGATGTCATGGATTCTCGGCGGGTTGGTCCCCATCGAGAGCAGCACCGCCTTCACAAGCTTCTCGGCCGCCTGCTGGCAATGGTAGGCGGCGACGCCGACCTCAGGCTCCGGACCGAAGAGGTTGTTGCGGATGCCTTTGATGTCCCGGTCGGCAACGACGATCCAGGCCGACAGCGCCTCAGCGTCCATAGACCCGCACTCCGAAGTGGTTAGCTTCGTAGCTCAGCGTGCCGACCATGTCCTTGGCGCGCTCGAAGCCCGTCCGCGTGCAGGGAACGATGTCCGCCGGAATCCCGGTGCCGATCTTCGCCTCATAAGCCCGGCGCGCTGCCCGCTTTTCCTTCGGCGCATCGTCCGGCATGACGACCAGCAGGTCGTAGTCGCTGTCCTCGTGGAAATCGCCGCGCGCCCGGCTGCCGAACAGGTAGACGGCCTCCGGGTTCATCGCCGGAACGATCCGGTCCAGCAGGATCTTCAGCTTCTCGTCAACGACCGCCATGGGATGCCTCCGCTCCCCCCAATAACACAGGGTATAACATGGGAGCGGAGGCGTTGCCTCATCACACGCTGAAGTACTTCGCCTTCGGGTGGTGCAGCACGATGGCGGACGTGCTCTGCTCGGGGTGGAGCTGGTGCTCGTCGGACATCTCGATGCCGATCCGGCCGGCGTCGAGAAGCTTCAGCAGTTGCTCCTGGTCGGCGAGGTTCGGGCAGGCCGGGTAGCCGAAGCTGTAGCGGCTGCCGCGATACTCCTGCTGGAGCAGCTTCTCCTTGTCGCGGCTGTCCTCGGCGCCGTAGCCCAGCTCGGCGCGGATGCGGGCGTGGACGTATTCCGCCATCGCCTCGGTCATCTCCACCGACAGGCCGTGCAGGTACAGGTAGTCCTGGTAGCGGTTCTCCGCGAACCAGTCCCGCGCCACCTCCGACGCGTGCTGGCCCATGGTGACGACCTGGAGGCCGATCACGTCCCGCTCCCCGTCATTCACGTCGCGCAGGAAGTCGGCGATGCACTCCCCGTCCTCCTTGCCCTGGCGCGGCAGGGTGAAGCGGGCGACCTCGCTGGTGCCGTCCTCGGCGAACAGGATGACGTCGTTGCCGTCGGCCGCCGCCTTCCAGTAGCCGTAGGCCGCCTGCGGCCGCAGGATCTCCTCCTTCGCGGCGATCTGGAGCATGCGGTCGAGCACCGGCCGCAGTTCCTTCTTCGCCCACTCCTTGAACTCCTCGAAGGACTTGCCGTCCTTCCGGTAGCCCCACTGGAGCTGGTAGAGCATCCGCTCGTTGAGATAGGTGACCAACGTCTTCAGCGGCACATGCTCGATGACCTTGGCGCCCCAGAAGGGCGGCGTCGGCACCGGCACGCCTTCGGCCAGGCGGTGCCGGCGCGCCCGCACGGCGTCCTTGTCCACCGGACCGGTGGCGGCGCTGGTCGCCTGCCCCAGCACGCGGCGGCGGTTGACCGCCTTGCCGGCGCGCTTGGCCTGCTGGATGGCCAGTTGCTGGTCGAAGGTGCCGGTGACCACCTGATCCATCAGCGTCAGCCCGTCAAAGGCGTCGCCCGCGTAGGCCACGCGGCCGGCGCCGTAGGAGGCCACGCAGTCCGTCTCCACATAGGCCCGGGTCAGCGCGGCACCGCCCAGCAGCACCGGCACGTCCAGCCCCTCGCGGGTCATCTCCTCCAGGTTTTCGCGCATGATGACGGTGGACTTCACCAGCAGGCCGGACATGCCGACGGCGTCGGCCTTGTGCTCCTTGGCGGCCTGGATGATGGCGGTCACCGGCTGCTTGATGCCCAGGTTGACGACCTTGTAGCCGTTGTTGGTCAGGATGATGTCCACGAGGTTCTTGCCGATGTCGTGGACGTCGCCCTTCACCGTGGCCAGCACCATGGTGCCCTTCTGCTGGCCCTCGATCTTCTCCATGTGCGGTTCCAGGTAGGCCACGGCGGCCTTCATGGTCTCCGCGGACTGGAGCACGAAGGGAAGCTGCATCTTGCCCGCGCCGAACAGCTCGCCCACCACCTTCATGCCGTCCAGCAGGTAGGTGTTGATGATCTCCAGCGGCGAATGGCTCTTCATCGCCTCGGCGAGGTCGTCCTCAAGCCCGGTGCGGTCGCCGTCGACGATGCGTTCCTTCAGCCGCTCCTCGACCGTCTCGGCGCGGGCCTTCTTCTTGGTGTCGGCGGCCTTGCGGCCCTCGAACAGCGACAGGAAGACCTGAAGGGGGTCGTAACCGTCCGCGCGGCGGTCGAAGATCAGATCCTCGGCGACCTTGACCTCGTTCTCCGGGATCTGGTGCAGCGGCATGATCTTGGAGACGTGCACGATGGCGCCGGTCATGCCGCGCTTCACCGCGTGGTCCAGGAAGACCGAGTTCAGCACATGGCGCGCCGCCGCGTTCAGGCCGAAGGAGACGTTGGACAGGCCCAGGATGATCTGGCAGCCCGGCATCTCCCTGGAGATCGCCTCGATGCCCTCCAGCGTCCAGATGGCGAGCTTGCGGTCGTCCTCGTTGCCGGTGGCGATGGTGAAGGTCAGCGGGTCGAACAGCAGGTCGGCCGGGGCCAGCCCATACTCGTTCACCGCCAGATCGTAGAGGCGCTTGGCGATGGCAAGCTTGCGCTCCGGCGTCTTCGCCATGCCCTCCTCGTCGATGGTCAGCGCGATGACCGCCGCACCGAACTTCTTGGCGAGCGCGAGGCGCTTGCGGGCCGGCTCCTCCCCGTCCTCGAAGTTGATGGAGTTGATGATGGCCTTGCCGCCGTACAGCGCCAGCGCCTTCTCAAGAACCCCATACTCCGTGGAGTCGATGACCAGCGGCGCCGTCACCGAGCCGACGAAGCGCGACACCACGGCCTGCATCTCGGCGTTCTCGTCGCGGCCGACGAAGGCGGTGCAGACGTCCAGCGAATGCGACCCTTCCTTCACCTGCTCGCGCGCCATCTCGACGCAGCCGTCCCAGTCGTGACGCTCCTGAAGCTCGCGCCACTTCTTGGAGCCGTTGGCGTTGCAGCGCTCGCCGATGGCGAAGAAGGCGTTCTCCTGCCGCAGCGTGACCTGGCTGTACAGCGAGGCCACCGCCGGCACCCAATGCACCGTGCGGCCCTTCGGCGCGGGGCGGTGCGAACCGGCCGGGGCCAGCTTGCGCAGCATTTGGTTGGCCGCCGCGATGTGCGGGACGTTGGTGCCGCAGCAGCCGCCGACGAGGTTCACCCCGTCCTCGGTCACGAAGCGCTCCAGCCAGTGGGCGAAGTCCTCGGCGCGCAGCGGGTAGTGGGTCTTGCCGTCCACCAGTTCCGGCAGGCCGGCGTTCGGCTGCACGGAGACGAGGCCCGGCCAGTTCTGCGTCAGCCACTTGACGTGCTCGCTCATCTCCAGCGGGCCGGTGGCGCAGTTCAGGCCCATCAGCGGCACGTCCAGCGCCTGGATGACCGTCGCCGCCGCCGCGATGTCGGTGCCGACCAGCAGCGTGCCGGTCGTCTCCACCGTCACCTGCACGAAGACCGGCGTGTCGGAACCGGCCTCGGTCCGCGCGCGCTTGATGCCGTTGACGGCGGCCTTGATCTGCAGCGGGTCCTGGCAGGTCTCCACCAGGATCGCGTCGGCCCCGCCGGCGATCAGGCCGGCGGCCTGGACGAAGAAGCTGTCCTCCAGATCCTGATAGGCGATGTGCCCCAGGCTCGGCAGCTTGGTGCCCGGCCCGATGGAGCCGATGACGAAGCGCGGCTGGCCGTCCTTGAAGGTCTCCGCCGCCTCGCGCGCCAG
Source organism: Azospirillum mesophilum (assembly GCF_053470405.2). NCBI lineage: Bacteria > Pseudomonadati > Pseudomonadota > Alphaproteobacteria > Rhodospirillales > Azospirillaceae > Azospirillum > Azospirillum mesophilum. Next base: position 148,123 of record NZ_JBPXMQ020000015.1, read on the forward strand.
CTCGACGGCGCGCTGGTTGATCTCGAAGGCCTTTTCGGAGATGCCGAACTCGCCCAGCGTCACCGGGGAGGCGCCGAAGGTGTCCGTTTCCACCATGTCCGCGCCGGCTTCATAATAGCCGCGGTGGATTTCCCGCACGATGTCGGGGCGCGACAGGGGCAGGATGTCGGTGCAGTTCTCATGCCCCCAGTAATCCTTCTCGACGTCGAGGTCGAGCGCCTGGATGCGGCTGCCGAACCCGCCGTCGCAGAGCAGGACGCGGTCGCGGAGAGTGTCGAGAATGTGGGGCATGGGAAGGTCTTGTCCGTTTCAGGAAGTCGTCAGTCGGTCGCGGTGCACTGTCAGTCGAGGCCGTGCCGATTCACCGGCCACCAGTCCTCGTCGAGGAGTTGTTCGAGGTCGTAAGGGCATTCGGCGGGCAGCAGGCGCTCCTCGACGCGATCCTGGCCGAGCCCATCAATGGCATAGCCTCGCCCGCGACGGAACGCCATGGCGAGATCCACGCGCCCCTTCAGGCTCGGGCTGTCGTCGAGCGTATCCACGGCGGCGGAGCGTTGCTCCCGCACGGTCTTCCGCCAGCCGCCACGCGGGTCTTGGGCCGGTGAGAATTCCAGCTTGAGAAGATGTTCGATGACGCGGGCAAGATGGCTGTTGACCGTGCGAAGGTCGCTCTTGCCCATATCCTCGATCTCCTCCGCAACCTGCGTCCAGTCGATGGGCGTGTTCAGCCGTTCGCGCGCCGCTTCGCGCAGCAGACGCGCCTGTTCCTGGGTCCAGGCGTAGAAGTCGTCGTCGTACCCGGTCCGGCCGTCCATGGGTCAGCCCTCCAGCCCGTGCCGGTTCGCCGGCCACCAGCCCTTGTCGAGGATGCGATCCAGCGCGTAGGGGCAGTCGGCCGGCAAATCGGCTTCCGCGATGCCGTCCCGCGCCAAACCGAGAACGGCCAACTCGCGGGCGGTTTCATACACGTCCGGAAGGTCAATCTTGCCGCGCAGGCTGGGGCTTGCCTTCAGATCGCGCAGGACGCGGCTGCGGTGCTCCACGACCGACGCCTTCCAGACGTTCCGAGGATCGGCGGACGGCGAGAACTCAAGCTTGAGGAGATGTTCCAGAATGCGGGAGAGCGCGCTTTCGACCGCCCGCGTTTCCGACCTCCCCATGCTTTCGACCTCCTCGGCCAGATTGTCGTAGTCGATGGGCGTGTTCAGCCGTTCGCGCGCGGCGTCGCGAAGAAGCCGCGCCTGTTCCTGGGTCCAGGCGTAGAAGTCCTCGTCGTACCCGATCCGGCTGTCCATGGCCTCGCCCCTCCGCGACCGCGATCATCCGCGCCACCTTAACATAAGGTGGGGCAGCGGTTTTACTGCACCGCCGTCTGCTTCGCCTTCACGCCGAGCATGCGGCAGATGGCGACGGTCAGGTCCGACCGGTTCAGCGTGTAGAAGTGGAAGTCCTTGATGCCCTGAGCCTGGAGCGCCTTGCACTGCTCCGCCGCCACCGTCGCGGCGACCAGCTGGCGGGTCTCCGGGTCGTCGTCCAGCCCTTCGAAGGTCTCCGCCAGCCCCTTGGGCATGGAGGCGCCGCACTTGCCGGCGAACTCCACCGCGCGGGCGAAGTTGGTGATGGGCAGGATGCCCGGCACGATCGGCACGTTGATCCCGGCGGCGGCGCAGCGGTCGAGGAAGCGGAAGTAAGCGTCGTTGTCGAAGAAGAACTGGGTGATCGCCCGCGTGGCGCCGGCGTCGACCTTGCGCTTCAGGTTGTCCAGGTCGAACTGGGCGCTGGGCGCCTCCGGGTGGGATTCCGGATAGGCGGCGACGGAGATCTCGAAGGGAGCAACCTTCTTCATCCCCTCCACCAGATCGGCGGCGTAGGCGTAGCCGCCCGGGAAGGGCTCGTAGCGGCCGCCCACCCCGCCGGCGCTCTCCGGCGGATCGCCGCGCAGCGCGACGAGGTGGCGGATGCCGGCGTCCCAGTAGGTCCGGGCGATGGCGTCGATCTCCTCGCGCGTGGCGCCCACGCAGGTGAAGTGCGCCGCGGCGGGGATGCCCGTTTCCTTCTGGATGCGGGTCACCGTGTTGTGCGTGCGCTCGCGCGTCGAGCCGCCGGCCCCGTAGGTCACCGAGACGAAGGAGGGACTGAGCGGGGCAAGGCGCTGGATCGCCTGCCAGAGGCTCTGTTCCATCTTCTCCGTCTTGGGCGGGAAGAATTCGAAGCTGACCGACGGGGTGCCGGACGTCATGGCTGGGCTCCGCTGGTGGAGAGGATGGAGGAGGAGGCCGGCGCACTCTTCGCGGTGCGGACCGCCGGCCAGATGGAAACGGTGAGCGGCTCGCCGGGCAGATGCACGACGGAGCCGCAGTCGAGCCCGGCCTGCCGGCACCAGCCGACCACCTCGGCGTCGGCGAAGCCGAGCCGGCGGTGCGCGTGCTCGGCGCGCAGGGCCTCAAGCCCGTGCGGGGCGAAATCGACGACCAGCAGCAGCCCGCCGGGCTTCAGCACCCGCGCGGCCTCGGCCAGCAGGTCGGCCGGCGTCTCCGCGAAATGCAGCACCTGATGGATCACCGCCGCGTCGAAGGAGCCGGACGGGAACGGCAGCTGGTACATGTCGGCCTGCCGCACATGGCAGTGGCGCAGGGCCGAGTCCTCAAGCTTCGTGCGGGCGATGGCCAGCATCTCGCGCGACTGGTCCACGCCCACGGCGCGGCGGGCGCGCGGCCCCAGCACCTCCAGCATGCGGCCGGTGCCGGTGCCGACGTCCAGCAGTTCCCCGATGCCGTCGGCGGGGATCAGGCGCAGCAGCGCCTCCTCCACCTCGCGTTCGGGGACGTGCAGCGAGCGGATTTCGTGCCAGCGGGCGGCGTTGTCGCGGAAATAGCTGGCCGCCGCCTCGGAGCGGGAGCGCTTGATCGCCTCCAGCCGCTCCAGGTCCAGGGTCAGCGTGGGGTCGTCGCCGGGAATGGCGTCCACCAGCACGCGGGCCAGCTCCGCCGAGGCGCCCTTCTCGGCCAGCCGGTAGAAGGCGAAGGTGCCCTCGCGGAAGCGGTCGAGCAGCCCGGCGTCGCACAGCAGCTTCAGATGGCGCGACACGCGCGGCTGGCTCTGCCCCAGGATCTGGGTCAGCTCCGTCACCGTCAGCTCGCCATGGGCACACAGCGCCAACAGCCGAAGCCGTGTGGGTTCCGCCGCCGCCTTCAATGTCGCAAGCAGATCGTCCATGACCGCCGAAACCGCCTCGCGCCCGCATCGGACACCGGCGGACCACCATGGCCTGCCGATCTGGATACAGATATAAAGATATCTTTATGCAGCGTAAACCGGTTTTCGCGCCCCATCCCGGCACGGCACCGAATCCCGGGGGGGGGGCCCCGGCACCGATAGGCCAACAAAGGCGGGGG